>NZ_JBFTKS010000005.1:0-342897 GCF_056396065.1 Allobosea sp. 05T433 | reverse complement strand
ACTTCACCCTCTTGGGGCTTTTCCTTGGCGGTTTCGGGGATGATGATGCCACCCTTGGTCTTCTCTTCGCCATCAAGGCGACGGACCACGACGCGGTCATGCAGCGGACGGAACTTCATGGTTCTGTCTTCCTCTAAGAAGGTAGAAACGGAACGCGCGGCCTGCGTGGAAACGCTGCCGGCATCTGTTAGCAGTCTCGAGGATCGAGTGCTAACGGATGCCGCGGAGATAGGCTCGCCCCCCGGATGAGTCAAGGAAGCTTCTCGGCGGAAAGTGAATCGAAATTGCGGCGCGGCAAGCGGGGCGTCGCAAGACAGGGCATGGCAAGAGGGATGCTGCGCAATCCCATGCGACGCGCTATCCTGTTGGAATGACCGAGCCCGTGCCCGATCCCCGGCTTGACGACATCGCCCGTTCCTGCGTCGCCTTGCACGTTCGAATGACTGCACGCGCCGTCACGCGCGCCTATGACGAGGCGATGCGGCCGAGCGGGCTGAAGATCACCCAGTTCGTCCTGCTCTCGGCGCTCAGCACCGGCGCCTTCCGATCCGTGACCGAGCTGGCCGAGCGTTTTGCGCTGGAACGCACCTCGCTCACCCGCAACCTGCAATTGCTCGCCGCGGAGGCGCTGATCGAACCGCTGGAGTGCAAGGGGAGGGCCCTGGTCTATGCCGTGACCGACAAGGGCCGCGCGGCGATCGAGGCCGCGATCCCTTACTGGCAGGCGGCGCAGGAGCGCATCGAGGGCGGGCTCGGCCGGGAACGATGGAACGAGACCCGCGATGGCCTGCGGGCCTTGCGGCGGGTTGCCCGCGGCGCGACCTGAACGCTGTCTCGGGTGGAAGCAGGCCTTGACCGTGCGCGGCTTCTCAGTAACGTGTATCTGCACGTTAATCGAGGGCTGTCCATGTCGCGAAAGATCGGCGTCGTCTCACGCGAAGTCTTGCTGGCCGAAGACGGTGTGTCCTTCCTGCGTGGCATGATGGAGGGGCGACATCCCGGCGCGCCCTTCGCCGATGCCATGGATTTCGATCTCGCGGAGGTCGAGGAGGGGCGGGTGGTGTTCGTCGGCAAGCCGTCGGCGCGCTACTTCAATCCGCTTGGCACGATCCATGGCGGCTGGACCGCGACGATCCTCGATTCAGCCATGGCCTGTGCGGCGCACGCGACGCTGAAGGCCGGGGAGGGCTACACGACGCTCGAGATGAAGATCAACTATGTCCGCCCGGTGATGCCGGGTGGCGGGATCGTACGGTGCGAAGGCAAGCTGATCCATCGCGGCGGCACGATCGCGACGACCGAAGGCAGGCTCACCGACGAGCGCGGCAAGCTGCTCGCGCATGGCACCGAAACCTGCATGATCTTTCCGGTCGGCGTTGCGGCAGGCCGCTGAAGTGGCGTCGTCCAGCGGTTCGTGACTAGGATACGCGCCGATGCCCCGGGGCGGAGTTGTCCATGCAATTCGCAGCGTTCTAGGATCTCGCGGTCGACGCAGCTTTTCAGTCATTCGCTGAGCCGCTGAGGACGCCGCTGCTCCGGCTGCGTCAGCTTATCCTCGACACAGGCGCCCGGACGACCGGGCTCGGCGGACTCGTCGAAACCCTGAAATGGGGCGAGCCTGCCTATTTCCCTGTGAAACAGCGTGTGGGGACGACCGTAAGGGTCGCTGCGTTGAAGGGATCGAGCAAGCACTACGCGATGTATGTCCATTGCCAGACGACACTGGTCGAGACCTTCGCGCGTCACTACCCCGACACCTTTCGCTTCGAAGGCAGCCGCGCCCTCGTCTTCCGGGAGGAGGAGGAGATTCCTGTCGGGCCGCTCGAACACTGCATCGGGCTCGCGCTGACCTACCATCGCTGGCGCTAGGGCTGGGCGCGATAGGCACTCGGACTGGCCCCCATCACCTGCCGGAAGCGGCGATTGAAGGTCGAGAGATCGCCGAAGCCTGCATCGAACGCGATGTTCGCGATCGTCAGGTCGGACCGGCGAAGCATCGTCGCGGCACGGTGCATCCGTGTCCGCAGCAGGAACTGATGCGGCGTCATGCCGATGAGCGTCCGGAAAGTTCGCAGAAAATGATAGCGGCTCATCGCCGCCTCGCGGGCGAGACCGGCGAGCGTCAACGGCTGCTCGCTTTCAGCTTCTATCAGCCGCAATGCTCTGGTGACCCGGCGCGCGTCCTGGGCGCTGGGGGCGACCGCCGCCGGGGGCTCGCCATTCTGCAGGGCTGCGACAGCGCCAGCAAGCCGAACCGCGATCTCCTCGAGCTGGTTTGCATCGCAGCGCGCGGCCTCCGCTACTGCCGCGAGCCGGGACGATGCCAGCGACGGTGGCAGGCAGGCCCGCGCAAATTCGAACCGCTTGGCTGCCGGCACGCCGGCTACGATGTCTTCCAGGTGTTCGGGCTCGAACTGGAAGGCGAGGCAGCGATCGCCGATAGCGTGTTCGTGGCCGCATTCGAAGCACGTGCCTCGATTTCCGAGCAGGATCGCGCCCGGCGCGAGCACGGCGGTTCCGAGTGAAGAGCGATACTGAAAGCTGCCCGCGGTGACGACAGCGATGCAGCAATGCTCATGCCGTTCCTCGAAGGCAGGATCGGACGGGCCCGCCGTGCAGACGATGTCACGCACCCGCCAGCCCGGGCCGGATGCCAGAAGTTGCGACGTCGCGGTCATCTTAATTCAGCAATTTTTCCCAAGCGCAAAGCGGTGAGAGCAGCCTAACTCGGGGCACATTGCACAGCACTGGAGCCTGAACATGGCAGTGGCCATCACCGCTTTGAAGGAGGTACTCCATGCCGGCGGGCCCGCTCCCGATCGGGTCGAGCAGATGGGTCTCTACAGCTGGCTCATCGGGGCATGGGCGATGGATGCCGTGATGCATGCCGATGATGGCACTCGGCACGAAGGCAAGGGTGAGATCTGTTTCGGTTGGGTGCTGGGCGGACGGGCGATCCAGGATGTCTGGATCCTGCCCGGCTTCTTCCACGGCACGACGCTGAGGGTCTACGACCCCGCGCTCGACGCCTGGCATATCCTCTGGAGCGACCCGCTCAAGCAGTATTACACGCGTCAGCTCGGTCGGGCCGAGGGGCCAGATATCGTCCAGCACGGCAAGCTGGAGGACGGCACGGCGATCCGGTGGCGCTTTACCGAGATCACACCGAACGCTTTCCGCTGGCTCGGAGACCTTTCATCCGATGACGGAAAGACCTGGCGCCTGAAGGCCGCTTTCCGCGCCCGGCGCCTCGCCACCTGAAGCCCCCTGAGGAGAACCACCATGCTTGACCATGTCTCGATTGGCGTTCGCGAGATCGCTCGCGCAAAGCGCTTCTACGACGCGTCGCTCAGTGCCCTCGGCTACCGCTGCCTGAGCCATGACGACAATTCGCTGGGCTATGGCGGCGATGCGGTCGCATTCTGGATCGGCAGGGCCCAGGCTCCTGTCCCGCCGGATCCGGGCTCGAACCTGCACTTCTGCTTCGCGGCCCCCAGTCGGGCGAGCGTCGACGCCTTTCATGCGGCAGCGATGAAGGCGGGCGGCAAGGACAATGGCGTGCCAGGGCTGCGGGCGGATTACGGGCCGAACTATTACGCGGCCTTCGCAATCGATCCCGACGGCTATCGGATCGAGGCCTATTGTGGGCAGCCGGATGGCTGATGGATCACGGCGCCTGCCAGGGCGCTACCGCCTCCTTCAGTGCGTCGTGGGAAGATTCCGCGCGGACCATTCGCTGCGGGGAACCGCATCGCCGACCAGGAACTCGAAACCGGCAACCTTGCTGCGATCGGGCGTGGTCTCGCATCTGAACCTGAGCCTGTACCATTGCTGCTTGCTGCGGAAGGCGGCGCCGTCGGCCTGCAGCATTCCCGCCGAGAATCTGGTGTCCGCCATGGCGTAGGCGACAACCCTGTCCGGCTGGAACTCTGCTTTCCATGCCTGGATCTGGCTCATCGCTTCGAGGTTGCATAATTGCTCGATGCGCTCTGAGGGATCCAGGTGGGTCAGGGCTTCCCGCGCCTGCCGGCTGCGCGGTTCGGCAAGGACCTTGCCGGATAGCGTTCGTCTTGCTCGGATCATGACGGGCGCCGCAACGACAGGAGGGGTATTGGGCCGGGGCTGCGGAGGAGACTGCGGCGCTGCGGCAGTGATCTCTGGCGGTGCAGGCTTCGGAGCCTCGGGAACGGGCTCCTGCTGCCTTGGTTCGGCCACGGCTTCGGCCTGTTGCTGCGTGACCAACTCGACCTCGATGCTGTCCTCCGGGGCCGGTGTCAACGGCTCGATACTGGGGAGCCAGATCAAAGCCCCCAAAAGACCGACATGCAGACCGAGCGAGCCGATGGCGCCATGGGCTTGCGATCCGTGACGCGGATGTCGGAAGAACCTCATGGATCACAGCGCTGCCGCGATGAAGAACGCACTCAACCGCGGGCCCCTCCGCGTGCTGTTCGGACGGCTGCAGAAGTCGCAATCAATCGGGCGCTTTTGCGGCAGCGGCTCGATTGTCGGACGGGATATCGCATCCGGCGGGATGATCTGATCGTCCGTGTTTGCATTGGCCTTCCCGAAAGCCGAAATCCAGCCTTCGGGCCGATGCTCTAGCGTCTGCTGACCGCAACGGCGCCGGCGACGATCAAGACGGCGCCCGCATAGGTGGTCCAGAGCGGAATTTCGCCGAAGAAGGCAAACCCGAGCAGGCTCGCCCAGACAAGCGCCGTGTACTCGATTGGCGCGAGCCGCGACGCGGCTGCGCGAGCAAAGGCGGAGGTCAGCATGAGATGGCCGGCGACGCCGAGCAGGCCGGCGCTGAGATAGGCAAGCAGGTCCTTGCCGGTCATGGGCACGAAGGCGAGCCAGGCAGGAATGGCGAGGCAGAGCGCCGGCCCGCAATTCTGGAAGGCGACGATGACGGCCGGATGTTCCTTCACGGCGATCCGTCGCAGCAGGATCAGATTGAACGCATAGGACACTGCTGAGAACAGGGCTGCGGCGACGCCGAGCTCCGCTCCGGTGACGCCGCCCTGCAGCCTGGGCCAGACCATGACGAGCATGCCGAGCAGGCCGAAGCCGAGGGCCTGGAGAATGCGCCCGTCGAGCCGTTCCTTGAGCAAAAATCCGCCGAGCAGGGCGACGAAGACCGGCGCGAGGAAGGACAGGGTAAGCGCCTCCGCCAGAGGCAGCACCGAGATGGAATAGAAAAAGCTGCCGGCGGTGAGCACTACGAGCGGCACGCGCACGACATTGCCGATCAGGCTGCTGCGGGTCGGGAAGGCCGGGCGCACCGCCGCAAGCACGATGAGGGCGCAAAGGCCGCCTGCGGCAAAGCGCATGAACAGGGTGACGATGAAGGGATGGTGCTGCATCTGCGCCTTGATCACCGCGTCCATTGCGGTGAGCAGGGCGATGCCGAAGACGGCTCGGAGCGCTGTGCCTGCGGTCATTCCGGTTGGCCGGTGAGGCGCTTGCGGAAATGATACTCCCAGCTGAAGGAGATATCGCCGAGATAGCGCTGCCCCGGCCAGCGGACGAAGCCGAGCTTCTCGTAGAAGCGATGGCCGCGTGCAAAGCGCGCGTCGGACCACAGGATCATCTCTGCATGGTTGCCGGCTTCCGCGAAGCGCAGCGCCTCTGCAAAGAGCACCTGCGCAAGGCCGGCGCCGCGCCAGGCGGGAGAAACGTAGACCTTCGCAAGCTCGGCGGCATTCTGTTCGGGAACTGAAAAGATGCCGAGCGACCCGGCGATCCCGCCATCAGGCGCCTCTGCGATCCAGAGCCGGCCGCCCTTGGCCGCGAAATGGCTCGCCGGCCTCCGCAACTCCGGAAACTCCGACCAGTCGAAATGGCAATCGGGATATTCGGCGAAGCTCGCGGCGATCAGGGCGGCGAGCGGTTCTGAATCATCGTCGCGCGCGGCGCGAAGCGGCGGGAGGCTTGCGGTCATGCCGCAGCGATGCAGGCCAATCCGGATTGGCGCAAGGGGGAGGCGCAACCGCTGCGCGCATGCCGTTCAGCTCAGCAATGCACATGCCGCATCGGCGGTCTGTTTCGGCGCTGCTGCGCCGGTCGCTCGACACCAGCGGAATCCGGAACGCGAATGGCCAGATATTCGACGCGCTTCCGCTTGGAAATGCACGAGCGGACGGTTAGGGCAGTTGTATATCGATGATGTGGTTGCCGTGTGAGTCGCGCGGCAGCTTCGTGCTGGCGCCATGACCGGGATCATATGACTGTTCTCGTGCCCTTCATCATCAATGCCGGGCTGAATTTCGTCCTCGGTCTGCTCATCGCCTATTTTCTCGGGCCCGCGGCTTTTGGACTCTACGCCATTGGCGCGGCCATCGTCGTGCTGGTGAACACCGCGCTGCTCGACTGGCTGAGGGTCTCCGCGATCCGCTTCTACTCCTTGGCGGCGCGCGAGAAGCAGCCGGAGATCCGCGCGACACTGGATATCCTGGCGGCCGGCATCAGCATTGCCCTGTCCGGCCTGCTGATCGCGGCGATCGTGGCAGGCATCGATTTCCGCCTGCCGGCGATGCTGCTTGCGGCTGCCGTGCTCGGCGGCATCGGGGCTGGGCTGTTCGACTATCATGGCGCGATTGCGCGGGCCCGCTTCCTCGACGCCGCCTATGCCAAGCTGATCATCGTCAAGAACGTTCTGGCGCTGATCCTGATGGTTGGCGGAGCCTGGATCACGCATGATCCCGCCATTGTTCTGCTTGGCGGCCTGATCAGCGTGGTGGTGGCGCTGCTTCTCGTCCGGCGGGCGCTGGCCGATGCGCCGCTTTCGCTGTCGGCGGCCGACAAGGCCGTCGCCTGGAGCTTCTTCATCTATTCCCTGCCGCTGATCGGCAGCAATGCGGTCTACTCGCTGATCCCGCTGATCAACCGCTCCCTGCTCGCCGGCGCCCATGGCTTTGCCGAGGCCGGCTATTTCTCCCTGGCCTCGGATATGGGGCTGAAGCTCTTCGGCACGCTCGCCTCGACCCTGGAGATCGTGCTCCTGCGAGAGGTCATTCGCCTCGACGAGACGCGCGGGCGACGGGCGGCACTGCGTCGTATCGCGGAGAACGTCGTCGTGGTCTTGATGGTGGCGCTCCCCGCTGCCGCCGGACTGTGGCTTGTCCTCCCCGCCTTTGAACGGCTTCTGGTTCCGCCGAGCTTTCACGGTCATTTCTCGGCCTATATGTCGATCCTGATCCCCGGGTTCGTGGCTTTGACGATCTMGCAGGCGGCCTTCATCCCGGTCTTTCTCCTGGACAAGCGCACCCGCATCGCGCCCATGGCAACGGGCCTCGGCCTGGCCTGCAATCTGCTGCTGGTGCTCACTCCCCTCGGAGCGGCGGGACCGCAGCGTTACGCCTATGCGCAGGCAAGTGCTTTCATTGTCGCGCTCGGGGTGACTGCGGCTGCGGCACTCCGTTCGCTGCCGATCTGGCCGCCACTGCGAGATTGCGCCTGCGTGCTCCTCGCCGTGCTGTCGATGGTTGCTGCAACCTGGCCGCTGTCCGGCCGTTTCGCGGCCCCCATCGAACTCGTGCTCCAAGTCGGCGTGGGGGCGCTCGTCTATGCGGTTGTCATCCTGGGTTGCGACGTGATGCGGAGCCGCTCCCGGCTTTCCTTGTGGTGGGTCATGCGCAAAAGCCGCGCGGCCCGATGAGATGGCAAGGTTTGCCCGATAGCCCGGCGCCTGCCGAAGAGCTCTGCACGGTCACCCGAAACGCTTCGTTCACTCTCTCTCTAGGCGGGTTGCTAAGGTTAATTCGCTGAAGTCACGCGATTGCTGGCGGAAACGCTGACGAAGCGGCAGCGATTCACCATTCCTTTGAGGGCGGCTCCCCAGGCTCTTCGCAGCTTGCTGAAGAGAGTTGCGTCATGCGTCCCGTCCTGTTCGTTCCGCTCGCGATCCTGTCCGGGATGTGCGCCACCAACGGCCCCGTCTCCGCGCAGAGCTACGGGCGCCCAGCCGATCCTCTGGTGACCGGCTCTACCGCGCGTGGCAACTACGGTGGCGGCTTCATCGAGATGCTGATGACCGGTCGGGACCCGACGCCCCAGGGCCGGGGCGGGGCGGTCTATAATCGGCCGGGCGGCTACTCCGCCTATGGCCAGCGCGTCGTACCCGGGCAGGGCTATGGCGCCGATCCGTTCGAGCAGGCATCCGAGCCGCGGGCTCCGGGGCGCCGCATGGCCGCGCTCGGTGAGCCCATGCAGATGCAACGGCCGATCGAGCGCGTGCTCGATCCGCGTTTCCAGAAGCAGGAAGTCGCCTATGACGGCCCGCACAAACCGGGCACCATCGTCATCGACACGCCGCGGAAGTTTCTTTTTCTCGTCCAGCCTGGTGGCCGCGCCTTGCGCTATGGCATCGGCGTTGGGCGACCAGGTTTCGAATGGGCTGGCATGAAGGCTGTGACGCGCAAGGCGGAATGGCCGAGCTGGACGCCGCCGGCCGAGATGCTGAAACGCCGCCCGGATCTGCCGCGCTTCATGTCCGGCGGGCCCGAGAATCCGATGGGCGCGCGCGCGCTCTATCTCGGGTCGTCGCTCTATCGCATCCACGGCACGAACGAGCCGCACACGATCGGTCAAGCCGTTTCCTCGGGCTGCATCCGGATGACCAATGACGATGTGACGGACCTCTATGGCCGGGTGCGGGTCGGCGCAAAGGTGCTGGTGATCTGAGGCGGCTCACCACCTGCGCAGCCGTCACGAGCTTCCGATGAAAATGCCGGTCGCAAGGACCAGCAGGCCACCGAGCACGATCTGGACGATCGCCGATGTGAACGGCGTCTCCATATAGCGCCAGCGGACCCAGGCGATCACGATCAACTCGATCGCCACGATGATGCCGGCGATGGCCGTGGCGGTCCAGAAATCGGGGATGAGGTAGGGCAGGGTATGGCCGAGCCCGCCGACCGTGGTCGCGACGCCGCAGGCAGCACCACGCACCCAGGGATGCCCCCGTCCCGTGATGGTCCCGTCATCCGAGAGAGCTTCGGTGAGGCCCATGCTGATGCCCGCGCCGACCGATGCGGCGAGGCCGACCTGGAAGGCATTCCAGGAATCATGGGTCGCGAAGGCGGCCGCGAATATCGGCGCGAGCGTCGAAACCGTCGATCAATCCGGCAAGCCCTGGCTGAACGATCTGCAGCAGGAACAGGCGATGACGGGTCTGGTCTTCCTCGGCGGTCGCATCCGAGGTCAGGATGGTTTCGCCGAGGCGCTGCGCCAGGCTTTGATGCGATTTCTCGGCTTCGGAAAGGTCAGCCAGCAGTTTGCGCGTCTCGACGTCATGCGCCCGTTGCGCTGCACGAGCGTAGAAGCCCGAGGCTTCCTCTTCCATCAGCGCCGCTTGCGTCCGGGCGGTGTCGAGTCGCAGCCCGTCCATCAGCCAGACCGGGTTGCGCTTCAGGAACCCCTTCACATCCTGGCGGGTGATGTAGGGCAGTTCCTTGCCGAAGCGCCGCTCATAGAGCGAAAGCAGGCTGTGGCGATGACTTTGCTCTTCCGCCGCCATCTCGTCGAAGACCTCGGCGGAATGCGGGTAGATCGGCCGAAGGCGATTGGCGAGGGAAAGGTAGATTCGGGAATCCTCTTCCTCATTGGCGATCGCGAGCGCGAGGATCTCGGCCTCGTCCAGATCGTCGATGCGTTTCATGATCATCTCTTAGATTAGAATTATTCTAATCTAAGAGATGCGCGCCGGGTTGGGAAGGCCCCCAACGAAAACGGCCCGCCGGAGGGCGAGCCGTTGTTGGTACGGGTGGACGCAGCCGGAATCAGGCCCAGTCGCCGCCATCATCGATGGGGTCGTCGTCCTGGCCGGGTTCATAGGGCTCGTCGTAGCTGGCCTGATCGTAGGTTGCCTGGTCGGAAGCACCCTGATCATAGGCCGCCTGCTGGTTGTCGGCGGTGCCGGCATCCTTTTCAGCCGTATCGGCCGGTTTGCTGGCGTCGGCCGCCTTGCTGGCATCTGCCGTCTCCGCGGCTTTTGCCTCGCCGCCCTTGCCGCCGCCAAAGGCGTTGGTCAGGACATTGCCGAGCATCATGCCGCCAGCGACGCCGGCTGCCGTCGTCAGCGCTGAGGCCATGAAGCCACCGCCACGTCCGGGCGCCTGGGCCTGCTGGTTCGCCCAGGGGCCCGCCTGCTGCTGGCCTTGCGGGCCGCCGAAAGCCTGACCGGGGGCTGGCTGCTGCTGCGGTTGCTGACCGGTCCAGGCGGCCGATGGGGCCTGCCCTGCCGGGCGCGCCGGGAAGGCCGGCACGGAACCGCTGCGTGCCGGGGCGTCAGCTGGCCGAGATGCGCCGCCGAAGATGCCCGACAGGAAGCCGCCGGCCTGCGCCGGAGCCTCGCTCGGTCGGCTCTGCAGGTCACGAACCTGCGCCTGCAGTTCCTCGACCTGGGCCTGAAGGTTGGTCAGCGCCTGTTCCTGAACGTAGACGGCCTGCGCCATGGCATAGGGCGCATAGGGCTGCTCGCGCAGGCGCTCCGCGATGTAGCGTTCAGCCTCGGGGTCGCGGGGCTGGTTGGCCGCCTGTCTCAGGCGATCGAAAATCCCGGCGATCACGTCGCGTTCTTGCGGCGTCATCGTCATCTCCTCTCGTTTGGACGGCGCGGGTGCGCCGCCGCGTCAAGAGGTGGGGACTGCCTGTGACGCTATCAAGGCAGTGCGTCGATCAGGCATTGCCGACATTGCTGTACTGGAAGCCACGGCGGCGCATGTCGTCCGAGCGGTAGATATTGCGCAGATCGACAACGACGGGTTCGCGTAGCGCGGCCTTGACCGCGGCGAGGTCGAGCGCACGAAAAGCATCCCATTCCGTCACGATCACCAGCGCATCTGCGCCCCTGATGCAGGAATAGGCGTCACTCGCATAGGAGATTCCGGGCAGCAGAGGCTTGGCCGCATCCATGCTCTCGGGATCATAGGCAACGATCTCGGCCCCGGCATCCTGGAGCGCGGTGATGATCGCGATCGAGGGCGCTTCGCGCATGTCGTCGGTGTTCGGCTTGAAGGCGAGGCCAAGGATGGCGATTCGCTTGCCGCGCACCGAACCACCGCAGGCGGCGAGCACCTTGCGGGCCATGGCGCGCTTGCGCTGGTCATTGACGGCGACGACGGTCTCGACGATCCGCAGCGGAGCAGCGAGGTCCTGCGCCGTCTTCATCAAGGCCAGCGTATCTTTCGGAAAGCAGGAGCCGCCATAGCCGGGGCCGGCATGCAGGAACTTCGCGCCGATGCGATTGTCGAGGCCGATGCCGCGCGCGACCTCCTGGACATTCGCGCCGACGGCCTCGCAGAGGTCGGCCATTTCATTGATGAAGGTGATCTTGGTCGCGAGATAGGCGTTGGCGGCGTATTTGATCAGCTCGGAGGTTCGGCGCGAGGTGAAGAGAAGGGGCGCGGCATTGAGATAGAGCGGCCGGTAGATGTCCTCCATCACGGCGCGCCCGCGTGCATCGTCGGTGCCGATCACGATCCGGTCCGGACGCTTGAAGTCGCTGATCGCGGCGCCCTCGCGCAGGAATTCCGGGTTCGAGACCACAGCGAAATCGGCCTCCGGCCGGCTCTCCCGCATGATCCGCTCAACCTCGTCGCCGGTGCCGACCGGAACGGTCGACTTGGTGACGACGACGGTGAAGCCTTCAAGCTCGGCCACGACGTCGCGAGCGGCCTGATAGACATAGGAGAGGTCGGCATGGCCGTCGCCACGCCTGGCCGGGGTACCGACTGCGATGAAGACCGCGTCGGCGCCGCGGACGGCACCGGCCAGCTCGGTCGTGAAGGAGAGGCGGCCTTCGCGCACATTCTTGGCGACGAGATCGTCCAGGCCGGGCTCGAAGATCGGGATCTCGCCGCGGTTGAGCGCCTCGATCTTGCGAGCGTCGGTGTCGACGCAGGTCACGACATGGCCGAAATCAGCGAAGCAGGCACCCGAGACCAGGCCAACATAGCCCGAACCGATCATCGTCACGCGCATGAGGTGTCGTCCTCTCTCGCGGGCCGGAGCGGGATTGATCCGGGCCTCTCGTATGCGGCAGCTGGAGCACGGCTCCCCGCCCTAGCACCGCCTATATCAATTTAAGGCGCTGGGAAATGAAGAGGCGCGCAACACCGAACCCTATGGGTTGGTGATGCGCGCCAATCTCTGGGCGATGACGGAGGGTGGCGATCAGCCTTCGAACGGCTCGGCCGGCTCGACACCTTCGGAGACGAATTCGTCGAAATTCTCGCCGGGCTCCGGCTTCAGCAGCGGGGTGCGGTTGAGGACCACGACGGTGGTGCCGGTGGGCACGCGGCTGTGCAGGTCGATGATATCCTGGTTGAACATGCGGATGCAGCCGCTCGAAACCGCCGTGCCGATGGTCCAGGGCTCCGAGGTGCCGTGGATGCGATAGAGGGTGTCGCGGTCACCCTGATAGAGATAGAGCGCGCGCGCGCCGAGCGGGTTCTCGAGGCCCGCGTCCATGCCGCCGGCCCAGGGGCGGTTCTTGGCAGGATCACGCGCGATCATCGCAGGGGTCGGGGTCCAGCGCGGCCAGGCTGCCTTGCGGGCAACGGTTGCGCGACCGCGCCAGGACATGCCCTGCTTGCCGACGCCGATGCCGTAGCGGATGGCACGGCCGTTCTCTCGGACCAGATAGAGATAGCGCTTGTTGGTGTCGACGACGATCGTGCCGGGCCGCTCGCTGGTCGGATAGGCGACTTCCTGCCTCAGGAAGCGCGGGTCGACTTCGGTAATGTCGGTTTCAGGCAGAGGGAACTTCTCGTCGGGCATCTCGCCATACATGGCGAGTGCAGCCGCGCTCGGTCCGGCAGGTCTCGCGGCCTCGAGGGCTTGCTGGCGCGCGCCGACACAGGCTGCCAGCGATAGCGGCAAGAGCAGCACCATCATGCGCTTGAAGAGGCGATGGCGGAGTGCGCCGGCGATCGAGTCGAAGGACATCAGTTTGGCTCGCGTATTCTTGGTCTTGCGGGACTAGCAACGGACGAGCGATCGCGCAGTTCCACGGTGTTCCACGTCTTCGCCCAATGGGGTTCAAGGCGGATGGCGTGGCCGTGGGGTGAACACAGTGCGGCGAAATTGTGTCTTCAGCTGGCTGTGCTGAATCCGCAACAGCTCGAAAACACCGGGAAATCGGCCGTGTTATCAGGCGATCAGGCGGGTGCTTGGCAAAAAGAGCGCCGAATCGCGCAAACTCCTGGAAACCGGCGACATCGCTGGCGGCTTGCTGTGTCCGCCCTGCAATGCCGGTGCAACCTAGCTTGGCGTCGACGCGGGCGCGACCAGGCCGAGCCTTTCGCGCTGCGACCAGCGCCACAGCATCAGCACCGCCACCACGGCAAGGCCGGTCGCCAGTCCGATCCAGATTCCGCTGCCGGCGAGCGGTGTCCAGAAGCCGAGAGCCGCCGAAAGCGGCAGCCCGATGCCCCAATAGCCCAGGCCGGCCAGGATCATCGGCACGCGCGTGTCGCGCAGGCCCCTGAGGATGCAGGAACCGACCACCTGTGCGCCGTCGGCAATCTGGAAGATCGCTGCGAACAGGAGGAAGCGCATCGCGAGTTCGGCAACAGCCTGCGAACCCGGTTTGCTGGCATCAAGAAAGGGCGCGACCAGCAGGTGGGGAGCCAGCAGCATCACGAGCGCGGTCAGCGCCATGAAGGAGATCGCGAGCACGATCGCGGTGGTGCCGGCACGCGTGATGCCGTCGCGATCGCCGGCACCATAGGCGCGGCCGACACGCACGGTGCCGGCCTGGCCGATGCCCATCGGCACCATGAAGGTCAGGGACGCGATCTGAATGGCGATCGCATGCGCGGCCAGCGAGGTCGAGCCGATCAGCCCCATCAGGAAGGCGGCGCCGTTGAAGATCACGACCTCGAAGGCGAGCGTCAGGCCGATCGGGAAGCCGAGCCGCCAGAAGGCGCGATATCGCGGCCAGTCCGGCACCCAGAAGCGCCCGAAAAGATGAAATCGCCGGAAACGCCTGTCGACCGAAACGACAATGGCAAGTCCAAGGAACATCAGGGTCGAGGAGAGTGCGGTGGCGATCCCCGAACCCGGCAGACCGAGGGCCGGGAAGCCGAGCCGCCCGAACATCAGGCACCAGTTGGCAAAGACATTGAATGCGACGGCGAACAGCACGACCACGAAGGCCCAGAATGGCCGCTGCAAGGCCGCGACGAAGCCGCGCAGGACCAGATAGAAGAAGAACGGCAGCAGGCTCCATTGCAGGGTGTGGACATAGCTCGCGGCCGCCGCGGAAAGCGCTGGATCCTGCCCCATGGCGCGCAGGATCGCTTCGCCCTGCCACAGGAACAGCCACATCGGTCCGACCAGTGTCGCTGCCACCCAGAGACCCTGGCGCACGGTGCGGCGCACGTCGCGCACTGCATGGCGGTTGCGCCCGAGCTCGATCGAGATCATCGGCGCGACCGCTGCCATGACGCCGATGCCGAAAATCAGGACCGCCGTGTAGAGATTGGCTCCGAGCGCTCCGGCCGCGAGCGAGTCGGGGCCGAGATGTCCCATCATCACCACATCGGTTGCCGTCATCGCCGTCTGCGCCACATTGGTGAGCACCATGGGCCAGCTCAGGGCGAGCATGGCCCTGACTTCTGTGAGCCAGGGATGAGCGCGCGCAGTGGGGAGGGCCAGATCGGTCATGGGCCGTCGCTTCTAGCGCCCATTTTCTGTGCAGGACAGGGTCAGCCACGCTGGGCTTGCCCGCGCTCGGCGCGTGAGCGTGTGGGAGCGGCCCGCTGCGCGTTTTCGCGATCCGGCCCCTGCGCAAACGTCGCTACCGGCATTCGGCCATGACGGCCATCATCACCGGCAAGAAGAAGACAGAGGAACCGTCAAGGATGTCAGATTTGAGAAACGCCGCCATGGCCGGCGACATCGTCGGCCTGGACGCTGTTGCGCTGTCGCACGCGATCCACGCGCGCAAGTTGTCCTGCGTCGAGGTGATGGGCGCCTATCTCGATCAGATCGAGCGGCATAACCCGACGGTCAATGCCCTGGTGGCACTGCGCCACCGCTCCGATCTGTTGGGGGAAGCCGAGGCGTTGGATGCCGAATTGGCAGCAGGCCGGTCGCGTGGCTGGATGCACGGCTTCCCGCAGGCCATCAAGGATCTTGCCGCCGCCAAGGGGTTCGCGACGACGCAAGGCTCGCCGCTCTTCAAGGACGAGATCGCGCAAAGCGACGCCATTTTCGTCGAGCGCATGAAGGCGGCTGGCGCCATCATCATCGGCAAGAGCAATACGCCGGAATTCGGCCTGGGCTCGCAGACCTTCAATCCGGTCTTCGGGGCAACGCGCAACGCCTATGACCAGTCGAAGACCTCGGGGGGCTCGAGCGGTGGCGCTGCCGTTGCGCTGGCGCTGCGCATGCTGCCGGTGGCCGATGGCAGCGACCATGCCGGCTCGCTGCGCAATCCGGCTGCCTTCAACAACGTGCTCGGCATGCGGCCGGGCTATGGCCGCGTGCCCTCGAGTGGCGACGAGGTCTTCATTCCGCAGATGGGCGTAGCTGGTCCCATGGCGCGCACGACCCGCGATCTTGCCGCGCTGCTCGCCGTGCAGTCGGGCTACGATCTGCGCGTTCCGCTCTCGATCCGCGAGGAGCCGGCCGCCTTCCTGGGCAATCTCAAGCGCGACATCGCCGGGCTCCGCATCGGCTGGCTTGGCGATCTCGGTGGGCATCTGCCGATGGAGGATGGCATCTTGTCGCTTTGCCGCGAAGCCTTGAAGGCCTTCGAGGACATGGGGGCGCGGGTCGAGGAGGCGAGCCTCGGTTTCGACCCCGAAGCCGTCTGGGGGGCCTGGACCAGACTCAGGGCCTGGCAGGTCGGTGCGAGCCTGGCCCCCATCCATGCGGATCCGGCACGGCGCGACTTTCTCAAGCCCGAAGCGCGCCACGAGGTCGAGCAGGGCCTCAAGCTCTCGGCCTTCGACGTGATGAAGGCCTCGAATCTGCGCTCGTCCTGGTATCAGCATGTGCGCGGCCTGTTCGGACGCTACGACCTGCTTGTCCTGCCCAGTGCCCAGGTCTTTCCCTTTGCCGTCGAAACGCATTGGCCGCGCGCGATCGCCGGCCGCGCGATGGACACCTATCATCGCTGGATGGAGGTGGTGATCCCGGTGACGATGTCGGGTTGTCCGGCGATCAGTGTCCCGGTCGGCTTCAACGCTGCGGGCTTGCCCATGGGCATGCAACTCTGGGGGCCCAACCACGCGGAGCGTCTGCTGCTCGAGGCCGCGCAGGCCTATGAGGACGCAACCGGTTGGGTCGAGAAGCGCAAGCCGGCCTTGCTCGCCGGCTGAGCGGCCGGCATCGTTCATGCTTTATGCGTTAGCGGCCTGTGGTCGGCCTTTTGGGAGAGTTGGCGAATGAGCTCGAACCTGCGGATCGACGGGCCACGATTGGTCTCGAGGCTCGAAGCCTTGTCGAAGATCGGCGCGACGCCGGAAGGCGGTTGCAGGCGGCTCGCTCTCTCCGACGAGGACAAGCAGGGGCGTGACTGGCTCGTGGAGCAGATGAAGGCGCTCGGGCTCGACGTGAAGGTCGACGCGATCGGCAACGTCGTCGGCATCCTGAAGGGGCGAGAGGAGGGACCTGCCGTCATCCTCGGCTCCCATATCGACACGGTCGGCACCGGCGGGCGCTTCGATGGCGCGCTCGGCGTCATTGCCGGCCTCGAGGTGCTGGCGGCGCTGCGCGATGCAGGATTGCCGCCGAAGCGCGACATGGCGGTGATCGCCTTCACCAATGAAGAGGGCGCCCGATTCCATCCCGATATGCTCGGCTCCTATGTCTGGGCCGGCGGCATGAGCGTGGAAGCGGCCCATGCCGAGAAGGATGCCGAAGGGGCTGTGCTCGGCACCGAATTGAAGCGGATCGGCTATCACGGCCCGGAGCGGCCCGGTTTCCTCAAGGCGCATTCCTATCTCGAGCTCCATATCGAGCAGGGGCCGGTGCTCGAAGGCGAGGGCGGCGGGCTCGGCGCTGTCACCGGCATCCAGGCCATCACCTGGCTTGAGCTGACGCTGAAGGGCCGCCCGAGCCATGCCGGTACGACGCCGATGGCCTATCGCAGGGATCCCGGGTTGGCGGCTGCGCGCATCAACCTCTTCGCCAATGAGCTGACGGGCAAGATTCCGGGCCAGCTTGCCAATTCCGGCGTCATCCGCGTCGAGCCCGGCAACGTCAACGTGGTGCCGGAAAGCGTGGTCATGTCGCTCGACCTGCGCAATCCCAAGGATGCGCTCCTGACTGAGGCGGAGGCCGCCGTCCGGGCGTTCTGCGCCGAGCTTTCCGAGCGGGACGGCATCCAGATCRGCTTCCGCGATCTTGCCCGCTTTCCGGCGGTCGAATTCGCATCGGAGCTGATCTACGGCGTGGAGATGAGCGCAACTGAACTCGGCCTGCCGATCCGCCGGATGATCTCGGGCGCGGGACACGACGCCCAGATGATGTCGCGCATCTGCCCGACGGCGATGATCTTCATCCCCTCGATCGGCGGCCTCTCGCATAACCCGGCGGAACTCAGCACTGACGAGGACATGGTCGCCGGCGCCAATGTCCTGCTCAGTGCCGCCTGGCGCGTGGCGAATAACTGATCAAGCGCGGCGCGCGCCGCGAAGGACATCTGCTCCCAGCCCTGGTCCTTCCTCCTCACGAGAGATGCCGATGACCGCAATCGCTTCCCTGTCTGCTGTCGCGCTGAACAAGCTCTACGCTGGGCGCAGCCTCTCGCCGGTCGAGGTCGCCAAGGACGCGCTCGACCGCATCGAGCGTTTCGAGCCCGACATCAACGCCTTCGTCGTGCGCGATGCCGAGGTCACGCTCGCCATGGCCGAGGCCTCGCAGGCACGCTGGCTCAAGGGCGCTCCGCTCGGTCCGCTCGACGGCGTGCCGGTCACGATCAAGGACAATATCGGCGTGAGGGGCTGGCCGATGCGCCGCGGCTCCGCGCTGGCCTCCGGCGCGCCCTGGCCGGAAGACGCTCCGGCTGCGGCGCGGTTGCGTGAGGCCGGGACCGTCTTCCTCGGCAAGACGACGATGCCGGAATATGGCTGGAAGGGGGTCGGCGACTCACCGTTCTCGGGCATCACGCGCAATCCCTGGGATGTCCGAACCGGGCCGGGCGGCTCCTCTTCCGGCGCGGCCTCATGCGCAGCGCTCAATCTCGGCTGCATCCATATCGGAACCGACGGTGCCGGATCAGTCCGAATCCCGGCGGCCTTCACCGGTGTCGTCGGCTTGAAGCCGACCTATGGCCGCGTGCCGGCCTATCCCGTTTCGACCATGGGTTTCCTCGCCCATCTCGGCCCGCTGACCCGCACCGTCGCAGACACGGCGCTCGCCATGAACGCGATCGGTCGGCCTGATGGCCGGGACATGACCGCGATGATCGAGCCCCCGCCGGACTACGTTGCGGGCCTTGCCGGTGGCGTGAAGGGCCTGCGCATCGCCTGGTCGCCGCGCCTTGGCGGCAACCATCTCGTTGACCCCGAGATCGCAGCGCTCGCCGCGGCGGCGGCGCTTGCGTTCCGTGAGCTGGGTGCGAGCGTCGAGGAGGTCGATCCCGGTTTCGACGATCCGCTTGAGACCTTGATGACATTGTGGTCGGCGGGGGCTGCCCTGGCCCTGCGCGGAGCGGGGCCGGAGAAGCGCGCGCAGATGGACCCGGGTCTCGTGGCCGTGGCCGAGGCTGGCGAGCAGATTCCGGGCTCGGCCTATGTCGACGCCCTGCTCAACCAGCGCAATGCGCTTGCGTGTCATATGACGCAGTTCCACGAGCGCTTCGATCTGCTGCTCACGCCGACTTTGCCCCTGCCGGCCTTCGAGGTCGGACGGAATGCCCCCGGCCACGGCGGATATGGCGATGACTGGACGCGCTGGACGCCATTCACCTACCCCTTCAACATCACCCAGGCACCGGCCATCTCCGTGCCCTGCGGCCTGACATCGGCCGGGTTGCCGGCGGGACTGCAGATCGTCGGGCCGTTCGGCCGGGATGCGCTGGTTCTGCGTGCGGCGGCGGCATTTGAGGCATTGCAGCCTTTCGCGCGTGTCGACGCGCCCGTCAGAGTGGCCTGAAGAGCGAAGCCGGGCCGGTCAGGGCCTGGGTTCGGACAGCCCCAGCAGATTGGCTTGTGCCACCCGTTCCCGCGTTGCCGGGCTGAGCTGGCGCAGGAAAGACTGCACGCTCTCGAATTTCATCCGCTCGCTCTCCAGCGAGCGATGGCTTGCGTCGGTTCCGATGATGAAGCGGCCGGGCATCGTCTCGATGAGCTCAAGCCATTCCGGCCAGACACTCCTGCCGTCCTGCAGGATCGTGTAGTCGGGGGAACGCGGGTGCCTTGGCCAGGTTCGCGCGCTCAGCTCGTAATAGAGGTTGGGGTGCCGTTCGAGCATCCTGCGGGCCAGGAACAGCGGCGTGTAACCGCCATGGGCCCAGATCAGGTTCACATCGGGAAAGGCCTCGAGCAGCGATGTCAGTTCGCGCATCCGTGTCGATTCGACATGGACCAGGACAGGCACGCGGTATTTGCGCGCCAGGGCCATGATCCCGCTCATCATCGGGCCCGCCGGATCGTAGTTCGCCTCGGGAAAACCGGGCGACGGAAAATGCACTGCCGATATCTCGCCAATACCCTTGAACTGGCCGGTGGCCAGGAGACCGTCGAGCTCCTCGAGCAGCGCCAGGTCCTGATCCTCCCATGCCTTTCGATGAGCCCTGCGCTCCGGAGAAATCGAGGCAAAGCCGATGAACAGGTCGGGACGGCGCTTGACGGCATCGGCAATCGACCCGTTGTCGCCGTTGCGCCCCCAGAACACGACGGCACGCTTCGCCCCGTAGTGCCGCATCCGTTCGATCTGCATGGCCTCGTCGTTGAGATGGACATGCGCATCGACGAACGGCACCGTTTCGAGACTTGGTGCGGTGCTTTCCGGCGCGGCCGAGCTCTTCACCCGCTTCAGAACACGGGGCTGATCCTGACCCGATACGCTGGCGCCGAACGAGAGCGCCAATGCGCAGCCCAGAACCAATATCCCCACTGCCAAGCGCATGGACCTGCCCAAAAAACCCGCGTCAACGCCCGAATGCCTAGCAGAACTCTGCGGGGCGACAGAAGGGGGGCGCGTCTGGCGCGTGGCGCGTGACGAGGCCTGAGCGGGCGCTTCGTCTTCGCCGGTCAGCGAGGACCTTTCGCGTGCTGGGAAGACGCTGTGATGAGGCCAGTTGCGCGCCGATCAAATCGATTTAGCCGACGTTGCGCAATTTTCTGCGGATTTATGCTCGATTGGCGCGGGTGCATGGCGTTGGGGGCCAACCGGTACCGTTTGGCACGGACTCTGCAAGCCTCCCAGCCGCGGATTTCGACCGGCGCGGCGTGTTGTCAGGGTGATCTTTCTCGCCCACACTCGCCTCAAGGTCGCCCGTCAGAGGTAGCCGTTTCAGGGGAGAGAGTAATGGATCGCAGGACATTCTTGAAATCTGCCACTGGTGCCGGCGCTCTGGCCGCCGCCGGGGGGCTGTCCATGCCGGCCTTGTCGCAAGGAGCAGCGGCCAAGACCCTGCGCTTCGTGCCGCAGGCCAATCTCGCGAATTTCGACCCCATCTGGGGCACGCAATATGTCGTTCGCAACGCCGCTGCGCTGGTCTGGGATACGCTCTACGGCATCGACGACAAGTTCCAGCCGCAGCGCCAGATGGTCGAAAGCGAGGAGGTCTCCTCCGACGGCCTGACCTGGACCTTCAAGCTCCGCCCCGGCCTCAAATTCCATGACGGCGAGCCGGTGCTCGCCAAGGACGTGGTGCAGAGCCTCGTGCGCTGGTCGGCGCGCGACCCGATGGGCCTGATGCTCCGCGCCATCCAGAACGAACTGGTTGCGGTCGACGACCGGAGCTGGAAATGGTCGCTGAAGCAGCCCTTCCCGAAGATGCTGCTGGCGCTGGCGAAGAACAACGCTCCCTGTTCCTTCATCATGCCCGAGCGCATCGCCAAGACCGATCCGTTCCAGCAGATCACCGAATATGTCGGCTCCGGACCGATGAAGTTCCTGCGCAATGAGTGGGTGCCGGGCGCCAAGGCGGTCTTCGAGAAATTTGCCGATTACGTGCCGCGCTCCGAGCAGGCGAACTGGCTCGCCGGCGGCAAGAAGATGCTGGTCGATCGCATCGAGTGGGTGATCATGCCTGATCCGGCGACGGCAGCCGCTGCGCTGCAGAATGGCGAGATCGACTGGTGGGAGACGCCGCTCGCCGATCTCGTGCCGGTGCTCAAGGCCAACAAGAATATCAATGTCGATATCGGCGATCCGCTCGGCAATATCGGCGCCTTCCGCATGAACCACCTGCACCCGCCCTTCAACAATCTGAAGGTGCGCCAGGCGGTGCTGACTGCGATGAACCAGGAAGACTACATGCGTGCGCTTGTCGGCGAGGACGACAAGCTCTGGAAGCCGCTTCCCGGCTTCTTCACGCCGGGCACCCCGCTCTACACCGAGCAGGGCGGCGATATGCTCAAGATGCGCAATATCGAGGCCGCCAAGAAGCTGCTGGCCGAGTCCGGCTACAAGGGCGAGCCGGTGGTCTGTGTCGTGGCGCAGGACATGTCCGCCACCAAGGCGATGGGCGACGTCACGGCCGATCTGCTCAAGCGCATCGGCATGAATGTCGATTTCGTCGCCACAGACTGGGGCACGGTCGGTTCCCGGCGCGCCCAGAAGACCGGACCGGGCCAGGGCGGCTGGAGCATGTTCCACACCTGGCATGCCGGCGCCGACTGCATCAATCCGGCCTCGTATACGGCTATCCGCGCGAATGCCGACAAGGCCTGGTTCGGCTGGCCGGACGTGCCTGCCGTCGAGACCGAGGTGACGAACTGGTTCAACGCCAAGGATCTCGCCGAGGAGAAGGCGGCCATGGGCCGGCTCAACCAGGCGGCGGTTCAGAATGTCGTCTACGCGCCGACCGGCTTCTATCTCGGCTACCAAGCCTGGCGGAAGAACGTCTCGGGCGTCGTCAGCGGGCCGTTGCCGTTCTTCTGGGGCGTCTCCAAGGCCTGATTTGCAACGATAGGGATACAGCGCCGCGATGTTGGCTTTCATCGTCAGACGCATCATCACGACCATCCCGGTGATGGCTTTCGTGGCGCTGTTCGTCTTTTCTCTCCTCTACATAGCGCCGGGAGATCCGGCGGCAGTCATCGCGGGTGATCAGGCGACGCCCGCGGATGTCGAGAAGATCAGGCTGAGCCTCGGGCTCGACCGCCCCTACCTGATACGGTTCGGCGAGTGGCTCTTCAGGGTGCTGCAGGGTGATCTCGGCACGTCGATCTTCACCTCGCTGCCGGTGACGCAGCTCATCTCCCAGCGCATCGAGCCGACCGTCTCGCTGATGGTGCTGACGCTGATCTTTGCGGTCGTCATCGCGGTGCCGATGGGGGTGATCGCGGCCTGGAAGGCAGGCACCTGGGTCGACAAGTTCGCGATGGCCTTTGCCGTTCTCGGCTTTTCCATCCCGGTCTTCGTCGTCGGCTATCTCCTGGCCTATGTCTTTGCGCTGAAACTCGACTGGCTCCCGGTGCAGGGCTACACGCCGCTCTCGGAAGGGCTGTGGCCCTGGCTCCGGAACCTCATCCTGCCCTCGGTCACGCTCGGCCTCGTCTATATCGCGCTGATCGCCCGCATCACGCGCGCGACGATGCTCGAGGTGCTGCAGCAGGACTACATCCGCACGGCACGTTCCAAGGGGCTCGGCCAGCGCAGCGTCCTGTTCCTGCATGCGCTGAAGAATGCCGCGATCCCGATCGTGACGATCATCGGCATCGGCATCGCCCTGCTGATCGGCGGTGCCGTGGTGACCGAGAGCGTCTTCGCCATTCCCGGACTGGGCCGGCTGACGGTCGATGCCATCCTGCGGCGCGACTATCCCGTGATTCAGGGCGTCGTCCTGATGTTCAGCTTCGTCTACGTGCTGGTGAACCTCATCATCGATCTGGTCTACACGCTTCTCGATCCGAGGATACGCTATTGACGACGCGCTCCGAGAGCCCTGCCGCCGTGGCGGCTCCCGCTCTGGCCGGGATCGGGCCAGAGAGATCACCCCTGAGAAACCTGCTGCGCTTCATGCGCCGGCACCCCTCGGTCGCGATCGGCGGCGGCCTGTTGCTGCTCATGATCCTCATCGGCATCCTTGCGCCGCTGCTCTGGACTGTCGATCCGACCGCGATCGCGCCGGCGAGGCGCACCAGGATGCCCTCGGAGCAGTACTGGTTCGGCACTGACATGCTCGGGCGCGACATCTATTCCCGTGTCATCTACGGCGCGCGGGTTTCGCTGATTGTCGGCTTCACCGTCGCCATCCTGTCGTCTCTGGTCGGGTTGGCGATCGGCCTTTTCGCAGGCTTCGTGCGCCGGGCTGACGGCATCGTCATGCGGGGCATCGACGGCATGATGTCGATCCCGCCGATCCTGCTGGCGATCGCGCTGATGGCGTTGACGCGCGGCTCGGTCCAGAACGTCATCATCGCCATCACCATTGCCGAAATCCCGCGCGTCGCCCGCCTGGTGCGCGGCGTGGTGCTCAGCCTGCGCGAGCAGCCCTATGTCGAGGCGGCGGTGGCCGCCGGTGCACGCGCGCCGCGCATCATCATGCGCCACATCCTGCCGAACACCATCGCGCCGATGACCGTGCAGGCGACCTATATCTGCGCCAGCGCGATGATCGTCGAGGCGATCCTCTCCTTCATCGGCGCCGGCATTCCGCCGGCGACGCCGTCCTGGGGCAATATCATGGCCGAGGGCAGGGCGCTCTGGCAGGTCCGGCCGCATATCGTGCTGTTCCCGGCGGTCTTCCTGTCGATCACGGTGCTTGCCGTGAACCTGCTCGGTGACGGCCTGCGCGACTCGCTCGATCCCCGCCTGGCAAAGAGCCTCTGAGGGGAACCGCATCCACCATGCCGGCTGGCTCTGCCGCAGCGTCCGCTGGCCTCGCACCCCGGATTCGGGGTGCGGTCTGCGGAAATCCGATGGCGTCCATGCGGGCTGACCGGCTTTCGCCTGCCCTGGATGATCGCGATGCTGGCCCGTGCGCTGAGGAGGAAACAAGGTGAGTCGAATTCTGACGGTGGCCGCAGCCCAGCTCGGCCCCATCCATCGGGATGAAAGCCGCGCTTCGGCCGTCGCCCGCATGATCGCCTTGATGCGCCAGGCCAAGGGGCATGGCTGCGATTTCGTCGTCTATCCAGAAGCCGCCCTGACAGCCTTCTTTCCGCATTGGTGGATGGATGACGAGGACGAGATCGATTCCTATTTCGAGAGTGCCATGCCCTCGAACGAGACGGCGCCGCTCTTCGAGGAGGCCGCCCGTCTCGGTATCGGCTTCCATCTCGGCTATCCCGAGCTCGCCTTCGAGGACGGGCGCAAGCGCCGCTTCAACACCGCGGTCCTGGTCGACAAGAGCGGCTCGATCGTCGGCAAATATCGCAAGATCCACCTGCCTGGACATCCCGAGCACCGGCCGGGCGCTCCCTTCCAGAATCTCGAGAAGCGCTATTTCGAGACCGGCAATCTCGGCTGGCCCGTCTGGCGGACGATGGATGCCAATATCGGCATGATGATCTGCAATGATCGGCGCTGGCCCGAGAGCTATCGCAGCATGGGGTTGCAGGATGTCGAATTGATCGTGCTCGGCTACAACACGCCCAAGCATAACCCCCCGGCGCCCGACCACGACCGCCTCGGCAATTTCCACAATCAGCTCGTCATGCAGGCCGGTGCCTACCAGAACGCCACCTGGGTCGTCGGCGTGGCCAAGGCGGGGCTCGAGGCTGGCGTCGACCAGATCGGCGGATCCTGCATCATTGCGCCGACCGGCGAGGTCGTGGCCCAGGCCGTCACCGAGGGGGACGAACTCGTCGTCGCCCGCTGTGATCTCGATCTCGGCAAGAGCTACAAGGCATCCACATTCAATTTCGCCCGCCACCGCGAGCCGGAGCAATACCGGATGATCGTGGAGCGCAAGGGCGCTATCTCACCGCTCTGAGTTTGCCGTCAAAGGACCAGCCATGAACCACGATCTCATCCTGAAAGGCGGGCGGGTCATCGATCCCTCGCAGAAGCATGACGGCATTCTCGATGTCGCCTTCACCGACGGCAAGGTCTCAGGCTTCGGCAAGGACCTGAAGGGCGGCGCCGATACTGAAGTTCGCGATGTCTCGGGCTATATCGTTTCGCCCGGCCTGATCGACCTCCACACCCATGTCTATTGGGGCGGCACCTCGCTCGGCATCGATGCCGACGAGTTCTGCCGCATGTCCGGCGTCACCACCTCGGTCGACACCGGCAGCGCCGGACCGGGCAACTGGGCCGGCTTCCGCAAGCATGTGATCGAGCAGAGCCAGGCCCGCATCCTGGCCTATCTCCATGTCTCGCATGCCGGCATCTACGGCTTCGATCATCGCGTCATGGTCGGCGAGAGCGGCGACCTGCGCATGATGAATCCGATTGATTGCGTCGAAGTCGCCGACGCCAATCGCGACTATATCGTCGGCATCAAGGTCCGCGTCGGCCTGCATGCCTCGGGCACGTCTGGGACCGTGCCTCTGAACATCGCGCTGCAGGTGGCCAACGAGGTCGGCATGCCGCTGATGTGCCATATCGACCATCCGCCGCCATCCTATGAGGAAGTCATCGGCATGCTGCGGCCGGGCGACGTACTGACCCACGCCTTCCGGCCGTTCCCGAACGCACCCGCGACGGCCCAGGGCACGGTGAAGCCGGAGGTGCTCGCCGCCCGCAAGCGCGGTGTCATCTTCGATATCGGCCATGGCAAGGGCTCGTTCTCGTTCAAGACGACGCGCGCCATGCTTGCCAATGGCTTCGAGCCGGATGTGATCTCGTCGGACGTTCACAAGCTCTGCATCGACGGGCCGGCCTATGACCAGGTCACCACCATGTCGAAGTTCCTCTGCATGGGCATGAGCCTGAACAACGTCATCGCAGCCTCGACCGTGAATGCCGCCATGGCGCTGAAGCGTCCCGAATACGGCTCGCTGAGGGTCGGCTCGCTGGGCGACGCCACCATCCTCACCGTCAAGGAAGGCAAGTTCGACTATGTCGACGTCGTCGGGGAGCACCTGATCGGCGACAAGAAGTTCGTTTCCGAGGGCGTGGTGCTGAAGGGCAAGTGGTGGCACCCGAAGCGCACGAACAAGTTCAAGAAGGTGGCGGCCTAAGGCCAGGTCGTGCTGCCGACAAGCCCGGGCTTGACCCGGGCATCTCACGTCGGAGTCTCACGGGCGCGCGTTGTGTGCCGTCCGCGGAACGCCGCGCCACAATAACGATAGAGGAAACACCATGTCTGCCGAAGCCAGGCTCAAGGAACTCGGGCTGACACTGCCCAACGTCGCGACGCCGGTCGCCAACTATGTCCGCTTCAAGCGGGCTGGCGATATCGTCTATCTCTCCGGCCAGGGGCCGCGTCGGGCCGATGGCAGCTATCCGACCGGCAAGGTCGGCGCCAATGTCACGGTCGAAGAGGCTTACGAACACGCCAAGCAGACCGGGCTTGGTCTGCTCGCGGCTATGCAGGAGGCCGCCGGTTCGCTCGACAAGGTCGAGGTCATCAAGCTGCTCGGCATGGTCAATGCGGTGCCGGATTTCGCGGAACAGCCCAAGGTGATCAACGGCTGCTCGGACCTGTTCGTCGCCGTTCTCGGCGAGAACGGCCGTCACGCCCGCTCGGCCGTGGGCATGGGCTCGCTGCCCAACAACATGACCGTCGAGATCGAAGTCATCATCCGGGTGCTGCCATGACCGCGCTTGCCGAGGAAATTGCCCGCGTCTACGGCACGCCGGCCGTCGTCATCGATCTCGATAAGGTCGAGGCCAATATCGCGCGCCTCCAGGCCGCCTGCGACGCCGCCGGCGTCGCCAATCGTCCGCATATCAAGACGCATAAATCGCCCGAGCTCGCGCGCCTGCAGCGCGAGGCCGGCGCCCGCGGCATTACCTGCCAGAAGCTCGGCGAGGCCGAGGTCATGGCCGATGGCGGCCTCGACGACATCATGATCAGCTACAACATCCTCGGCGAGGAGAAGCTTGGGCGCCTCGGCGCGCTTCAGCGCCGTGTGCGGATGATCGTGGCGGCTGACAATCCCGTCACCATCGCCGGCCTGCCGACGGCCGCCGAGATCGCCGGGCGCGACCTCGAGGTCGTGGTCGAATGCGACACCGGTCGCCAGCGCGCCGGCGTCGAGACGCCTGGTGAGGCGGTCGAGCTTGCCAAGATGATCGCCGGTTCCAAGGGCCTGCGCTTCGCCGGCTTCCTGATGTATCCGCCGGAGGATGGCTGGGACCGGACGCAGCTCTTCCTCGACACGGCCAATGCGGGCCTGCGCGATGCGGGGCTCGAGGCCGGCATCGTCTCGACCGGTGGCTCGCCCAATATTCCGAATATCGGCAAGCTCAAGGGCGCGACCGAGCACCGCGCCGGTACCTCGATCTTCAACGACCGCATGCAGGTCGCGGCGGGCGTCGCCAGCCTCGATGACTGCGCCTTGACGGTCTATGCGACGGTGGTGAGCCGTGCCGGCCCGGAGCGCGGCATCCTCGATTCAGGGTCCAAGACGCTGACGAGCGACACCGGCGGCCTCGAAGGGCACGGCTATATTCTGGAGTATCCGTCCGCCAAGATTGCCAAATTCGCCGAGGAGCATGGCTTCCTCGACCTTGCGGCCTCGAATGAACGGCCGAAGGTCGGCGAGGTCGTCCGGATCGTGCCGAACCATGTCTGCGTCGTCGTCAACATGGTCGACAGGCTGATCACGGTGCGCGGCGACAAGCTGATCGGCGAACTACCGGTCGCGGCGCGCGGCAGGCTGACCTGACAACAGGATCATCGGACCGGATCGCGCAGCCGGTCCGATGATCTGACCTTCAGTGTCTGCATCGGCCTTCCCAAGCCGTAATCCACGTTCCGGACCGATTCTCAAGGCTCCCTCGCCGCACCCGGCGGGGGAGCCTGAACATCTTTCAGCTCAGAATTTGTAGGTGACGCCTGTCCCGATCAGCCAGGGATCGATCTTGACCTTGCCGCTGACCAGGCCGTTGTTCACCTTGACCTTCGGCTCGAGGAAGATCTTCTTCACGTCGAAGTTGATGCCCCAGTGGTCGTCGATCATGTAGTCGAAGCCGGCCTGCAGGGCGAGGCCGAAGCTGTCCTTCAGATCGAAATCGGTGAAGCCGCCCTTGGCCTTCTCGTTGAAGAAGACCGTGTAGTTCACGCCGGCGCCGACATAGGGCTTGATGCGCCCGAGGTCAGTGAAGTGATATTGCAGCATCAGCGTCGGCGGCAGCAGCCAGGCAGAGCCGATCCGCGCTCCGGCGAGAGCACCAGCGCCTTTGACGCGATGCGGGGTGACGCCAAGGATCAGCTCGGCGGCGATGTTCTTCGTGAAGAAATAGCTGATGTCGAGTTCGGGCACGACCGAGGTCGAGATGCTGACGTCCGCGCCGGGAACTGTGACGCCGCCGATCCGGAGCGAGGCATCCTCCTGCGGTACCACGACGAGTGCGCGCCCGCGGATCATCCAGGGGCTCCACTGCGCCAGAATCGGCGCGACCGGCTGTACCTTGTAGGAGGGCAGATCGGCTGCCTCAGCGCTTGTCAGCGCGGTGCCTGCGAGCAGGACGGCGCTCAGAGCGGTCGGGAGAAGGCGTGTCGTCATGATGGTCCCCAGCTGCTGCCGGTGGGCGACTCAATCCATCGCAACTTGCCCGGCCGGTGGGACCGTTCTTCGCCAGTGCTCGGGGAAAGTGATTGATCTGCGTCAAGACGGCGACAGGACTGCCGACGATCACGGCGCCCTGTTGCAGCATTGACGCAGAGATTGTGCTTGGCGCCCATCCGAAGCCGGGGCCAGGCGCGATGCCACGCCCCGGACGGCCGAAGGGCTCAGCTCTCGGGGTGCCTCGCATTCCAGGCAGCAGCATACTCGCTGCACAGCCGATCGAGCTCGGTGCGGTCCGTGATCCCCGCCGGTCGGGCACGAGACGGCGAGGCGGCCTGGTAGGGCACGGAGCGCTGGTGCGCGATGCGCCAGAGCCGCCGCAATTCGGCGAGCGGGTCTGCGTGATCGTCGACGCGGATGTCGAAGCTCGGAAAGGCATCGGTCGACCAGATCCGAACCGCGCAGGACTGGCGACCCCGCTTGTCGCCGCCGGCCCGCTCTCCGGCCTCGAGCGCAACCAGCAAGCGCTCGTCGAAATCGAGCGCCGAGGCCGCAATATAGGCCTTCAGCGTTTCCTCGATCACCTGCGGTCCGGCGAGCATGTTGCCAGCCACCGAGACCTGCGGGCCTTCGACCGAGCCGCACCAGTCGATGCAGGCCGAACCGGTATGAGCGGCAATCTTGCCGTCCCGGTCGATGATGTGCAGCTGGCGATGATTGCGCCCCTCATCGGCCGCTGTGAGGTTGGCGACGATCTCGGCGGCCGGGCGGCCTTCGAGCAGAAGCCGCAGGCCATCGATGCCATAGAGCGGGTTGAGGAAGGCTTGTGTGGCAAGCGCCCCCGTGCGCGCCGCGCCCTGCGGCACGCGCGAGCCGACGGCGAAGGCGCAGGTGGAAACCGCGACGCCATAGGCGCCTGTCGCCGCATCGCGGGCGACGATAGACCAGGTCATGGAGCAATCCTTCTCAGCGGCCGGCGGCGTAGGCCTGCATCAGACGTGGCGTCGCCGCGGCACGCAAGAGGCCATTGCTGCTCTTCTCCGCCGCGGTCAGGCGTCCGACGGTCCAGGCCGGGGCCTTCTCGAGATCATGGCCGCGCCGGACCAGATCGGCGATCGCCGCAGCGCCGATGCTCTCCTCGACCGTGAGATGCCCCGGCCGCGCTTCGCGCGGATAGAAGGTCGAGGGGAAGTGCTGCGTGTGGAACAGCGGCAGGTCGATCGCCTCCTGCAGGTTGAGACCGTGGTGCACCCGGCGCAGGAACATGCCGAGCTGCCATTGCTCCTGCTGGTCGCCGCCCGGCGTGCCGAAAGCCAGGCGCGGTTCGCCATTCTCGAAGGCCAGTGTCGGCGTCAGCGTGGTGCGCGGGCGCTTCAGCGGCGCGAGCGAGGCCGGCAGGCCCTCTTCCAGCCAGAATGCCTGCGCGCGCGAGTTCAGGGGGAAGCCAAGCTCGGGGATGACGGGAGAGGATTGCAGCCAGCCGCCAGACGGCGTGGCGGCGATCATGTTGCCCCATTTGTCGATCACGTCGATATGAACGGTATCGCCGCGCTTCGACGATGCAACCATCGAGGCGAGCGTCGGTTCGCCGACGGTTGCGCCGCCGGCGCCGCTCTGCCCGGCGATGCGGATATTCGCCAGCATCTTGCCGACCTGCTCCTCGAAGCCGGGGATCATGCCGGGGCGCAGCTCATGCGAGGCCTTGTCGGTGATGAGATTGCGCCTGCCGCGGGCGTAATCCTCCGAAAGCAGCGTCGCCATCGGCACCTTCACGAAATCCGGATCGCCGTAATAGGCCTCGCGATCGGCGAAGGCGAGTTTCATCGCCTCGGTGACGTGATGGATGAATTCCGGGCTGGCCGGTCCCATCGCGGCGATATCGATGCCTTCCAGGATCTTCAGCGTCTGCAGGAAGACGGGGCCCTGGCCCCAGGGACCGATCTTGAAGACCTCCCAGCCGTGATAGTTCACGCTCGCGGGCGTTTCGTAGGTCGGCTTCCAGCGCGCCATGTCGTCGGCGGTGAGCAGGCCCTTGTGGCGGCGGCCGGAGGAATCGATCGCCTCGGTCGTGCGGCAGAATGCGTCCATCGCTTCCGCGACGAAGCCCTTGTACCAGGTGTCGTAAGCAGCCTCGATCTGCTTCTCGCGCGAACCGCCGGCGGCTTCCGCTTCCGACAGAATGCGCTTGTACGTTTCCGCCGCGGCCTTGTTGCTGAAGAGTTCCTTGCCCTTCGGCACGTTGCCGCCCGGCAGATAGACCGCCCCCGAGGTCGGCCACTCATTGGTGAAGAGATCGGTCAGGGAGCCGATCGTGTCGGAGACACGCGGGAGCATCGGATGGCCGTTCTCGAAATAGCCGATGGCCGGCTCGAGAACCTCACGCAGCGACAGGCGGCCATGGTCGCGCAGCAGCGTCATCCAGCCGCCGAAAGCGCCGGGCACGACCGTCGAGAGCAGTCCCGAGCCGGGGATCAGGTCGAGGCCGAGTTCCTTGAAGGCCGCAATGGTGGCTGCCTGCGGAGCCGGGCCCTGCGCGCAGATGACTTCGACCTTCTTCGTCTCGGCCGAATAGAACACGGCCGGCATGTCGCCGGCCGGGCCGACCAGATGCGGCTCGACGACCTGGAGCACGAAGGCTGCGGCGGCACAGGCATCGAAGGCGTTGCCGCCCTTTTCCAGCATGGCCATGCCGGAGGCCGTCGCGAGCCAATGCGTCGAGGTGACGACACCAAAGGTGCCGAGGATTTCGGGGCGGGTCGTGAACATGATGCTATCCCTAGGCTTGCTTAGTGTTCTTTGGGGTCGAGCGCGTCCCGCAGGCCGTCGCCGAGCAGGTTGAAGCCGAGAACGGCGAAGAAGATGGTGATCCCGGGCGCGACCGACATCCACGGCGCCTGCTCCATGAAATTCTTGGCGACGTTGAGCATCTGACCCCAGGACGGAGCGGGAGGTTGCTGGCCGAGGCCGAGGAAGGAGAGGGCCGCTTCCAGGATGATCGCCTGCGCCATGAACAGGGTGGATTGCACCACGATCGGCGAAAGCGTGTTCGGCAGGACGTGAAGGAACAGGATCCGCATGTCGCGGGCACCGATCGCGCGCGTTCCCTCGATGAAATCCTCGGCCTTGATGCTGAGCACCTGGCCCCGGACCAGCCGGATGAAGATCGGAACGGCCGAGAGGCCGATCGCGATCATGGCGTTGGTCAAGGAGGGGCCGAGGATCGCTGCAAACGCAATCGCGACGATCAGGAAGGGGCAGGCCAGCATCGCTTCTGTGACGCGCGAGATCGCGATGTCGATCCAGCCGCCATACCACCCCGCCAGCAGCCCGAACGGTACTCCGACCGCCAGCGCGATCGAGACCGAGAAGATGCCGGCCAGCAGCGAGGTTTGCGCGCCGTAGAACAGGCGGGAGAACTGGTCGCGGCCGAGTTCGTCGGTGCCGAACCAGTACAGCGCCGAAGGCGGCTTGCGGATGGCGAGGAAGTTCGACTTCAGCGGGTCTGCCAGCGGCAGCAGCGGCGCCAGGATCGCCATCAGCACGAAGATCAGCACGAGCGCCCCGCCGATCTGGGCGGAGCGGTTGTGCAGCAGTTTCGTCCAGGCGCGCGGGCTTCGCGCCGGCAATGGTTCCAACGAGCTGGTCGGGGACGGGCGGTCCAATGCGATGTTCGCCATCAGCCGTCCCTCAGGCGTGGGTTGACGAGGATGTAGAGCAGGTCGGCAAGCAGGTTCATCAGGATGAAGCCGATTGCAGTGCACAGGACGACGCCTTGCACCACGCCGTAATCGCGATTGAACACGGCGTCGATGATCAGCTTGCCGAAACCGGGAATCGTGAAGACCTGTTCGGTCAGCACAGCTCCGGCCAGCAGCTCGCCGAAGAGCAGCGTCGAGAGGGTGATGATCGGAATCAGGGCATTGCGCAGCGCATGGCGGTTGACGACCGTCTGCTCGTCGAGCCCCTTGGCGCGCGCGGTGCGGACATAGTCGGACTGCAGGACCTCCAGCATCGCAGCGCGCGTATGGCGCATCAGGAAAGCCGCAAGCCCGCCGCCCAGCACGAAGGCGGGCATGATCAGCCGCTCGATCGCGCCGATCGGGTTGCTGAAGATCGGCTCATATCCCGATGCCGGCAGGAGCTTGAGCTCCACCGAGACGAGCAGGATCAGCATGATGCCGAGCCAGAAATTCGGAATCGAGAGACCCGACAACGCGAGCGCGCTGGCGGAATAGTCGAGGGCCGTCCCCTTGTTGCGGGCGGCGATGATGCCCGCCGGGACGCCGATCGCGACGGCGACGAGGATCGAGGCCGTGGCGAGCTGGATGGTGACAGGCAGCTTTTGCAGGATCAGCCCGAGCACCGGCTCGCCGGTTCGCAGCGAGCGGCCGAAATCGCCCTGCACGACCTGGCCGAGCCAGGCGAAGAACTGGACGACGATGGGATCGTCCATCCGGTAGATTTCGCGCAGCCGGGCGATCACCTCCGGATCGCGCTCCTCGCCGGCGATGACGAGGAACGGATCGCCGGGCAAGGCTCGCTGCAGGGCGAAGACGAACAGCGACACCAGAAAGAGTGTCGGGATCGCGATCAAGACGCGGCGGCCGATCAGGGTCAGCATGGCTGCCCCCTAAGCCCGGCCGCCATTCCGGGCGACGCAAGGGTCGCCCGGAGCTGACGAGGGTGTGGGGTTCGAGAAGAGGCGGTCATCACTTCTTCTTCAACCCGGCGAGCCGGATCATGCCGTCGGGATTGATCACGAAGCCATCGATGTTGGAGCGCAGCGCGAAGAACACCGTCTGGTTGTAGAGATAGACGATCGGCAGCTCGTCCTGCAGGATTGCCTGCGCTGCGTCATAGAGCTTCTTGCGCTCGGCGACGTCATAGACGGTGCGGGCCTGGTCGAGCAGCTTGTCGACCTCCGGATTGCTGTAGCGTCCGTCGTTCTGGTTACCCTTCGACGTCACGAACTGGTGGATATTGCCATCGGGGTCGATGCGGCCGGACCAGCCGATGCGGCTCATCTGGAACTTGCCCTGCTGCTGGTCGCGCAGCTGGCTCGCGAATTCGCTCGAGCGGATCTGGATGTCGATGCCGGCTTCCTGAGCCATTGCCTGGATGACCTGGCCAAGCTGCGCGTCGACGGGATTGTTGGTGACGAAGAGCTCGGCCGAGACCTTTTCGGCACCGGCTGCCTTGAGCAGCGCCTTCGCCTTGGCGACGTCGCGCGCCGGCACCGGGAAGTCGGCGCTGAGATAGGGGTTTCCGGGGTTGAACGGCTGGATCATCGGCTCGTACAGCCCTTCGAACACGACCTGGCTCAGGACCTTGCGGTCGATCGCGAGCGACAGGGCCTGGCGGACGCGCTTGTCCTTGCCCATCGGCTGGTTCGCCGCCTCGCCATTGGACGTGTTGATGGTGATGCCCTGATAGCCGAGATTCGATGTGCTGGCGATCTTGAGCGACTTGTCGCCCCGGGCGCCCGGCACGTCGGTCGGCGCAAGGCGCTCCAGCATGTCGAGTTCGCCGGCTCTCAGATTGGCGAGACGCACGGTGGTGTCGGGGATCGAACGATAGAGCACCCGGTCGAACTGGTAGTTCGCGGCCTCCCAGTGTTCCTTGAACTTCTCCAGCACGATGCGGTCGTTCTGGACGCGCTCGACGAACTTGTAGGGGCCGGAGCAGATCGGCTTGGCGCCGACATCGCCGCTGAGGCTCTTGGGAGCCAGCATCATGCCGGCGCGATCGGTCAATTGGGCAAGCAGGGTCGCGTCGGGGCGCTTGAGCTTCAGCACGAGCGTGGTGGCATCGACGGCCTCGACACTGTCGACCGAGGCGAGTTCCGATTTCCGCAGGGAGTCCGGCAGCGTGCGCGCCCGCTCCAGATTGGCCTTTGCCGCTTCGGCATTGAAGGGCTCGCCGTCATGGAACTTCGCATCGCTGCGCAGCTTCATGGTCAGCGTCAGCCCGTCAGGGGAGAATGACCATTCGGTCGCCAGCCGCGGGACGAGCTTGAGGTCAGGCGTGATATCGAGCAGCCGGTCGCACAGCCCCATGAAGACGATGCGACCGACGAAGGTGCGCGCCTTGTGGGGGTCGAGCACGTCGGGGTCTTCCTGCAGGCCGACACGCAGCGTGTTCGGCGCCTGCGCCATGGCTGGCAGGCTCGCGATCGTCAGGAAGGTCGCTGAAACCAGCGCGGCAATGAGCTTCATCGGTTTTCCCCTGTTGGATTTTCTGTGTGAGGCGCGTTCGCGCGGCCGGATAGAGATCTGGCCCATGGCCTGCCGAACGCAGGCTGCTTGCGCCGCTAGGTCGATATGCAGAATCCGAAAGCGAAGAGCCTCCCGGGTTGGTCCCGTTCAGCACCAAGTTGGCGCAAGTTTCGGCGGGCGTCGATCATGCGCTGCATCATTCTTGCGGAGTATTGTTCCCGGGTCGCCGTTCGGCTTGTATGCAAGTTGGCGGCCAAGCTCTCCGCTTCTGGCTGAGGCCGGCATGTCCGGGCTACGCGCACGCAGGGCATGATCTCTGATATGCACTGCGCCAGACGGATACGGGTATCAGGCGCAGTTTGTATGCGCTGGAAACAGGGAATGGGACGGATGCTTCTGGGTGTGATTGCCGACGACATGACGGGTGCGACCGACGTCGCCCTGATGCTGAACCGGGCCGGGATGCGGACGGTTCAGGTGATCGGCGCGCCATCGGCCAATGCAACCCTGCCGGAGGCCGATGCGGTCGTCGTCGCGCTGAAGTCGCGCACCAATCCGGTTTCGGAAGCAGTGGCGCAGTCGCTCGCCGCCTGCGAGGCGCTGCTCGCCGCCGGGGCGCGCCAGATCCTGTTCAAATATTGCTCGACCTTCGACTCGACTCCGCACGGCAATATCGGCCCCGTGGCGGACGCGCTGATGCGCCGGCTCGGCGCGGAAAGCGTCATCATTTGCCCGGCCTTTCCCGCGAATGGCCGCTCGATCTATCAGGGCTATCTCTTCGTCGGCTCCGTGCCTCTGCATGAGAGCTCGATGAAGGACCACCCGTTGACGCCGATGCGGGATTCAAACCTGATGCGCCTGATGGCGGCACAGACCGAGACCCCTGTCGGCCATATCGGATACGCCACGGTCCTGGCTGGGGCCGGCGCGGTCAAGAACCGGCTTGTGGAGCTGGCGGGGCAGGGCGTGCGCTATGTCGTGACCGACGCGCTGACCAATGACGACCTGATGGTGCTGGGCGCTGCTGTCGATGGGGCGGTCCTGCTGACCGGCGGTTCCGGCATCGCGATGGGGCTGCCGCAGAACTTCCGCAAGGCAGGGCTGTTGCCGGGGCGCGATATCGCGGCCCATATCGAGGCGCCCGAGGGGCGGGCCGGCATTATCTCGGGCAGCTGCTCCACTGCCACACGCGTGCAGATCAAGGCGGCGCTTGAAGCCGGATATCCCGCGCTGAAGGTCGACCCGCTCGCTCTGGCCACCGGCGAGCAGACGGCACGAATTCTGGCCGATTGGGCGCTGGCGCAACCGGCCGATCGACCCTTCCTCGTCTATTCCAGCGATGACCCGGCCGAAGTCGCCGCGATCCAGGGGCAGCTTGGCCGCGACAAGGCCGGTGAGATCGTCGAGCAGGCTTTCGCTGAAACGGCGCGCCTGCTCGCCAAGGGCGGTGTTACGCGCCTGCTCGTCGCCGGTGGCGAGACCTCGGGCGCCGTTGTCCAGGGCCTCGGCATCCAGACGCTCGAGATTGGCCCCGAGATCGACCCCGGTGTGCCGTGGACTCGCGTCGTCGGTAGCCCCGCGATGGCTGTTGCCCTGAAATCCGGGAATTTCGGAGCTCCGGATTTCTTCCTGAAGGCATGGAGCCTGCTCCGCTAGGTCATCGGACCCGTATCGTATCCGGTCCGATGACCTAGCTTCTATGTTCGCATCGGCATTTCCGGAAACCGCAATCCACTTTTCGGGCCGATGCTCGAGCAGGACAGGCCGTTCATTCCGGCGCAGAAAAACTCGTATAGGATCGCACCACGACGGCAGCGGAGACGGGGATGGACATGGCGTTTCTCGGCGAACTCCTGACGAGTGTGGCGGACCGGGGCCGCGCACTGATTGGCCTTGAGCGTTTTGCCGGGAACCGCAACCGCTCGCTTGACCGGCTCTGCGAGGACCTGCTGTCAGGGCGTGGTGAGGCCTCCGGCATGGCGTTGGCGCAGGCCGTTCTCGAGCAATGGGAACGGCTCGATCCGCCCGGGCGCCTCGGTTTCTTCCGCCTGCTGCAGGATCGCTTCGGTCCGGATCAGGAGAAGTTGAACGCCGCCATCGCGCGCTACCAGAATGAGCCGGACGCGGCTGCTATCGCAGCGCTGCACATTACCTCCGAGCCGCGCCGGCAGGAACTCTTTCGCCGCCTCAACCTCGCGCCCGGCGGCACTCATGTGCTGGTCCGCATGCGGGAGGCGTTGTTCGAGGCGATCGAGGCCGACCCGGCCCTGAAGCCGGTCGATGATGATTTCCGGCATCTCTTCGGCTCCTGGTTCAATCGCGGCTTCCTGGTCTTGCGCCGCATCGACTGGCACACACCGGCCAATGTGCTGGAGAAGGTCATCCGCTACGAGGCCGTGCACGAGATTCAGGGCTGGGACGATCTGCGCCGCAGGCTCGAGCCGGCAGACAGGCGCTGTTTCGCCTTCTTCCATCCGCAGCTTGTCGACGAGCCGCTGATCTTCGTCGAGGTTGCGCTGACGGGCGCGATCCCGCGCAGCATCGCCGAAGTCCTGAGTGAGGGGCGCGAGGTCCTCCCGGCCCAGAATGCGTCCACCGCGGTGTTCTATTCGATCTCGAACTGCCAGGAGGGGCTGCGTGGCATTTCCTTCGGCAATTTCCTGATCAAGCAGGTCGCCGAGGACCTGAAGCGCGAACTGCCCGGGCTGGATACCTTCGTCACCCTTTCGCCCGTTCCCGGCTTTGCGCGCTGGCTCGCGGGCATCGTCGCCGAGCCTGGCGACCCGCTGCTCACCAATGAGGAACTCTCCGAGCTTGCGCGCCCGGTCGGCGAGACCATGGCGCTCGACGAACAGGAGAGGGCGCGGCGCGACAAGCTGCTGGGCCAGATGGCGGCGCAGTATCTGCTGCGCGCGCGTGCATCGTCGGGGCGGGTCATCGACCCGGTCGCGCGCTTCCATCTCGGCAACGGCGCAAGGCTGGAACGCATCAATATCGGCGGCAATCTCTCGGCCCGGGGCTTGCGCGAGTCGCACGGCGTGATGGTCAATTACCGCTATGATCTCGGCGATATCGAAGCCAATCACGAGGCCTTCGCCAGCCGCAACACCGTCGTCGCATCGTCCGCCGTCCGCAAGCTGCTCCGTCCCGTCTCCGCCTGAACCAAAACCTGAGACCTGTCATGGCCAATCATCTGTTCGCCCTCGTCACCGCGCGCATTCCTGCACCGGACGTGCCCTTCGCGCTTCTCGATGACGGCCGTCGCTACAGCTATGCCGAGATGGTCGCGGTGTCCGCCCGCTTCGCCAATGCCCTGGTGGCGCTCGGCGTGAAGCCGGGCGACCGCGTCGCCGTGCAGGTGGAAAAGAGCATCGAGGCACTGATGCTCTATCTCGGCACGATCCGCGCCGGCGCTGTCTTCCTGCCGCTGAATACGGCCTACACCCCAGCCGAGATCGAGTATTTCCTCGGAGATGCCGAGCCCGCGGTCTTCGTGTGCGATCCGGGCAAGGCCGAGGCCCTGCGGCCCTACGCCGAGAAGGCCGGTGCCAAGTTGGAAACGCTCGGTGTCGCGACAGGGGCGCTCTTCGACAAGGCCGGCGGCGCTTCCGCAGAATTCGCCGATGTCGCACGTGGCCCGGACGACCTGGCCGCCATCCTCTATACCTCGGGGACGACCGGGCGCTCCAAGGGCGCCATGCTGAGCCATGACAACCTGGCCTCGAATGCGCTCGCGCTCGTCGACTACTGGCGCTTCAGTAGGGATGACCGGCTGCTGCATGCGCTGCCGATCTTCCATACGCATGGCCTCTTCGTCGCGACCAATGTCGTGCTCTTCGCCGGCGCCTCGATGATCCTGCTGCCGAAATTCGATCCCGAGCAGATCATGAAATACCTGCCGCAGGCGACCTGCATGATGGGCGTGCCGACTTTCTATGTCAGGCTGCTGCAGGATCCACGCCTGACCAAGGAGGCGACCCGGCATATGCGCCTCTTCGTCTCCGGGTCGGCGCCGCTGCTCGCCGAGACGCATCGCGAATGGCGCGAGCGCACCGGCCACGCCATCCTCGAGCGCTACGGCATGACCGAGACCAATATGAACACCTCCAACCCTTATGAGGGCGAGCGTGTTGCCGGCACGGTCGGTTTTCCGCTGCCAGGCGTGAGCGCGCGCGTCACCGACCCGGAAACCGGCAGGACGCTCGGTGCCGATGAGATCGGCATGATCGAGGTCAAGGGCCCGAACGTTTTCAAGGGGTATTGGCGCAATCCGGAGAAGACCAAGGCCGAATTCCGCGATGACGGCTTCTTCATCACCGGCGACCTCGGCAAGATCGACTCCGCCGGCTATGTCCATATCGTCGGGCGCGGCAAGGACCTGATCATTACCGGCGGCTATAATGTCTATCCGAAGGAAGTCGAGACCGAGATCGACGAGATGCCGGGCGTGATCGAGAGCGCGGTCATCGGTTGTCCCCATCCCGATTTCGGCGAGGGCGTCACGGCCGTGGTCGTGGTCAAGCCCGGGGCCGAGATCACCGCCGCGTCGATCTCGAAGGCGCTCGACCAGCGCCTCGCCAAGTTCAAGCTGCCGAAGCAGGTCTTCATCGTGCCCGAACTGCCGCGCAACACCATGGGCAAGGTCCAGAAGAACCTGCTGCGCGACAGCTATCGCGACATCTACGCCAAGACCGCCAAAGCGGGGGAGTAACCCAGCACCGCGCGGTCAAACCCGCGCGGGCTCCCTGATTTCGATGGTTTCGCCGTCGCCGGGGATCAACAGGCGCTCTGGCCCGATACCGCGCTGTTCGGCGGCCTTGCGCAAGGCCGCCCGGTTGATGCTCGCATGGTCGAGCGCCTCCATATGGGTCGCGATGACGATGGCCTCGGGGGCTGCTTCGCAGAGTGCGAGCGTCTGGGCGTCGTCCATCACGATCAGGGTGTTGTCCCAGAGGGCACCGCAGGAATGGGTGACGATCACATCCGGCGCGGTCGCTGAAACTGCTTCGAGCAGCGGCGGATAGAGAATGCTGTCCCCGCACCAATAGAGCGTCGGCTCGCCTGGGGCCTCCAGGCTGAAGCCCATGACGGGCCCCATCTTCTCGACGACCGCGCCGCTGCCATGCTGCGCCGGAACGCGCTTCAGGATAATCGGTCCGATCCGCTGGAAGCACTCCACGGGGCTGACTGACTGGAAACCCGCCTCCACGATCCTGTCCTCGTCGCCGGGGCGGCAGGTCAGCGGCAGATATTTGGGAATGCGCTCCTTCGCGACGCTGTCGAAATGGTCGGAATGCAGGTGCGAGACGATCACCTGGTCGACACCATCGAGAATGCTCTCGATCGGCTCGGGCAGCTCGACCATCGGGTTTGCGGATTTGCCGGTGAAAGATGGACGGCCGTGCATGGGGCCGAAATCAGGGTCGATCAGGAATGTCCTGCCCGCATAGACAAGCTTGAGCGTGGCATTGCGGAGGAGTTGGAGCCGCATGAGTGTCTCCGGATAGTGGCAATGCAGCTCATCATGCGTTCTCCCGCTCGCCAGCGGCCAGTTCTATTTTGTGAAGTCGATAGTGCTCAGCGTTGATCAATGCTCGCTCCGCATTGAGATCAAGGAGAAACCCTCGTAGCCTCCCAAAGACCTACGCCTTTGGACTATACATCCGCGAGGGCTGGCGAGCGGGCTCAGCCCTTGGGTTGCGGTACCATGCCAAGATCGAAATCAGCCTCGGCAGCGGATGCTTCGCGGTGCCTGAGGCGGCTCTCCCGCAATTCGCCGGCCGTCTCGAGGATGGGATAAGCGATCGACGTGATGTGCCCGTGGATGCGCTTGAGGTCGCGCAGCACGTCGAGATGGATCGAGCTCGTCTCGATCGATTCCGGCACGCCGCTGCGCAGCCGCTCATAATGGCTTTCGGTCGCGCGGCGCTCGGCGGAACGCATCACGGCCTTCTCATCGAAGAGTTGACGCGCCAATGCGATGTCGCGTGTCGCGAGGACGTTCAAGGCCAGCCGCAGGCTGTAGGACACCCGCGCATGCAGTGCGCTGATCTCGGCAAGCCCCTCCGCCGAGAAGCGATAGCCCTTGCGGATCTTCTTCTCGGCCAGTTCCCGGAGGTTCTTGTCGATGACGTCGCCGATATGCTCGAGATTGGTGTTCAACGTGACGATCTCGAGCAGCCGGCGGCTTTCCTCTGTGCTCAGCTCGGACCGGGACAGCCGTACCAGATAGAGCTTGATCGCCTCGTGGATCGTGTCGACACCGTCATCGGCCTGCGAGATCTCGCGGGAGAGCTTGATCTGGTCGCCATCGAGCAGGGTCAGCGTGTCCTTCAGCATCTCGCCGACGCGGTCGCCGAGATGGAGCGTCTCGCGCATCGCGCAGGCAAGCGCTTCCGATGGGCTGTCGAGCACACCGGGGTCGAGATAGAGCGGGCGGATCACGCGTTCGTTTGTCGGCGCGCTCGGCATGAGCCGCAGGACGAGGTTGGAAATTGGTGTGATGAAGGGCAGGAACAGCAGCCCGCCGGCGATGTTCAGCGCCAGATGCAGCTCGACTGCGAGCCGTCCGGGATGGAGAGACAGGGACGAGAACCAGCCGGCGAGCGGGCCGGCGAACGGGATCACGATGACGGCGATGACGAGGCGCGTCAGCAGATTGGCGACCGCGACACGGCGCTGCGCGATCGGGGCGCCGAGCTGGTCGATGACCGGGACCAGGGCATTGCCGAGATTCGCTCCGACGATCAGTGTCACGGCCATGGTCGGGGAGAGCAGCCCGCCCGACCAGAACGAAGCGATCAGCAGCACGATGGCAAGGCTGGAATGGGTCAGCCAGGTCGCGGCGACGGCCACAAGCACGGCGATGACCGGCTCGCCGGCCAGTGCCTGCAGAATCAGCTTGAAGGTCGGGGACTGTGCGAGCGGAGCGGCAGCGGATTTCAGCTCGACGAGCGAGAGCAGGATGAGCCCGATGCCGACCAGGACACGGCCGATATTGCGGGCCCGGTCCATCGCCTCGTTGGCGAGATAGAGCGCCACACCGACGGCGAGGCAAAGCCCCCAGATCCAGCCAAGATCGAGCGACACGAGAAAGGCTGCGAGCGCCGTGCCGATATTGGCTCCGAGCAGCACGGCAAGCGCCATCGGCAGCGTGATCAGCGATTGGCCCGCGAACGAGGAGAGCAGCAGCGTCGTCGCCGTCGAGCTTTGCAGCACCAGAGTCACCGCCGCTCCGCTCGCCAGCGCCGTGAAGCGGTTGCGCGTGAAACGCGCGAGCGCCTGTCGGAGCGAGGAGCCGAAAGCCCGCGTGGCGCCCGTCCTGACCAGGCGTACGGCCCAGATCAGCAGAGCCACCGCCCCTGCGAGGTGGATCAGGACCGAGGTGGTGCTGTCGACTGCGTTCATCTCGTACGGTGGTCTCCGAATCGGGGGTGCCAAGGGCCTCGCGAAGCGCAGCCAATCTAGCTGAATTTCATTAGCCGTCTTATAAAATATGTAGGTTGAAAGGGGCCATTTGATGACCCCTCTCCGACCTATTGTCGTCGGTGATTGCTGATCGATTCAAGCCGCGAATGTACCATAGGGGACGTTTTCCCGGGCATCGCGCAGCGCTGTCGCCCACCAGTGCAGTTGCGCCAGCATGGTTGCCATCGCCTGCTCGGCCTTGGTCGCATCCAGGAGCTGGCCGGTCTCGTCGAACTGGCTCCAGGCATGCGCAAAGCAGACAACGTCGCGGATAGTGGCCGCGTGCAACTCGTTGAAAACCTGGCGCAACTGGTCGATGGCGCGCAAGCCGCCCGAGACGCCGCCATAGGACACGAAGGCGACCGGCTTGCCGCGCCACTCCGCCCCGACGAGATCGATCAGGAACTTCAGAGGCGCCGGATAGCCGCGGTTATATTCCGGCGTGACCACGATGAAGCCATCGGCGCGCCCGATCCGCTCCGTGAGCAGGCGCACTGTCGGAGTTTCGCCGCGTGGGTGGCGCTTCGGCAGGTCGAGCGTCAGCGGATCGAGGACATCGACGACGAAGGGGCCTTCGCCTTCGATCTGCGACAGCGCCCAGTTGGCCACCCGGTCGCAGAGCCGCCCCTCACGGGTGCTGCCATAGATCAGGGCGAGGTGGATCCTGCGGTCTAACGGGCGGTGCATGGTCGCGCTCCAGGCTGCTTGCACATCGGAAGCGCAGGGTTATAAAACCTCAAGCAAGGTTAAGGTCAAGCGTCGATGAGCAAAGCGGATCACGCCCATTTCTTCGATGAGATGAGCGTCGGCGAGGTGGCGAGGCGCAGCGGGCTCGCTGTCTCCACCATCCATTTCTATGAGGCGAAAGGCTTGATCCGGAGCGCGCGGAGCAGCGGAAACCAGCGCCGCTATCCGCGCGAGGTTCTGCGGCGCGTGGCGATCATCAAGGTGGCGCAGCGCACGGGAATCCCGCTGAAGACGATCGGCGACGCCTTCAAGGCCTTGCCATCGGAGCGCACGCCGACGGCGGAGGATTGGTCACGCCTGTCATCGGTCTGGAAGGTTGAGCTGGAGCKCCGGATCGACCGGTTGACGCGGCTGCGCGACCACCTGACCGACTGCATCGGCTGCGGCTGCCTCTCGGTGAAGAGCTGCCCGCTGCACAATCCCTGGGATCGGTTGGGCGAGCAGGGCGCGGGACCGCGCCTGCTCGACCCCGATTGAGGCTGCCGATTACGACGCCTTGTGCAGTTGCGAGAGCGGGAACCTGGCGACGTCTGCCAGCAGCTCGGCAAAACCCTTCGCCTGAAGGGCCGCTGTCGCCTTGCCCTTTTCGGCCGTCGCCAGGCTGGCATCGCCTGCCGCGCCGCTGGGATTGACGTCCTGCGCCATCCAGGCATGCGCATGCAGGCCAGTCGGCCTGAGCCAGGCGTACTCGCCCTGCATCTTGATCGTGCTCGGCTCGAAATGGTCGGCCTTGCCCATGTCGACGAGATCCGGCCGGAAATGCAGCATCAGCGAGGTCTCGATGTCGCCGGCATGGATGCCGTGATTGGCATCGAGATCGGCATAGACGCCTTGCGGCAGACCGAAGGCGCGCCAGGCGGTGGTGACAGCCAGCATGCCGTGGCGCACGCGCAGTTCGCGCGCGACCACCTTCATCGGGTCGATATTGCCGCCATGCGAGGTGACGATGACGAGTTTGCGCAGGCCGGCGCGCCGAACGCTTTCGCCGATCTCGAGCCAGCTCTGCGTCGCGCTCTCCCAGGACAGGGTCAGCGTGCCCGGCGAATGCAGATGCTCGTTCGACTTGCAGATCGGCAGCGTCGGCAGCACCAGCACATCGAGATTGGCGGGAACCAGCGGCATCGCCTCGGCCAGCATGGAATTCATGATGGTGGTGTCGACCGAGACCGGCAGATGCGGCCCGTGCTGCTCGATCGCCGCCAGCGGCAGCACCGCCACGGTGTTGTCGGGCGACAGCCCCTCGAAATCGGTGGTCTTCAGGTCGCCCCAGAAACGCGCGCTCATCGCTCAATCCGTCCTTGTCTGCTCGTCATTCCGCCGCCTGCGCAGCATCGGCTTGCCAGTTCAACAGCTTGCCGGGGTTCATCAGTCCTTGCGGATCGGCGATCCGCTTGAACTCCGGTTGCGGCGCATCGACCTTCTTCCAGCCGGCATTGTTCAGGACCCAGCTATGCGGGTTCGAGGCCTGGATGCCCGCTTCTTCGGCCTGCGCCATGATCTCGTGCAGGCGCTCGGCCGTGGTGAAGCGCACCAGCGGCAGGCTGGAATGGTAGACCTTGCCCTGCCGGCGCTGGAACTCGATGTGGAAGAGCACATCCTCGTGGAAATGCGTCTCGGCCCAGGCCAGCAGTTCGAGGTTGCGGACCGGCGGGAAGCGCAGTTGCAGATAGGTGATGTCGGGGTCGACCTTCAGCGCATGCAGCGTGGTGTGGTTCCAGGCGTATTCGTAGAGCGGGCCGGGCGCGCCCTTCTCGCGATGCTCCCCGAATGCCGCGGCGCGGGCTTCAGCCGCTGCGCGCGAGAAGGTGACCGTTCCGCCCATCTCGGCAATCAGCCGGTCGAGCTCGTCGCCCTGCGGCTCCGAGACCATCAGGATGGCGAAGGCCTTGTTCTCGCCCAGCCAGGGGGCGAGTCGGCGCAAATACGGGGCAATGCGCGGATCGTGGATGCTGATCAGCTTCTTGGCGATACCGTCGCATTCGGTGAAGGCCTGGCCGAAGGCGGCCGCCTGACCAAGGGTCTCGAAGGTCGCGATCCGTTCTGCCCATGCATGGGCGGGTGCCAGTGGCACCTCGACCTCGGTGATGATGCCGTTGACGCCATAGGCGTGCATGACCTTCAGGATGTCCTTGCCGCGCAGCTCGATCAGCCGCGGCTCCGGCTCGACCGTCATGACTTCGACGGCGATGACCGCGCCTGGATTGTCGATCTGCCCCCAGGTGCAGGAACCGGCGCCGGCAGCTCCGCCGGCGATGAAGCCGCCGAGCGTTGCCTGTGCCCGGGTCGAGGGATGCATGCGCAACTCCTGCCCGAGCGGAGCAAGCGCCTTGTCGATATCGAGCATGTTCGCGCCAGCCTCGAACCGGCCCGCGCCGAGGGTGGTCGAGACCACGCGGCTGAACCGGGACAGGTTGAGCACGACCCCGCCTTCGAGCGGCACGGCCTGGCCGTAATTGCCTGTGCCGCCGCCGCGAATCGTCAATGGCACGCGATGGCGCGCGCAGGCCGAGGCGACGCGGCGAACCTCGTCCTTGGTCTTCGGCAGGATCACGAGTTCAGCCTGCTTGCCCTCGAGATCCGGCTTCAGCACGGGGGAGAACCAGAAGAAGTCGCGGCTGTGCATCCTGAGCGACGGCGCGTCGTCATAGATGGTCAGATCTGCGAGTTCGGCGCGAAGTGCGGAGAGGGCAGGGCTGGTCATGCTGATCTCGGATTCCGTGGACGGCGCCACCATAGCCGGAAGTGCCGGCGGAGGAAGCCGCGTGGCCGCATGGCGCCGTCGCGGCTGTTGATCACTTCAGGTGTTGCAGATCTGGCGAGGAATTGGGCAAATGCCCGATCTCTGTGCGTAATAATGCGATGCCGGATTTCCAGCGCGCCTGGCAGCGTGGCATATATGTTGCTCGCTGGTGGCCACAGCGCGGCGCGGACGCCGCTGGCTAGCCTGTTCCTGGAGGTCCGTTCCATGACGATGAAGTATCGCGTGAGCCGTCGCGCTGCGCTCGGCCTGATCGGCGGCTCGGCCGCTTCCGCCCTGATCCCGGTTCCCGGAGCCAGGGTCAATGCCCAGACGCTGGACAAGGTCAGCTACCAGACCAACTGGCGCGCCCAGGGCGAACATGGCGGCTTCTATCTCGCCCTCGCCAACGGCATCTACAAGAAATACGGCATCGACGCCGATATCCGCATGGGCGGCCCGCAGCAGAACCCGTCGCAGCTCCTGCTCGGTGGCCGGGTCGACATGATCATGTCGAACTCGTTCGAGGCGATCCGCTATGCCCAGGAGAACCTGCCCTTCCTCTGCATCGCCTCGATCTTCCAGAAGGACCCGCAGGTCCTGATCTCGCATCCGGGCCAGGGCAACGACACGCTGGCTGCGCTCAAGGGCAAGCCGATCCTGGTCGGCGCCGGCGGACGCACCAGCTTCTGGCCCTTCCTGAAGGCGAAGTTCGGTTTCACCGACGAGCAGATCCGGCCCTACACCTTCAACATGGCGCCGTTCCTGGCCGACAAGACGATCTCGCAGCAGGGTTTCCTGTCCTCTGAGCCCTTCGCGATCCGCAAGGCCGGCGTGAACCCGGTCGTGCACCTGCTCGCCGATTCCGGCTTCGGCAACTACAACACGACCATCAACATCTCGAAGAAGATGGTCGCCGAGAAGAAGGACGTGGTGCAGCGCTTCGTCACCGCGACTCTCGAAGGCTGGGCCGAGTACATGAAGGGCGGTCCGGCGATCGAGGCCGCCAATGCGCTGATCCTCAAGGACAATCCCGACATGGACGGCGAGAAGCTCGCCTATGCCCGCCAGGTCATGAACGAGAACGGCATCGTGCTCTCGGGGGACGCGCTGACGCTTGGCATCGGCGCGATGACCGATGCGCGCTGGGCCGATTTCTACAAGATGATGACGGAGGCCGGCGTCTTCCCTGCTGGCATCGACATCAAGAAGGCCTATAGCCTCGAGTTCATCAACAAGGGCGTCGGCAAGGCGTAGGCGGCTTCCGCCCTTCATGGACCCCGGGTCGGCGCGGCGGCGTCGATCCGTCCGGGATGACCGGAAGACGTTCGACAGCAGCAAGATGGATCATCAGGCTTTGGACACAGCCTATCTGAGCAGACCTCATGTCGAAGGCAGCGGCGCCAGGCCGCTCGTATCAGTCCGGCATGTCTCGAAGCAGTTCGCCAACGGCACATTGGCCGTGCGCGACGTCAATCTCGACCTTGGCACGGGCGAGTTCATCAGCCTGCTCGGCCCCTCGGGCTGCGGCAAGTCGACCTTGCTGCGGATGATCGCAGGCCTGGGTGCGCCATCGACGGGCACGATCGACTGGCCGACGACGAGCCATGACGCCTCCGGCAAGCCGGAGCGCGATCTCGGCTTCGTCTTCCAGGACCCGACATTGATGCCCTGGGCGGATGCCCTGTCCAACGTGATGATGCCGCTGATCCTCAAGCATGTGCCGAAGCGCGAGGCGCAGGAGCGCTCGGCCGAGATGCTGGCGCTGGTCGGGCTGAAGGGCTTCGAGAAATCCTATCCGCGCGAGCTTTCCGGCGGCATGAAGATGCGCGTCTCGATCGCCCGTGCGCTGGTGATGCGGCCAAAGATCCTGCTGATGGACGAGCCCTTCGCGGCGCTGGACGAAATCACCCGTCACCGCCTCAATGACGACCTGCTCGAGCTCTGGTGGAAGACGAAATTCACCGCCGTCTTCGTCACCCATTCGGTGTTCGAGTCGGTCTACCTGTCGAAGCGCATCGTCGTCATGGCGGCTCGTCCCGGGCGCGTCATGGCCGATCTCGACGTCGATGCTCCCTATCCGCGCGACGAGCTGTTCCGCACCTCGGCCGATTACGCGCATCTGTGCCGTGTCGTTTCCGGCAAGCTCAAGGAGGCGATCGGCTCATGAGCGCGCCGTCCCTGGATACCACCATGCCGCATGTGCCTCATGACGGGACCGATGCGGAAGCGCGCCCGATCTTCGCGGCCGAGCCCCGCATCCTCGGCCTGCCCGCCAGCGCCTGGCCCCGCATCCTGGCGCCGATCGCGGTTGGTGTGCTGGCGCTTGGCCTGTGGGAGTTTCTTGTCCGCTGGAAGGAGATCCCACCCTATATCCTGCCCGGGCCGGTGCTGATCGGGCAAACGCTGATCGCCGACTGGGGCACGCTTTCGGGCTCGCTCTGGATTACGCTGCGCATCACCTTCATGGCGCTCTTCGCAGCCGTGGTCGTCGGCGTCACGCTGGCCGTGCTCTTCACCCAGTCGAAATGGCTGGAGATGTCGCTTCTGCCTTATGCGGTGGTCCTCCAGGTCACGCCGATCGTCGCGATCGCGCCGCTGATCATCATCTGGGCCGGCGACATCAACCTGTCGCTGCTGATCTGCGCCTGGATCGTCGCCTTCTTCCCGATCCTGTCGAACACGATCCTCGGGCTGAACTCGGCCGACCACAACCTGATCAATTTCTTCCAGCTCTATGGCGCGACGCGCTGGCAGACGATGCGCTATCTCAAGCTGCCGGCCGCGCTGCCTTACTTCCTGGCGGGCCTGAAGATCTCCGGCGGTCTTGCCCTGATCGGCGCGGTGGTGGCGGAGTTCGTTGCCGGAACGGGTGGGAGCGAGTCGGGCCTCGCCTATCGCATCCTCGAAGCCGGTTATCAGCTCAAGATTCCGCGGGTCTTCGCCGCCCTGATCATGATCTCGCTCTCGGGCATCGCGATCTTCCTGGTGACGAGCTGGATCTCGCATCTGCTGTTGCGGCGCTGGCATGAAAGCGCGCTGAAGCGGGAGAATTGATCATGAACGCCGTCCCGGACCGCAAACTGAGGGCGGTTCAGCCCTCGCGCTACGATATCGCGGGCTTCAAGACCGATATCGCCGACATCCCGCTGATCGATGAGCCGCAGGTCGTGCGCAAGCGCTCGCGCGACTTCTTCTGGTACTCGCCGATCCTCAATGCCGAACTGGCGAACAAGTCGGCCGATATCATCGTCTGTCCGCGCGAGGAGGCCGATGTGGTGCGCGTTGCGGCGGCCTGTGCCAGGCGACGCATCGCGCTGACGGTGCGTGCCGCGGGAACCGGCAATTACGGTCAGGCCGTGCCGCTTGAAGGTGGCGTCCTGCTCGATATCACCGCACTGACCGCGATCGAGTGGCAGAAGCCCGGCGCGATCCGCGTCCAGGCCGGCGCCAGGTTGCTCGATATCGACATCGCGACCCGGCCATCCGGCTACGAATTGCGCATGCATCCCTCGACCAAACGGTCGGCGACTGTCGGCGGCTTCGTCGCGGGCGGCTCGGGCGGCGTTGGCTCTGTGACCTATGGCGGCCTGCGCGAACCGGGCAATATCCTGGCGGCCCGCGTCGTCACGGTGGAGGAGGAGCCGCGCATTCTCGAGCTGCGCGACGACGCAGCCCAGAAGGTCAACCGCGCCTACGGCACGACCGGCATCATCACCGCGCTCGAAATGCCGCTGGCCCCGGCCTGGCCGTGGATCGACGTCATCGTCGCCTTCGACGATTACATCGAGGCGTTCCAGGCCGGCTATGACGTCGCGCTGGCAGACGGCGTGGTCAAGAAGCTGGTGACGCCGATCTCATCGCCGATCCCGTCCTATTTCGGCGCGTTGAAGCAGCATTGCCCGCCAGGCAAGAGCATCCTGATCTGCATGATCGCGGAGGCCTCGCTCGGCCCCTTCAAGGCGATCATCGGTGCGCGCGGAACGGTGACCTATGAGGCGCCCTCGGAGGAGGGGCCGGGCACGGTGCCGCTCTATGAGTACACCTGGAACCACACGACGCTGCAATGGCTGAAGAGCGATCGCTCGATCACCTATCTGCAGTGCCTGTTCCCGCATGACCGGCTGGTCGCGAGCGCCCGCGAGATGATCGCACGCTTCCCGGACGAGGTGCTGCCTCATCACGAGTTCATCCGCTTCGGTGGACGCGTGACCGCGAGCGCCTTGCCGATTCTGCGCTACACGACCCCGGAGCGGCTGAACGAGATCATCGCGCTGCATGAGGAGGCGGGCGTGATGATCGCGAACCCGCATGTCGTCTCGCTCGAAGGCGGCAGCCGCCACAAGCGCGCCGATGCCGACCAGCTCGGCTTCAAGCACGAGGTCGATCCCTACGGGCTGCTGAACCCCGGCAAAATGGATAGTTTTGTCGCGAAACCCGGCTGATCAGGCGAAGAAGGCGAGCTTCTTGTCGACCGGGAGCGCTTCGATCTTGCGCAGCTCGACCTCCGACGTCGTCGCCGCGGCTCTCGGCTTCGGCGCGGCCACTGTGACCGCAGCCTCGGGGGCTTCCGCGAAGACGAGGTCTTCCTCCATCATCTGAATCGTGCTGAGCCGCCGATGATTGGAGGCTCTCGTTCGGATGCGCGGGGTCTCGTGCAGGGTGGAGCGCGGCTTGTCGTCGATCTCGACGATCTCGATGTCGTCATAGGTCGAGAGTGGAACGGCCTCGCGCAGATCAAGCGCCTTGGCAGGCATCGAGGGCGGCGTGATCCGGCTTGTGTCGGGGGCGACATGGATGCTGCCGGCGATGGCCCGCAGGCTGCTGTCGAGCATGGCAATCGTGTCGGCGATCTTGCCGATCTGCTGCGCGGTGCCCTCGACAACGGCGCTTGCCGCATAGATCTCCGTCGCCCGCCGATCGAGCAGGTCGCACATCACTTCCGCCGCGCCACTCTCGCGCAGGCCCCAGGCAGCTTCCTGGATGCTCTCGGTCGCGCCGACGATGCTGCCGGCCGCGGTCTCGATACGTGCAGCGAGACGCGACGACGGCTCGCCGGCCTTGCCGCTGATCCGTTCCAGATCGCTGCGCAGATCCATGATCAGCGCGATGGCCTCGCTCACATCTGGTCCGCTCGACGCCGGAGCAGCAGAGACGCCCATGGCATGCTGCAGCCTGTCGATGGCAGCCAGCACCTGAGCGGTGTCGGCCTGCCGGTTTCGCTTGGCGTGCTCGGCCATGAACCAGCGCCCGCGCGCGGTCTCCATCACTGCCGCGGCGATAGCCTCGTAGTCGGTCTCGCTCAGCGGTGTCAGCGAACGCGCGTCGCCCATGACGAACCTGCTCTCGGGGAGACTGACCGATTCGGGCCGGGCAGTCGTGATGATCCAGCGAAAACCGTGCGACAGAATTGATTAAGGAAGTGCTGCCATGCGGCATCGAAAGGCGCCTCGATGCACAAAAAAACCGGAGCGCGCCGATCACGCGGTGGGAGCGTTCGCGGCGACAGCGATGCAGCGCGACGACGCTTGCCAAGCGTGCCCGGCACGGCGATACAGGTTTCGGGGATAGGGCCTGACCTGGCATTAGGGTGCCATGCGCGGACGGAGGTCCGATGAGGCCGATCGAGGGACATCAGGGAGACCATGGCGAGCCTCGACACCGCCGAACCCCAGGCCGTCTTTCACGACGATGCAGGTAGCCTCGCCATCGAGCTGACCGGCTCCTGGAGCGCCGAGCGCGCGCCGCGCATTGAGGAATTGATCGCTGAAATGGGCGAACGCATCGCCTCGGTGTCGCGCGCGACCCTCGATCTCTCCGCGATCATCCGGCTCGATACGCTCGGCGCCTATGTTCTCAACCGGCTGAAGAACCAGCGCGAGGCCGCCGGGGGCTCGGTCGAACTCGTCAGCCGGAGGCCGGAGCACGCGGTGCTGCTGGCCGAGGTCAATATCCACGACTGCTCCGTCCCGCCGACGGTCCATCATTTCGGCATTGTCAGCGTGCTGGTGAATATCGGCGAGGCCATGGTCCGCTTCGGGCGCGACATGGTCGGCGGAGCGATGTTCCTCGGCGAGGTGGTGGTCGGCTCCGTCAGCGTCATGTTCGGTCCGCGCAAGTTCAGGGGACCGCCGCTCGTCAATCAGATCGAGCTGATCGCCTTCAATGGCGCGCCGATCATCATGCTGATCTCGTTTCTGGTCGGCTGCATCGTCGCCCAGCAGGGCATATTCCAGCTGCAGCAGTTCGGCGCTTCGGCCTTCGTCGTCAATTTGACGGGCATCCTGATTCTGCGCGAGCTCGGGGTACTGCTCACCTCGATCATGATTGCCGGCCGTTCAGGCTCGGCCTTCACCGCCGAGATCGGCTCGATGAAGATGCGCGAGGAAATCGACGCCTTGCGGGTGATGGGGCTCGACCCGATCGAGGTCCTCGTCGTTCCCCGCATCCTGGCGTTGATCATCTCGCTGCCGATCCTCACCTTCATCTCTTCCATGGCCGGCCTGGCGGGTGCGGCGCTGGTGAGCTGGCTCTATGGCGGCATCGGCATCGATACCTTCCTGGCGCGCCTCCAGTCGGTGATCACCTGGAAGCATTTCGCCGTCGGGCTGATCAAGGCTCCTTTCATGGCCTTCGTCATCGGTCTGATCGCCTCGATCGAAGGTCTCGCCGTCCAGGGCTCGGCCGAGTCGCTCGGCCGTCAGGTCACGGCCTCGGTGGTGAAGGCGATCTTCATGGTCATCCTGGTGGACGGGCTTTTCGCCATGTTCTTTGCATCCATCCAGTTTTGAGGGCGGTGGGCCGGGCATGAGCGCAAACTGGGGCCAGTCGGCGGGATATCCGCCGTCGCATGACGCGGCCGAACCGTCCGGGAGCAACCAGGACGCGCCGGAGCCTGTCATCAAGGTGCGCAATCTCAAGGTCGCCTTCGGGGACAAGGTGATCATGGACGGCCTCGATCTCGACGTCATGCGCGGCGAGATCCTCGGTTTCGTCGGTGGGTCCGGCACGGGAAAATCCGTCCTCACCCGCACGATCCTCGGGCTCGTGCGCAAGCAGCGCGGCACGATCGAGGTCTTCGGTGAGAATGTCGACGATCTCGAAGGGCCTGCGCGACGCGCCCTTGAACAGCGCTTTGGCGTCATGTTCCAGCACGGCGCTCTCTTCTCGGCTCTCAGCGTCAAGCAGAACATCCAGGTGCCGATGCGGGAATACCTGAAGCTGTCGCCCACGCTGCTCGACGAGATGGCGATGCTCAAGCTCGAGATGGTCGGTCTCAGGCCCGATGCGGCGGACAAGGCGCCTTCCGAGCTTTCGGGCGGCATGATCAAGCGCGCGGCGCTCGCGCGGGCGCTGGCGCTCGATCCCGAGATCGTCTTCCTTGACGAGCCGACCTCGGGCCTCGATCCGATCGGCGCTGCCGAATTCGACCAACTGATCATGACGCTGAAGGAAACGCTCGGCCTCACCGTCTTCATGGTGACGCATGATCTCGACAGCCTGTATTCGGCCTGCGACCGGATCGCTGCGCTGGCGGACAAACGCGTCATCGCGGTCGGGCCGATTGCGACGATGCTGGCCTCCGATCACCCCTGGCTGAAGGCGTATTTTGGTGGCGAACGGGCCCAGGCTCGCCTCCCTGCTGACCAGAGAAGGTCGTGAAGCGAGTTCGATAAGCGACCAGGGCCGCGAAACCCGGCCTCGATTGACGCGTTGGAGGAGAATGTTGCCCGAAAGCTGCTTCGCCCCTTGCAGAATCCTGCTCTAACGTTGCGCTAATGGAATCGCGCGCGAACTACGCACTGGTCGGTCTCTTCACGCTCGCGGTCCTCGCGGCGATGTTCGGCTTCGTCTACTGGTTCAACAGTGGCCTGGCGGGCCGCCGACAGGATGTCCGGATCGTCTTCAGCGGCACCGTCACCGGACTGGGGCGCGGTTCCAGCGTGCTTTTCAATGGCCTGCGTGTTGGCGAGGTCACCCGCATCGAGCTGCTGCCGGACGATCCTCGCCGGATTTACGCCGTCGTTCAGGTCGACAACACCACGCCGCTCAGGGTCGACACCCGAGCCCGGATCGAGGCTCAGGGGCTTGCGGGCGTCGTCGCCGTGCAGTTGCTGGGTGGCGACCCGGATTCCCCCGTGCTGAAGCCACTGCCTGGCCAGAGCCTGCCGACGATCATTGCCGAACGGTCCGAGTTCCAGGACATCCTCGAAACGGTGCGCACGATCGCCAAGCGGGCCGACGAGGTGCTCGGCGGCATCGAGGGGCTCGTCAAGGACAATGCTGGCTCGATCGGCAACACGGTCAGGAATGTGGAGAAATTCTCGGCTGCGCTCGGCAACAATTCCGACGGCATCGACAAGCTGATGAGCAGCTTCGGCCAGATCGCCGATACGATCGCCCCGCTTTCGCAGAAACTCKGCAGCCTGAGCGATGAACTTACCGAGGTTGTGAAGTCCGTCGACCAGCGCAAGGTCGCCAACATCGTCGCCAATGTCGACAAGTTCACCGCCGCACTGGGCGACAACAGCGAGGATGTCGGCAAGGTGGTGAAGGATGTCGCCTCCATTAGCGAGAAGCTCAACAAGGCGGCTGATCAGGTCGAGGGCGTGCTCAAGGCCGCGCAGGGGTTCCTGAATTCCGGGGACGGGCAGGGGGCGCTGGCCGAGGTCGGCAATGCTGCGCGCTCGATCCGCACCCTTGCCGAGAACCTCGACAAGCGCACTGCGGAGATCACGACCGGGATCAACCGCTTTACCGGGCCGGGCTTGCGCGACATCGAGAACCTCGCCGCCGAAGGCCGTCGGACGCTGACGGATTTCAACCGGGCGCTGCGCAATATCGAGCGCAATCCGCAACAGTTCATCTTTGGCGGCCGTCCGCCGCTTCCCCAGTATAGCGGATCGCGCTAGTCAGATGCCGATGTCGTCCCGCCTTGCGCCAGAACCTGGCTTCACGCCGATCGCCGCTCTCGTCCTGGCCGTCTCGCTCACGCTGAGCGGCTGCAGCGGCGGCGCGACGCCCACCACCTACGATCTGTCTGCGCCGCGCGATTTCGGCCGGGTCGGAGGAGCGCGCGCAGCCCTCGTCATCAACGAGCCGACGACGGTCCAGACCCTCGATTCCGATCGCATGATTGTCCGGGACTCTGCCGGCGCGCTGTCGTTCCTCGGCGGCACGCAATGGGCCGACCGGGTTCCGAAGCTCGTGCAGATACGGTTGCTCCAGACTTTCGAGAACGGCAGCCGCATCGCGTCGGTTTCGCTGCCGGGCGAACGGATCGTTCCCGATTTCCAGCTCAACACGGATATCCGCAGTTTCAATATCGATGCTGCGACGAACTCCGCCGTGGTCGAGATCACCGCGAAGCTGGTCGGGGACCGGACCGGGCACATCCAGCGCGCCAAACTGTTCTCGGCCAGGGTGCCCGTCGGTGCCGTCGACGGTGCCGCCGCCGCCCGCGCGCTCGACCAGGCGCTGTCGAAGGTTCTGATCGATATCGTCCGCTGGGCTGCTTAGATCACGCTGTGTTTGGACGGAATCGTCCAAACACAGCGTGATCTACTCTCATTGTTGAGAGCATGCTCAATGCGAAAAACCGTCGCCACGTTTTCGCAATGTGCTCTGGGCGAAAGCGACATCGAGTTCGCAAGGCTTCAATGAAAACGGCCGCCCGATTGGGCGGCCGTTTTGCATTTCGGGGTGGTGGAGGGGCGCTTACTCGAAGCGCCCGCTCGCATGGGCCAGCATGGTGTAGACCTTGCCGGTCTCGGAGGTGAGGTAGGTCTTCGCCACCATCGAGTCACGGTCGTCCTTGGCCGCCTCGCCGAGCAGGCGCTCGAACTCGTCGATGTAGCGGTCGACCGTCTCCTTGAACTCCGCATCGCGGCGGTACTTCCGCCGGATCTCGTCGAAGGTCTGCTGACCCTGCAGGGTATAGAGCCGGCGCGTGAAGACGTTGCGCTCGCCGCGCTTGTAGCGGTCCCAGAGCTCGACGGCCGCATCGTGGTCGATCATCCGGGCGATATCGACCGAGAGCGAATCGAGCTTCTCGATCGAGTGCGCAGTCGGCTTGCTCGGCTCCGCCTGCCGGTCCTCACGCGAGGCGCGGTTCAGCAGATCGGACAGCCAGCCGGACTTGGCCGGGGGCTGTTCCGGTGTGGCCTGACGGCGCGAAGCGTCCGGTGCGGGCGTCGGGCGAGCCGGGGCTGCCTTCGCATCGGCGCGCGGTTCCGGCTTGGCAGGCTCGGCTGTCGCATCGATCGAGGGCCGCAGCGGTTCGGCCAGGGTCGTCACGCGTGCCTGCGTGACGGAGCCGGAATAGGCCGGGGCTGCCGGCATGACCGCAGCCGGACGGCGAGCCGGGGCTTCGGCAGGGCCGGCATTGCGCCCGGCGCGCGTCGCGATTTCGGTCAGCTCGTTGAGCGCCTTGATCTGCTCGGCAACCACACGGCGCATCTCTGCCGTCGATTCCTGCGTCTCCTTCGGCAGGTCGAGGACGCCGCGCTTCAGTTCGGAGCGTGTCGCCTCGAGCTCGCGCTGGATCTCGGTGGAGATCTTGCGCATGTCCTCGGCGGCGCCCTGGAAGCGTTCCGTGACCTTGGACAGCTCGTTGCCGAGTTCTCCGCTGACCTGCTCATAGGCCGAGCGCAGAGCGTGCGCAGTGCGCTCGCGCTCCTTGCCCGTGGTGGCACGGATCATCTCGAACTGCTGCATGATCGCGCCGGTCGTGGCTTCGGCCGACTCTGTCAGCACGCCGCCGATCTGGCGTGCGCGTGCTTCGGCGCTGCTCAGCGACTCGTCGATCAAGGCCGCGAAGGAGCGCGTGATCGTTTCGATGTCGTCGGTCTTGCCCGAGATCAGGCCATGCACTTCCTCGAGCGTGTCCTTGCGATCGGCGAGAGCCTTGCCGACACGCGCCTCGACCTGCTCGAGCCGCGAGGCAACAGCGTGCAGCGCAGCCGTGCTTGCCTGGGTAACCTCGGAGAGCGAGGTGCCCTGGCCGTCGAGCTGGCCGACAAGCGCAGCGGTCTGGCGCAAGGTGCCTTCCGAGAAGGCCTTGAGCTCCTCGACCTGGGCCGCGACCTGTTCCGTCGCCCCCTTGGTCTCGTCCATGACGGTGGCGAGCACTGCCTGCAGGTCGCTGACGCGCTCCGACAGGCCGGCCTCGATCGCGCCGAGGTTCTTGTTCGCGCCGTTGACGATCTGCTGCATCAGCTTGTTGGCTTCGCCCAGGCGGCCAAGCATGCCGCCGAGCTCGCCGCGAAGCTGCTCGTTGGTGCTGACCAGGGCTTCGACCGACTGGCGCGTTCCGACCTCGAGCGTGTCGCGCAGCCCCGCCGACGAGGTGTCGAGCGCAGCCGTGATCTCGGTGCCGCGTTCGCGCAGGCCGGCGAGGATCGAAGAGCCGCGGCTCTCGATGGCGCTGACCACGGTTTCGCCGACCGACGCGACCTCGTTGGCGATGGCCTCGCCGCGCAGGCCGAGCGCCGCAACCATGCCGCCGCCCTTGTCGTCGAACAGGGCGCGCAGTTCGTCGGCGCGGGCCCCGAGCGAGACCGAGATCTCCTCGGACTTGTTGTGCAGTGTGTCGGCGATCTGCTGGCCGCGCGTGTCGAGCGTCCCGGAGACGGAGTCGAGACGGTTGACCACGCGCTCCTCGAAGCGCGCGACGCTCTGGTCGAGCGTATCGGCGATCTGCAACGCCCGCCCGCCAAGGGTGGCGTTGATGGTATCGGCCTTCTCGCTGAGCGTGCGCGTGAGCGACTCGCTCTTCGAAGTGACGACGTCCCCGATCTCGTCTGCCTTTGCCGCCAGGGCTCGGGTGACCTCCCGGCCGCCCTCGGCAAGCACGCGGGCGATGTCGACAGTGCGTTCGACCAGCGCCTCGTTGAGCGCGGTGGCCCGCGAGCCGAGATTGCCGTCGATGCGGGCAATGAGCCCGTCAAGGGAGGTGGCGATCTCGGCACTCTTGGCGCCGGAACGCTCCTCGAACACCTTGATCTGCTCTTCCATGGCCGTCGCCGCTTCCTGGGTTCGGGCGGCGAGAATATCGGCGGCCTCTGCCGCGCGGGTGCCGATGCGGTCGGCCAGCGCCTGGCCGTCGCCGGTCAGCAGCCGCTCGGCCTCGTTCAGGCGCGCCGCCACGGATTCGGTGAATTCGCGCGTGTCTGTGCTGAGCTTGGTTGCAAGGGCTCCGCCCTGACGGACCACGATGTCTTCGAAGGCGTCGAGGCGGATGCCGAGCGCGGCTTCAACTTCGCGACCCTGCGTGTCGAACAGGCTCGTGAACGCGGCAAGGCGTTCGCCAAGGCCGCTCTCGATGTCGCGGCCCTGTGTGTCGAACAGCTGGGTGAAGGCCGCGAGGCGTTCGTCGAGGCCGCTTGCGATGCCGTGACCATGCGTGTCGAACAGCTGGGTGAAGGCCGTGAGGCGTTCGTCGAGGCTGCTCGCGACGCCGTGACCATGGCTGTCGAACAGCTGGGTGAAGGCCGCGAGGCGTTCGTCGAGGCCGCTGGCGATGCCGTGCCCCTTGGTATCGAACAGCTGGGTGAAGGCGGCGAGGCGCTGGTCGAGGCCACTCGCGATGCCGTGGCCCCTGGTATCGAACAGCTGGTTGAAGGCGGCGAGGCGCTGGTCGAGACCGCTGGCGATGCCTTGGCCCTTGTTGTCGAACAGCTGGTTGAACGCTTCGAGGCGTTCGTCGAGGCCGCCGGCGATGCCTTGGCCCTTGCTGTCGAACAGGTGGTTGAACGCTTCGAGGCGTTCGTCGAGGCCGCTGGCGATACCGTGGCCCTTGCTGTCGAACAGCTGGTTGAACGCTTCGAGGCGTTCGTCGAGGCCATTCGCGATGCCGTGACCCTGCGTGTCGAACAGATGAGTGAAGGCAGCAAGGCGCTCGTTGAGGCCCGTCTCGATGCCACGGCCCTGCGTGTCGAACAGCTGGGTGAAGGCGGCGAGGCGTTCGTTGAGGCTGGTCTCGATGCCACGACCCTGCGTTTCAAACAGCTGGGTGAAGGCGACGAGACGCTCGCTGAGATTGGTCTCGATGCCGCGGCCCTGCGAGTCGAACAGATGCGTGAGTGCGGCGAGGCGCTCGTTGAGGCCGTGCTCGATGACGCGCCCTTGCGAGTCGAAGAGCTGGGACAGGGAGACAAGCCGCTCGTTGAGCGTGGCCTCGATACCCCGACCCTGGGTCTCGAACAGCTCGGAGAAGGCAGCGAGGCGCGCAGCCAGGGTGCCGTCGATCTGGCGGCCCTGCGTATCGAAGAGCTGGTTCAGCGCGTCGTGGCGGCTTGCCAGCGTCTCGTTCAGCGCCTGGGCACGGTTCTCGACCGAGCGCAGCATCGACTCGGCATTGGCGGCCAGGGCCTCGTTGACGCGTCCGCCCTGCTGGGTCAGCGCCAGCACGATTTCCCTGCCGGTGTCGGCAAGAAGCGTGCGCGCGTCTTCTGCATGCACGGTGAAGGTGGCGCGCAACCCCTGTGTCGCTTCGCTGACAGTTTCGGCGACATGGCGGCCATCGACATTGATGGTCTCGGTGAGGCTGCGGGTGGCGTCGGTCATGCGCCGTGCCAGATCCTCGCTCTGCTCGCCGAGCAGGGTGTGAACCTCGCGGCCGGTGCTGACGAGATCGCGGATCATCGTCTCGCGCTGCTCGCCGAGCAGGGCGCCGACCTCCTGGCTGGTTTCGCCGAGGCGGGCGATGAAGCCGGCCTGCTGCTGCTCAAGTGCGGAGCGGGCGCTCTCGACGCTTTCCGTCACGCGGGTCGCAAGCGCATCGCCTTGTTCGCCGAGCTTGAGGTGGAGGTTCTCTCCGGTCTCGGCAAGCTGGGTGATCAGTGCGCCACCGCGTTCGGCGAGCAGGTTGTGCACGGAGCGGCCGACATCGGCGACCCGCGTGACCAGCGCCTGGCTCTGGCCGCTGAGCAGATCCTGCATGTCGAGGCCGGCCTGCGAGACCTTCACCGTCATGCCGCCGGTCTGCTCTTCGAGCAGGGCGCTGACCTTGGTGCCGGTCTCGGACAGGCTGGTGATGAGAGAGCTGCGCTGTTCGCTGATCAGGCTGTGGACTTCCTGCCCGGCAAGGCCGAGGCGCGCGACCAGGTTGTCGCCTTCCTGACCGATCAGGTTCTGGACATCCTTGCCGCTGCGGCCGAGGCGGGCGACGAGCGCATCGCCCTGCTCGTTCAGGAGCTTGTGCACGTCCTCGCCGGTCTGGCCGAGGCGGGCGGCCAGCGTTTCGCCATGGCGGTCGAGCAGGGATTCGACATCCTTCCCGGCGCCGGAGACGCGGCTGGTGAGCTTCTCGGCCTGCTGATCGAGCAGGGTATGCACGATCTCGCCGGTCTCGGAGAGGCGGGTCACGAGGCTGCCGCCCTGCTCGGTGAAGAGCCCATGCAGGCTGGTGCCGACATCGGTGATCCGGGTCGTCAGTTCGTCGCCCTGGCGGCCGACCGTATCCCCCAGCGATTTGCTCGCCTCGTCGAAACGCAGCACGATGGCGTCGCCGCGTTCGCGCAGCACGTCCTCGACGGTGCGGGCCGTCTCGGTGAGGCGGCTGACCAGCGTCTCGCCCTGGCTGTCGATCAGCCCGTGCACGTTGTTGCCGACTTCAAGCAGGCGCGAAGCCATGCTCTCATGCTGCCGGCTGAGCAGGCTGTGGACGCCGCGGCCGACCTCGGCGAGGCGCGTGGTGACGCTTTCGCCTTCGCTCGAGAGCGAGCTGCGCAGGGTCTCTCCGGTCTCCGCGATACGCTGGGTCAGCGTCTCGCTCTGGCCCTCGATCAGGCCGACCAGCGTGCGGCCGCTCTGCTCGAAGCGCTCGGCGACGGTGGTGCCCCGCTCCGAGATCTCCTGGGCCAGGCTTTCGCCCGTCTGCCTCAGGGTCTCGTTGACGGTCTCGACCCGCGCCGTCAGCGTCTCGACGACCTGCGAGCCGGTCTCGCTGATCGCCTTGGTGACGTCGCGGGCGCCCGAGGTTAGGCCCTCTGTCAGAACCTGGCCGGTACGCTCCAGCGAGGAGGCAATTTCCTGAGCGCGCCCGTCGAGCATCGTCGACAGGTTGTCGCTGGCGCCGGACAGCCGCTCGCTGACCTCGCCTGAAGTGATCTGCAGGCGTTCGACCAGTTCGTGGCTGCGGCCGCTGATCTCGTCGATCATGCGCTCACCGGCGCGGCCGAGCGCGACCGTGATCTGGTCGCCCTTCTCGCCGAGCGAGCCGGTGACGCGGTCGCCGGCCTGAGAGACGGCTTCGGCAATGCTGCGGCTGGCGCTTTCCAGATCCTTGGAGAGGGACTCATGTGCGCCGCTGATCGCGAATTTCACGCGCTCGGCATTGCCCACAACGGATTCCCGCTGGGTGACGAGCTCGTCGATAAGCGCGCGCAGCCGGATTTCGTTATCCGCATAGGCGCGCTCGAGCGTGGCGATCTCGCCGCGCACGATCGTTTCCAGTTCGCCGGCGCGTGCGACGGCGCGCTCGATGCCGTCGCCCATGGCGGCGACTTCGCGACGGATCGTCTGGCTTAACGAGAGAACGGAATCGGCGCCGACCACTTCCGGCTCGGCCAGGCGCAACGCGACCTCCGTCATCGCTCGCGAGACGAGGCGCATCTCCTGGGTGCGGCGGTACAGTGCTGCGAGCACGAAGAAGAAGACGATGGGGGTGCCGATCGCCAATGCGAGCATGGCCCATTCGCCAGGGCCGAAGCCGGCGAGGCCTTCCGGCACGCCGCCGCTGAACGACCCGAAGCGGCCGACGAGCACGAAGGCGACGCCGGCGAGCCAGAGCAGCGAGGCAAAGCCCGCGAACCAGGAGGGGCGGCGCGAGGGGCGGACCGAGAAGGCCTGGACGAGGGAACTGGAATCGCGGCGGTCGTCATTGGCGACGCGGCTGGTATCGGGCGCGATCGCCGGGCGTGGGGCCGCTGCCTGCGGTGCGGGGGCGGGTTCCGGCGGCCTGGGCGCGGGCTCGACGCGAGGCAGGTCGAGCTTGAGATCGCCTTCAGTGGCCGAAGGCAGCTTCGGTTCGGATGGGTGGGGCTCCGCACCGAGGGGCTTCGACTGGTCGAGCCGCAGGGCCTCCTCGATCGCGGACATCGCCGCTTCTGTCGGGTCCTGGAGCTTGTTCTGTCGGGTCATGATTGCCGCCTCGCAACGCTACTTCGATGGGTCGACATCGCCGCGACCCTCGCGCTGCCGGGCGCCGCCTCTGGCGACCGACATCAGGAGGGACAATGCGCCCATCATTTACCAGTTGGAAGGGTAGTGGAGGCTCTATGCGATTGGAACCCATTTGAGGCCCCGATTCACAAACGTCGTTAACGCCTCGTTCACCATGTTGGCGCTTGTTTGAGCATGGGAGCCGCCAAGCCGGCTCGTACAAAATGCGTGTTTCCGAGTGCTCCAATGCCCCAAAAAGCCATTGATCTTGCTCACCTCGCCCGCCAGACCGGCGGCGATCACGACCTCGAGCGCGAGCTGCTGACGCTCTTCGCGCAGCAATGCATCAGCCATTTGCGGACGATCCATTCCGGCAGCGACATCAAGGCCAGAATGGACGCGGCGCATACCCTGAAGGGAGCGGCCAGCGCGATCGGAGCCTGGTCGGTTGCCGAAGCCGCCGATGCCATGGAACGCCAACTGGCTGGCGATGATCCGGCGCGCAGGGACAATGCGATGGATGCCCTGGCCCTGGCCGCGGCCGAGGCACGCGCTGCGATTTCCACGATCGATTGCGCCGCCTGAGGGGCGGTCAGGCGGTCAACGCTCTTTCCACAATGCCTGGAAATGCTCTAAGCGGTGCCGGCGTTGGCCCCGCCGGAGTTTATGATGCCGAAGATCACTTTCATCGATGCCCAGGGAGAAAGCCGTACCGTTGAGGCCGAGACCGGCTCGACGGTCATGGAAACGGCCGTGCGCAACGGGATTCCCGGCATTGAAGCCGAATGCGGCGGTGCCTGTGCCTGCGCGACCTGCCACGTCTATGTCGACGATGCCTGGGCCGAGAAGACCGGCCATGCCGAGTCCATGGAAGAGGATATGCTCGACTTTGCGTTCGACGTGCGCCCGACCTCGCGGCTCTCGTGCCAGATCAGGGTTCGCGACGAACTCGACGGTCTCGTCGTGCGCACGCCGGCCCGTCAGGGCTGAGCAGTCGGGCCTAGGGCGGTCCTACTCGGCCGCAGCCGGCACGACTGACGCCAGCATTGTCTCGCGCCCGGGCACGGGATGGCGCGGGACCAGGAAAGCCAGCGTCAGCGAGACGGTGGCGACCGCCGCGCCGATGTAGAAGACGATCGCAGGGTCGCGGATCCAGAGCAGTCCGAAGGTCACGGGCAGGAAGACTGCGGCGATGTGGTTGATCGTGAAGGCCACTGCAGAGGTCGGGGCGATATCGGCCGGGTCCGCGATCTTCTGGAAATAGGTCCTTTGCGCCAGGACGAGCGTGAAGAAGACCCCGTCGACGATGAAGAGTGCCCCGGCGACGAAGACGCCCCAGCCGGCGAAATGCCCGTGGCTTGCCAGCGCATAGCCGACGAAGACGGCGATCAGAGAGATGTTCTCGAGCTGGATCGTCGCACGTTCGCCGACACGCCCGACGAGATGGCCGAGCATCGGCCCCACGAAGGTGTTGATGCCGTAGGTCGCAAGCAGAAGCGTAGCCGTCGCTGCGACATCGTAGCCGAAACGCTCGACCAGCAGGAAGCCGCCAAAGGCCATGAAGATCTGCCGGCGCGCGCCCGACATGAAGGTCAGGGCATAATAGAGCCAGTAGCGCTTGCGCAGGACGAAGCCCTTGTTCTGCGGCACGGCACCCTGGAAGCGTGGAAACAGCAGCCAGGTGGCGCCGGTCAGGCAGATGGTGAGCAGGCCCGCCACCACAAAGATGATCGTGTAACCCGGCTGGAACAGCCGCCAGATCAGCGCGATCGAGCCGAAGGCAAGCAGCTGTGCGGCGGCCGAGGCGCCTGCGATCTTGCCGAGAAGCCTTGGGGCCTCCGCCTTGGGCAGCAATTGCAGCTGCAGGGATTGCTGCGCGGTCTCGTAGTAATGGAAGCCGAGCGACATGATCGTGGTGGTGATCAGGAGGCCACCGAGACTGGGATAGAAGCCGGTGATCGCAACCCCGAAGCCGAGCGTGAGCAGGCTGAGATAGGCGAGGATCTGCTCGCGCATGAACCAGAACAGGATGATCGCCGTGAAGGCGAGGAAGCCTGGAATCTCGCGGACGGATTGCAGGATGCCGATATCCTGCCCGGTGAAGCCGGCGGCTTCCTTGGCGAAATTGTTGAGCAGCGCGCTCCAGCTTGCAAAGCCGAGCCAGTTGACGAAGGCCAGCACCATCAGGAAGGCGGCAGGCGAGTGCAGCAGCCCGCGTGGCGGGCCTGAGGCGGGCTGGGCGTCGGTCACATCGGATTACCGGACAGGAGGAACGGCCATCGGCGCCGCCACGGACTTCACAAGACTGCTTCCGTGCGGCGATACTCTTAGGCGAGGCCCGGGCTGCGTCAATTCCGCCCTGTCATGGCGACCATGCGGAACGCTGCGCGTGCCTGGATGTGGTATCGTAGGGCGGCGGCTGCGGAATCTGGCGATGCCGAAAATCGGGGGGATGCGATGTACAGATCGATTCTGGTTCCCGTTGATCTTGCCGAGGTTGACTTCGCGGCGCTCGCCATCAACGCGGCGGTGTCCTTCGCCGAAGCGTCAGGCGGAACCATAAGGCTGGTCTATGTCCGGTCGCTCGTGCCGATCACCTACATGGAGTTCGTGCCGGCTGATTTCGACACCGAACAACAGAGCGAGGCGGAGGCCAAGCTCGCCGATATCGCGGCGGGCATTCCGTTGCCGCCGGATCGTGTTTCCGCAAAGGTGCTGGTCGGTTCGATCCATGGAGAGGTGCTGGCGGAAGCCGATGCGAGCGGCGCCGATCTGATCGTGATCGGCTCGCACGAGCCCGGCATGCTCGCCTATGTCATCGGCTCCAATGCATCGGCCATCGTGCGCCGCGCGAAGTGCTCGGTGTTGGTCGTGCGCAGCGGCTGAGGCGGCCGGAAAGCGGCCTGTCAGCCTGCCGAGGCGCGCGGCACCAGGTCGTCCGGTACTTCGCCTGTCTGCAGCTCGCGGGGGCGGTTGAGCTTGACCATCGGCCCGACCTGCCAGAGCGAGGCGAGAGCAAGCAGGATACCCAGCCATCCCGCCGAGCTGGAGCCCTGCAGGAAGGCGCGCAGCGTGAACATGATCAACATGAGCAGGGACAGGCCGCTGACCACGGTCAGCAGCAGCCAGTTCCAGTTCGGCTTGCCGGCGAGAAAACGGGCGCGGGGATTGGCCCTGACGATTGCGGCCGACAGCGCTTCGACAAAGGCACGATAGCCGGCATCGTCACGCTCCATGTCGGTGAGCGAGCGCCAGGACAGGTTGCCGAAGGTGATGCTCTTGCCGTCGCTCAGCCTGAGCTGCGTCTTGAATCCCTTCGAGGAGATATTGCTCGGCGCATAGACGAAGCGAACCTGCACGACCGCCGAGAGCCTGACCTGATCGACCTTGCGTGTGCTGTCGATCTCGAGCGTATCGCCCTTCAGGCGGTACGTGATTTCGAAGCCGACCGGCTTGGGACGCTGGCGCCAGGACGGCGGGAGCGCATCATCGTCATCTTGCATGGCGGCAGCCATAGCGGCTCCCCGCGGACTTGTCAGCGGGCCAGTACCTTCATGGCGCCGTCCAGCCCGTCCAGTGTCAGCGGAAACATGCGCCCGCCCATCAGCCCGCCGATCTGACGGATCGACTGGGTATAGCTCCAGAGCTGCTGCTGGACCGGGTTGAGCCACACCGATTTCGGGAAATGACCGGCCAGGCGCTGCATCCAGACCTCGCCCGCTTCCTCGTTCCAGTGCTCAACCGAGCCCCCGGACATTGCAACCTCATAGGGACTCATCGAGGCGTCGCCGACGAAGACGATGCGATAGTCGGCCGAATAGGTCCGCAGGATGTCCCATGTCGATATGACCTGATCGTGCCGGCGCCTGTTCTCGCGCCAGACCCGTTCGTAGGGGCAGTTGTGAAAGTAGAAATGCTCGAAATGCTTGAACTCGGCCCGCGCCGCCGAGAACAGCTCCTCGGCCAGTTCGACATGCCAGTCCATCGAGCCGCCCACATCGAGGAATAGCAGCACCTTGACCGCGTTGCGGCGCTCGGGCCGCAACTGCACGTCGAGATAGCCGTGCTTGGCCGTTTCCGAGATGGTGTTGTCGAGGTCGAGTTCTTCAGCCGCTCCCGTGCGGGCAAAGCGGCGCAGCCGCCGCAATGCGACGCGCAGGTTGCGCACGCCGAGTTCGCGGGTGTCGTCGAAATCCTTGAACTCGCGCTTGTCCCAGACCTTGATCGCCCGGAAGTTGCGGTTGCTGTCCTGGCCGATGCGGACGCCCTCGGGATTATAGCCATAGGCGCCATAGGGCGAGGTCCCTGCTGTGCCGATCCATTTCGAACCGCCCTGATGCCGGCCCTGCTGCTCGGCGAGCCGCTGCTTCAGCGTCTCCCAGAGCTTGTCCCAGCCCATTGCCGCGATCTCGCGCTTTTCATCGTCGGTCAGGAATTTCTCGGCGAGCTTGCGCAGCCATTCCTCGGGAATGCCGGCCTGTTCGATCGCCTGCTGCAGGGGCTCCATGCCCTTGAATACCTGGGCGAAGACCTGATCGAATTTGTCGAGATGGCGCTCGTCCTTCACCAGGCAGGTGCGAGCGAGATAATAGAATTCGTCGACGCGGTGCTCGGCGAGATCGGCTTCCACGCCTTCGAGCAAGGCCAGGTACTCCCGCAGCGTGACGGGAACCTTGGCGGCGCGCAGATCGGTGAACAGACGGAGGAACATCGCCCCACTGTGCGGATGGCCGCGGCGGGGTCAAGCAGCACCGGCCCGAAGGCCAGGTGCTGCTTTAAAATATGATCGGCTTACGCCACCGCGTCGGCGAGGTCCTTGGTGACCTTGAACTTGACGACGGTCTTGGCGGGAACCTGGATCATGGCGCCGGTCGAGGGGTTGCGGGCCTCGCGGGCTTCGCGCTTGGCCGCCGACAGCTTGCCGACGCCGCCGAGCGTAACATCGTCGCCGGACTTCAGCGTCTTGGCGACGACGGCTGCGAGCGAGCCGAGGATGGCGGACACGTCGGTCTTGGTCTTGCCGGTTTCGTCGGCAATGGCGGCGATCAGTTCGTTCTTGGTCATGAAACTCTCCTGAAGAACGGTGTTGCTTAGTCGTCGCTGGGGAGGACGCTAATTCCTGCTGCCGTCGCGAATCGCGCGACGACTGGATGTCCGCCCTATGCGAAACTGCCACTTGGCACGGTTGACGTCCAAAAACACGGCATTGGGGCTAGATACGCACAGCATTTCGCTTCGTTCCCGCCTCTGGAGTGCAAAAAAACAGCGGGGCGGCCACCAGGACAGGGGTCATTGACAAATCTTGCCCTGTTATTTCAAGTTTAAAATAATGAATACTGACGCGGGGGGACGCATGAAGGTTGTTATCGTCGGAGGCGGAATCGGCGGCCTGACGCTCGCATTGATGCTGCACGCGCGCGGCATCGCCGCCACCGTCTACGAGCAGTCGAGTGATATCCGCGAGGTCGGCGTCGGCATCAACACCTTGCCGCATGCGATCGGCGAACTGGCCGAGCTCGGCTTGCTTCCGGCGCTTGATGCCGTCGCGATCCGGACGCGCGAACTCATCTACATGAACCGCTTTGGCCAGACCGTCTGGCGCGAGCCGCGTGGTCTCCATGGGGGGGCGCCGGTGCCGCAGTTCTCGATCCATCGCGGCCGCCTGCAGGGGGTGATCTGCGCGGCTGTGCGCGAGCGCCTGGGGGAGGGCGCTCTGCGAACCGGGCGCCGGCTGCAGGGGTTCGTCCAGGACGAGGGCGGAGTGACAGCCCATTTTACCGATGCGCGGCGCGGCGAGGCCGGCGAGACGGCGCGTGCCGACGTGCTGATCGCGGCCGATGGCATCCACTCCAGCGTGCGCGGACATTATTTCCCGAACCAGGGGGCGCCGCGCTGGAATGGCGTGCAGATGTGGCGCGGGGCTTGTGACTGGCCGGCCTTCCTCGACGGCGAGAGCATGATCATCGCCGGCGGCATGGCCGGAAAACTGGTGCTGTATCCGATCGCCGCGGGCAGCAAGCCCGGCACGCGGCTGACCAACTGGGTCGTCAATATCCGGACGGGGGATCCGGCGAAGCCGCCTCCGAAGGAGGCCTGGTCGAAACCGGGCAGGCTTGAGGATGTGCTGCCCTATGCCCGCCGTTTCTCGATTCCCGGCGTCGACATCCTTGCGCTGATCCAGGCCTCGCCCGGATTCTGGGATTACCCGATGTGCGACCGCGATCCGCTGCCGCGCTGGACCCATGGCCGCGTCACGCTGCTCGGCGATGCCGCTCATCCGATGTACCCGGTCGGCTCGAACGGGGCCTCGCAGGCGATCCTTGATGCGCGCGCGCTTGCCGATGCGCTGGTCCGCAGCGAGCATCCGCGTCAGGCGCTGGCGGCCTATGAGGCTGTGCGCCTGCCGGCAACGGCGCAGGTCGTGGCCTTGAACCGGGTTGGCGGCCCCGAACGTGTGATCGATGCCGTCGAGGCGCTCGCGCCGAATGGTTTCGACGATGTCGAACGGGTCATGAGTTACGCAAGGCGTGAGGCCATCGTGAAATCCTATGCCGGCAAGGCCGGCTTTGCGCCGGAGCAGCTGACCCGGCGCTGAGGGGCGATCAGCCGGCTTCGGTCAGTTGCTGAATGCGCGCCTTCAGCTGCGCATTGCTCTGCTCGCATTGCTTCAAGCGCCGGGCGTGGTCGAGAGGCACGATTTCGGCGGTTGAGGCAGGCCGCCCGTCCAGGGCGATCCCGACGCGCTCGCCATCGCGCCACCGAAAGCGTGCGCCGTAGACGTGTCGCTTATGCTCGATCTCAAGCTCGAATGCTGCCGGCAAGGCAACGGCATCGGAGATGAGCACCATGGCGCCAACGTCCGAAAGGTTGCGCACCACGCAGTCGAGCGTGGATTGGCGGTTGTTGAAGACGATGCGCGCGCCCAGCAGGGTGCGCTGCCGTGGGACTTCACGGCGTTCGGTCGTCATGATGCCGCCCCCTCCAAACTTCCGCCGCAGGCATTCTGCCTACCGCTACGTAAGAGGGATAATTGCCACTTTAGCGCGAGTCGCGCAGCCTTAACCTTGCATTAACCTTAACGGCTGTTCAGCAGATTCCTCTGGGCACGGCTCGGCACGCGTTGTCCTTCCAGCACGCTGCATGTCGGATCGTGGCGGATGCTCGAACGCGGAGGGCAGGGGGCCGCGAAAATCAATCGTCGTCATCGTCGTCTTCGCGATAGCGGCGATATCCCCGGTAGCGCGGATAGTCGTCATCATCGTCAAGCCGACGGCGCCCGAAGCGATAGTCCTCGCCATAGGGGCCAAGCCGCCCACGCGGGCGGCTGCTCGGATAGCAGCCGCGATAGTCGCAGGTGCTTTCGGTGTAGACGCCGCTGCGCGGATTGATGCAGCGGAATTCATTGCAGCGCATCTGGGCCAGCGTGAGCGGCAGGCCCGTTTCGCCAGGCGCCGGGAGCGGCATCGCTGCCGCGTTGCCCGCCGCGAACGCGGCGAGCAAGCCAAGGGAAAGCGTCGCCTTCCTCATGTTTCATCCTCCATCATTGCTCGGCAGACTAGTGCCGGCAGATGAACGCAGGATGCACGGGCACGGGTTCCGCACGGGCCGGTTTCTTCCCCGCCGCGGGGTTTGTCACGCCCCGTCTGGAGGCGGCGGCAGGAAGTCGATCTCGTATTTGGCGGCGAGCGCGACGACCTCCGCGGGGTTCTGCTCCGGCATCGAATGGATCGCCCAGAACAGGTCGTAGAGCCGGCCGGTGGGGGCGACCCAGAACAGGCATTTGGCCGGGCTGTCGCTCTTGTTGAAGATGCCGTGCGGAACGTTGCGCGGCAGGCGGATCAGGTCGCCGGGCAAGGCATGCGCTTCCTCTCCGTCGAGAACGAGATCAAGCCGGCCTTCGAGCAGATAGATGAACTCATCCTGCGTCGGGTGGACATGCGGCGGCACGAAGGTCCCGGGCGGGAAGATCGCATGCCAGGAGAAACTATCCTCGCTCAGCGTCTTCGGGACATAGGTCTGGCCGAGAATATTCCATGAGATGGCATCGATGCCCTGATTGGCCCTCGTCACGCCGGCTGTCAGTGGCTTCATCGGTCTCTCCTTCTCTAAAGATGCAGGAAGCGATCCTTCACAGCACTGTCGCTGCGCAAGTCGTCGCTCGATCCGCGCCAGACGACGCGGCCCTTTTCCAGGACGATATGCCGGTCGGCGATCCTGGCCAGCGCATCGACATTCTTGTCGATGACCAGGATCGATTCGCCATCAGCCTTCAGCGCGGCAAGGCAGGACCAGATCTCCTGGCGGATGATCGGCGCCAGCCCTTCCGTCGCCTCGTCGAGAATGACCAGTTTGGGGTTGGTCATCAGGGCCCGGCCGATCGCCAGCATCTGCTGCTCGCCGCCGGAAAGCTGGTTGCCGCGATTGGTTCGCCGCTCCTTGAGGCGCGGCAGGAACGTGTAGATGCGCTCGACATCCCAGCGCGGCTTGCCGAAGCGGCTGGCTGCCGTGGCGATCAGATTTTCTTCCACGCTGAGCGTCGGAAAGATCTGGCGGCCTTCAGGCACCAGCCCGATTCCGGCCTGCGCGATCCGGAAGGGTGGAGCGCCGGTCAGGTCGCGGCCGGAGACGCTGATGCGGCCGGCCTTCGCCGGAATCAGGCCCATGATGGCGCGGATCGTCGTGGTCTTGCCCATGCCGTTGCGGCCGAGCAAGGTCACCACCTCGCCCTCGGCGATCGCGAGATCAACGCCGAACAGGATCTGCGCTTCGCCATAGCCGGCATCCAGAGCTTCGACGACGAGCATGCCTAGCCCTCCTCGCCGAGATAGGCTTCGCGCACGGTCGGGTCGGCACGGACGGCGGCCGGTTCACCAGAGGCGATGACCCGGCCATAGACCAGCACGCTGACCCTGTCCGCGAGCGCGAACACCGCCTCCATGTCGTGTTCGACCAGCAGCATGGCGTAGCGACCTTTGAGGCTCTTCAGCAGCGCGATCAGGCGTGCGCCTTCCTCGTGCCCGACACCGGCCAGCGGCTCGTCGAGCAGAATCGCGGCGGGCTCGAGGGTCAGTGCCATCGCAATCTCGAGCGCGCGTTTCTCGCCATGCGAGAGCCGGCCGGCCGGCACATGCGCGCGCTCGCCGAGACCGACCGCTTCGATTGCCGCCCAGGCGGGACCGTTCAGGCGCTCGTCGCGGGCGGCGTTGCGGAACAGCGCCAGCGGATGCGTCGCCCGCGCCTGCACGCTGAGAGCCACATTCTCCAGCACCGAGAGCGAAGCGATGGTCGAGGTGATCTGGAAGGTGCGCGCGAGCCCGGCGCGCGCGCGCTTCTCCGGCGATAGTCCGGTGATGTCGGCGCCGCGAAAGCGAATGCTGCCGGCATCCGGGCGCAGCATGCCGGAGATCTGGTGCACGAGCGTGGTCTTGCCGGCGCCGTTCGGGCCGATCAGGGCATGCAATTCGCCGGGAGCGACGGAGAAGCTGACGCCATCGGTCACCTTCAGCGCACCGAAGGACTTGCGAACGCCATCGAGGGCGAGGACGGGCTCAGCCATCGCTGCGTCCCCGTATCCTTGCGAGGATGCCGACGATGCCGCCGCGTGTGAACAGCACGAAGAGAACGATGAGAGGCCCGAAGATCGCCTTCCAGTGTTCGGTGATCCCGGCGAGCACATCCTCGGCGAAGAGAAAGGCAAGCGCGCCGATGATCGCGCCATGCAGGGAGCCGACACCGCCGAGCACGACCATGAAGATCAGTTCGCCCGAGCGCTGCCAGGACATGAAGGCGGGGCTGACGAATTCCGTCTGGTTGGCGAGGAAGAAGCCGGACAGGCCCGCGATCATGCCGCTGATGACATAGGCGATCAGGCGCACGCGTCCGACATCGTAGCCGGTCACGGTCACGCGCGTCGCGTTCTCGCGCGCCGCGCGCAGCACGCGGCCGAAGCGGGAGGCGACGATGATGCGGACCAGCCCGTAGCAGCCGATGAGTGCGCCCAGCACGATGTAGAAGAAGCCGGTCCGGCTTGCCGCGATGTCGAGGCCGGCGATCGTGCTGCGGGCATAGAGCGTCAGGCCATCGTCGCCGCCATAGGCCGAGAGCGCCTGCGCCAGGAAGAACACCATTTGCCCGAAGGCCAGCGTGATCATGATGAAGGCGACGCCGCGCGTGCGCAGCGAGACCGCGCCCGTGACCGCCGCGAAGATGGCGCAGACGACGAGGAGCACGGGCAGGATCAGCAGGGTCTCGGTGCGACCCTCGGTGATCATGATGCCGGTCACATAGGCGCCGATGCCGATAAAGGCGGCATGCCCGAAGGAGACCAGCCCGCCGACACCGAGGATGAGGTCGAGCGACAGGGCCGCGATCGCGAAGATCATCGCCCGCGTCAGCAATGACAGCCAATGCGCTGGGACGCCGAGCGAGACGGCGACCGGGGCAAGCGCGAGCGCCGCGAAGAGCACCAGCGCCAGGACGGAGCGCGATCTTGGTCGGGATGGGATGGACCCGGCTGCGCCGGCGATGGTGGGCGCCGCGCTCATGTCCGGCCCTTGGCGGGCAACAGGCCTTCGGGACGCACGAACAGGACGATGGCCATCACCAGGTAGATCAGCATCGAGGAGAGAGCGGCTCCCGTCGCACGGGCCGAGGGGGCGCTCATGAACAGGCGCAGCAGGTCATTCATGAAGGAGCGCCCGAGCGTGTCGACCAGTCCGACGATCAGCGCACCGACGAAGGCGCCGCGGATCGAGCCGATGCCGCCAACGACGATGACGACGAAGGCGAGGATCAGCACCGTGTCGCCCATGCCGGGCTCGACCGAGAGGATCGGCGCCGCCATCGCGCCGGCAAATCCGGCCAGCATGGTTCCGAAGGCGAAGACGACCATGAAGAGCTTGCGGATATCGACACCGAGTGCCGAAACCATTGGCGCGTTCGAGGCCCCGGCCCGCAACAGCATGCCGGTACGCGTCCGCTCGACGATGAACCAGAGCAATCCGCCGACCGCGAGCCCGGCGCCGATCAGGGCGAAGCGATAGGTCGGATAGAGAATGCCGTCCATCAAGCGCACAGAGCCCGAGAGGAATTCCGGGACCGGGACGGAGAGAGGCGCCGCACCCCAGACGATCTTGACGCCCTGGTTCAGGAGCAGGATGAGCCCGAAGGTCGCGAGAACCTGGTCGAGATGGTCGCGTTCATAGAGATGGCGGAAGACCAGGAATTCGAGGGCTAGCCCGATGACGAGCGCAGCCGCCAGGGCGAGCAGCAGCCCCAGCACGAAGCTTCCGGTCAGCCCGACGAAGGTCACGGCGAGATAGGCCCCCAGCATGTACTGCACGCCATGGGCCAGGTTGATGAAATCCATGACGCCGAAGACCAGCGTCAGCCCCGCTGCCACCAGGAACAGCAGGATGCCGAGCTGCAACCCGTTCAGGATCTGGACGATGAGGAGACTGGTGGTCATCAGCTCGATATTCGTTGGCCGGCGCGGGGCGCCCCTTGATCACGCTGCGTTTGGACAAAGTCGTCCAACGCAGAAAACGCGATCGATTCTCATAATTTAGAGCATGCCGAATGCGAAAACCGTCGCAACTTTTCGCAGCATGCTAGGCGGGCGCAGCGAGACGCAAGTCAGGCACGGGCGGGCGTCCGTCCCCGGAAAGGGCAGGGGCGGCGGCGAGGGTGAGGATGTCGCCAAGGGGAGCTGATGTCCTGCTCCGATGACAGGCGGCTGCTCTCCGGCACCCTGCCATCATCCAAGCTCTTCTCTCCTCCCAGAGAGACGAAGGGACATGAGCTCCCCCGGGCAGTCTCCTCACTTCAGCGCGCAATCCTTCGCATGCGGGTCGGCATAGTCCGAGAACACCTTCTGCGCGATCTCGGTCTGGAACTTGCCGTCGGCGCGCTTGGCGACCTTGACCAGATAGAAGTCCTGGATCGGGTAGCCATTGCTGTTGAACTTGAAGTTGCCGCGCAGCGACTTGAAGTCGGCCTTCCGGATCGCGGCCCGCAGCTTGTCCTTGTCGGCCGTGCCGCCGGCACCCTTGACCGCCGAGTCGATCAGCAAGGCGGCATCATAAGCCTGCATGGCGTAGGAGCCGGGGACGATCTTGTAGGCAGCCTCGTAATCCGCGACGAACTTCTTGTTCTGCGGATTGTCCATATTGGGCGCCCAGGTCATGCCGCCGAAGAGGCCGACCGCAGCGTCCTGCTGTGCCGGCAGGGTCGATTCATCGACCGTGAAGGCGGAGAGGAACGGGATCTTGCCCTGCAGGCCGGCCTGCGACCACTGCTTGACCAGATTGACGCCGAGACCGCCCGGCATGAAGGCGAAGACGACGTCGGGCTTGGCCGAGGCGATCTTGGCGAGCTCCGCCGAGAAATCGAGCTGGTTCAGCGGGACATAGACCTCGTCGACCACCTCGCCCTTGAAGTAGTTCTTGAAGCCGGCGAGCGAGTCCTTACCCGCCTGGTAGTTCGGCGCCATGATGTAGGCGCGCTTGAAGCCCTGGTCCTGAGCGTATTTGCCGAGCACCTCGTGGACCTGGTCGTTCTGGTACGAGGTCACGAAGAAGTTCTGGTGGCAGGCCTTGCCTGCAAGCGTCGAAGGGCCGGCATTCGGGCTGATCAGCACCGCGCCGGAGTCCAGGACTGGCTTGGCGATGGCGCCCAGAATGTTCGAGAAGACCGGTCCGACGACGAAATCGACCTTGCCGCCCTCGACGAAGCCGCGAACCTTGCCGACCGCGACATCGGGCTTGAGCTCGTCATCGATCACCGTGATCTGCACCGGCCGTCCGCCGAGCTTGCCGCCCATCTGGTCGACTGCGAGCTGGAAGCCGTCGCGCAATTGCTGGCCAAGGGCTGCCTGCGGGCCGGAAAGAACGCTGACGACGCCGATCTTGATCGGCTCCTGGGCCTGTGCGCCGGCAACTCCCAGCGCGACGAGCGCCGTGCCGATAGACAATGCGAGTTTGAGCTTCATGTCCGATGTCCTCCCGGGACCTGCAAGGAGCCTACTGGCCGGCGGAGATCCCCATCCCCTTCCGGCTCGTATGGTCCTCATTTTGTTTCAAGCTTAAAATATCTGCAAGAGGCTTTGATGCTGAATCGTTCGGGGCGTCATGCCGCCTCCGTCATTCCCGTCAGCCGAAGTCTCGATCCGGCTGCCGGGGTGACGTTAGGATAAGTTGGCCTGCGCGCTCAGGCCTGCACGCCGTCGACATACCAGTCCATCTTCGACAGCATCTCGTCGGGGGCGGTCTCGCCGGCCTTGAGGCGCAGCACGCCCTTCTGGTCCTTGAGCTCGCCGGTGAAGGGGTGGAGCGTGCCGGCAACGATGCCCTTCTGGACTTCTTCCGCGCCTGCGCGTGCGGCTGGCGTCATCGCGGGATTGAACGGGGCGAGCTTGACGAAGCCGTCCTTGATCCCGCCCCAGACGTCGCCCGACTTCCAGCTGCCGTCCATGACGTCCTTGACGCGCTTGATGTAGTAGCCCGACCAGTCGTCGACGATCGCCGAGAGATGCGCCTTGGGCGCGAAGGCGCTCATGTCGGACGCCTGGCCGAAGGCGAAGACGCCGCGCTGCTCGGCCGCCTGCAGGGCGGCGGGGCTGTCGGTATGCTGGGTGATCACATCGGCGCCCTGGTCGATCAGCGCCTTGGCGGCGTCGGCTTCCTTGGCCGGGTCGTACCAGGTCGAGGCCCAGATGACCTTGGTCTTGAAGTTCGGGTTGACCTTGCGGGCGGCGAGCGTGAAGGCGTTGATGCCCATCACGACCTCCGGAATCGGGAAGGAGGCGATGTAGCCGGCCTGGCCGCTCTTCGACATGTGGCCCGCGATCGTGCCGATCACGGCGCGGCCCTCGTAGAAGCGGGCATTGTAGGTCGCGACGTTCTCGGCGCGCTGATAGCCGGTGGCGTGCTCGAATTTCAGCTTCGGGAACTGCTTTGCGACCTGGATGGTCGGGTTCATGAAACCGAAGGAGGTCGCGAAGATCAGCTGGTTGCCGGCCTGCGCCAGCTGGCGCAGCGCGCGCGCCGCATCCGGCCCCTCAGCGACGTTCTCGATGAAGCTGGTCTTGATCTTGTCGCCATACTGCTTCTCGAGCGCCTTGCGGCCCTGATCATGCGTCCAGCTCCAGCCGTGATCGCCGATCGGACCGACATAGATGAAGCCGACACCCAGTGGCGCCTGCGCAAAGGCGCTGCGGCCGAGCAGGGGCAGGGCGGACGCCGCGGCGCCGCCGGCAACGAGCGTGCGGCGGGTGATCATGGATGACATGGTTGTTCTCCCCACGGGGTTGGCGGCGCCGTCAGGACGCCGAGAAGGGTTTGCCGAGACATGCGGGCGCGTCGAGCCGGCCCGTCTTGCGACCGAGCGACATCATCGTCAGAACCAGGATTGTCGCAAGATAGGGGGCCATCGCCAGCACCTCCGGCGCGAGCCAGGTGATGCCGGCAGCCTTGGCCTGAAGCTCGAAGGTCATCACCGCGCCGAAGAGATAGGCCCCGAGCAGGAGCCGGCCGGGTTTCCAGGCGGAGAAGACGACGAGCGCGAGCGCGATCCAGCCGCGCCCGGCGGTGAGGCGGTCAGCCCACATCGGCGTCAGCGCCAGCGAGAAATAGGCGCCGCCGAGGCCCGCCAGCGCGCCGCCGAAGGCGATCGCCGCATAGCGGATGCCAATGACGGGATAGCCGATGGCATGGGCCGATGCGTCATTCTCGCCGACCGCCCGCAGGATCAATCCGGCGCGCGTCCTGCGCAGGAAGAGGCTCACGCCGAGAACCAGGGCAAGCGAGAGATAGACGATGATGTCGTGCCCGAAGAGCGCACGCAGCCAGGGATGGCTGGAAAGCGCTTCGGGAAACAGGGGCCCCAGACGATCGATCGTGCGGCCGACAAAGCCGGCGCCGATCAGCGAGGAGGCGCCGACGCCGAAAATCGTCAGCGCCAGGCCCGTCGCGACCTGGTTCGCGGTCAGGCTGAGCGTCAGCACGGCGAAGATCATCCCGGTTGCGATGCCGGCGATAACGGAGGCAATGAGGCCGAGCGCAACGCTGCCGGTGCTGAAGGCGACCGCGAAACCGGCGACGGCCCCGGTCAGCATCATGCCCTCGACACCGAGATTGAGCACGCCCGACTTCTCGACGACGAGCTCGCCGAGCGCCGCGAGCAGGATCGGTGTCGACGCTGCGACGAGCGTCATGATGATCGAGACCAGGATGACGCTGTTCATCGCGGCACCACTTTCGCCGGCCTCGCCCGGAAGGCGATGCGATAACGGACCAGCACATCGGTCGCGAGCAGGAAGAACAGCAGCATCGCCTGGAACATGCCGGTCGCGGCCTGGGGCAGACGCACGGTCGTCTGGGCGATCTCGCCGCCGACATAGGTTGCCGCCAGAACGACGCCGCCGAGCACGATGCCCAGCGGGTGCAGGCGGCCGAGGAAGGCGACGATGATGGCGGTGAACCCGTAGCCGACCGGGAACTGCGGGGTAAGCTGGCTGAACGGGCCTGCAGCCTCGAAGATGCCGGCAAGACCCGCAAGGCCGCCGCCGATCAGCAACGTCACCCAGGTCGTCCGTTCGGCGCTGAAGCCGCCGTGACGCGCCGCAGCCGGTGCGAGCCCGACAACCTTCACCGCATAGCCCGCGGTCGTCTTCTCCAACACCAGCCAGGCAATGACGGCAATGACGAGTGCGAGCGGAATGCCGAGATGGACGAGCGTCTCGGGGATGACGACCGGCAGCGTCTGATCGGCCGTGAACATCCGCGTCTGCGGGAAGTTGAAGCCGTCCGGATCCTTCCACGGGCCGCGCACGAGATAATACAGCACCTGCACCGCGACATAGGTCAGCATCAGGCTGGTCAGGATTTCGCTGACCTGAAGCCTGACGCGCAGCAGCGCCGGGACCGCAGCCCAGGCCATGCCGCCGAGGATGCCGGCTAGAGCCATGGCCGGCAGGATCCACCAGCCGCTCATCTCATAGGTGGCGAGGGCAACGCCGGTGCCGGCGATGGCGCCCATGATGTACTGGCCCTCGGCGCCGATATTCCAGACATTGGCGCGAAAACCGATGGCGAGGCCGAGCGCGATCATCACCAGCGGCGCCGCCTTGACGCCGAGATCCGGCCAGCGATGCGGCTCGAGGAAGGGTACGAGAAAGAAGTCGAAGACCGCGGTCAGCCCGTCATAACCCATCGCCGTGAAGACCAACGCGCCGGTCGCCATGGTGAGCGCGATCGCGATCAGCGGGCTCAGATAGAGCATCGCCCGGCTTGGTTCGCGGCGGCGGCGCCATTCAAGCATGAAGCGGCGCTCCTTCGGGCTGGGCTGCGCCGTGAATGCCGCCCATCATCAGGCCGATCTCGTCGATCGCGAGCTCCGCGACCGGGCGGGGCGGCGAGAGCCGGCCCTCGTTGATGACGCTGAGCCGGTCTGCCAGCTCGAGCAGTTCATCGAGGTCCTGCGAGATCACCACGACCGCAGAGCCCTTCGCCGCCAGATCGACCAGCGCCTGCCGGATCGCCGCTGCGGCGCCCGCATCGACCCCCCAGGTCGGCTGCGAGACCACGAGGACACCTGGTTCCTGGCCGATCTCGCGGCCCATGATGAATTTCTGCAGATTGCCGCCGGACAATGAGCGGGCCGGAGAGCCTGGACCGGTGGTGCGCACATCGAACCGGCCGATGACGGCCTGGGCGAAGCGCCGAACCGCTCCGAGGCGGATAAAGCCGCGAGGTGCCAGTGGCAGCCGGTAGCGCGCCGTCAGGATGGCATTCTCGGCCAGCGAGAAATCCGGCACGGCGGCGTGTCCGTTGCGCTCCTCCGGAACGCAGGCGAGGCCGGCGCTGCGCCTCTCGCCCGCTCCCTCGCTGCCGACGGGCTTGCCGTCGAGCATGATGGCGTTCGGCACCGCACTGAGGCGCTCGCCGGACAGCGCGCCGAGCAGCTCGGCCTGGCCATTGCCGGCGACGCCGGCGATGCCGAGGATCTCGCCGGCCCGTGCCTCGAAACTGATGTCGCGCAAGCTCGTGCCGAAAGGCGGTTCGCCGGGCAGGGAGAGACCAGACACGATCAGTCGGCGCTTGCCGATCCTGCCGGAATGGGCGTTCTCGATCTGCCGCAATTCGGCGCCGATCATCAGCTCGGCCATGCGCCGTGTCGTCTCCTGCCGCGGGTCGCAGGTCGCGACGACCCGGCCGGCGCGCAGGATCGTGGCGGTGTCGCACAAGGCTTTGATCTCGTGCAGCTTGTGGCTGATGTAGAGGATCGAGCAGCCTTCGGACGCGATCTGCCGCAAGGTCTCGAACAGACGCTCGACCTCCTGCGGTGTCAGGACCGAAGTCGGCTCATCCATGATCAGGAGCTTCGGCTTCTGCAGCAGGCAGCGGACGATCTCGATGCGCTGCCGTTCGCCGACCGAGAGCGTATGGACCTCGCGCTCGGGATCGAGCGGCAGCGAATAGCTCTGCAGAACCTTGGCGACGCGGGTCTTCAGCTCCTCGCGATCCACGGCCTCGTCGAGGCCGAGCGCGATGTTCTCGATCACGGTCATCGCGTCGAACAGCGAGAAATGCTGGAAGACCATGCCGATGCCGAGCCGCCGCGCCGCCTTGGGCGAGGGGACCGAAACAGGCCGGCCATCCCAGGAGATGCTGCCCGAATCGGCCTGCTGAACGCCGTAGATGACCTTGACCAGCGTCGACTTGCCCGCTCCGTTCTCGCCGAGCAGGGCGTGGATCTCGCCGGGCTTCACGCTGAAGCTGATGTCGTCATTGGCTTTCACGCCGGGAAAGCTCTTGGAGATGCCCGACAGCACGAGCCGGGGCGGCGTATCCGTCCTGTCATGCGGCGACGCCGTCATCTCCTGCCCTTCTCCCCGGACCCTGTCGGCCCTGCGCCACGCTTTGCCCGGAAGCCTGTTGCTTGGCAAGCAAGCTCCGCACCAGTTCGGCTGCCGTCAAGGCGGCGATGACCTCAGGGCGCTTGTCGTCCACATCATCCCCGCCGATCGGGCAGGTCAGGCGCGCCAGGGCATCGCTTGCAGGGTGCCGGCGGCGGAAGCTGGCAGCGAAGCGAGCGCGCTTCGTCGCCGAGCCTATCATGCCGACATAGGCGGCATCCCCGCGCAGGAGCGCAGCCTCGGTCAGCCGGTAGTCGAGCGCATGGCTGTGCGAAAGGATCACGAAGGCGGTGCCGGGCTGGGCCGATGTGATCGCCTCGACCGGGTCGTCCAGTCGTAGCGGTGCGACACCAACGGGAAGATCGTGCATCTGGGCTTCGCGGTCGTCGATCAGAATGACCGTCAGCGGCAGGCGCATGAGGGCCTCGGCAAGCGCGCGCCCGGTATGGCCGGCGCCGAGGATGAGGACGGCAGGCTGCGCTGCGCACCTTGCCGCTTCGGCGGCCTGGAGAGTCGCGAGATGGCACGGCCTGGCCCGCTCCAGCACGACACCGACCCGGCCGCCGCAGCACTGGCCCATTTGCGGCCCAAGCGGAATATCGAGGCGTCGCGAGGTCTCGCCGCTCGCCAGCATCTCAAGGGCGATGTCGGCGCAGTGGAATTCGAGCTGGCCGCCGCCGATCGTCCCGGAATTGCCCTCGGGGGTGACGACCATCGTCGCGCCGGTTTCGCGTGGGGTCGATCCTTCGGCGCGCTCGATGCTGACAAGGATGGCGCCTTGCTCGAGATGGGCTTCGAGGAAAGTCGCCAGCCCGGTCATGGCGCCGCGCCCCGTACCTGTTCCCGCATGCGGTCGACCGCATCGAGTACACGCTCCGGCGTCGCCGGCGCGTCGAGACGGGGACAGAAGCGATGATTGCCGACGCTCGCGACCGCGTCCGACAAGGCGTGGAGCACGCTGATCGCCAGCATCAGCGGCGGCTCCCCGACCGCCTTGGAACGGTGGATCGTCGGCTCGCGATTGGGGGCGTTCTCGAGCAGGTCGACATTGAAGATCCGCGGCCGGTCGGAGGCGACGGGGATCTTGTAGGTCGAGGGCGCATGGGTCTTGAGCCGGCCGTTGTCGTCCCACCAGAGTTCCTCGGTGGTGAGCCAGCCCATGCCCTGCACGAAGCCGCCCTCGATCTGGCCCTTGTCGATCGCCGGGTTCAGCGAGGTGCCGCAATCATGCAGGATGTCGACCCGCTCGACCTTGTATTCGCCGGTGAGCGTGTCGATCGCGACTTCGGCCGCAGCCGCGCCATAGGCGAAATAATAGAACGGGTGGCCACGCCCGGCCTTGCGATCCCAATGGATCTTCGGCGTCGCGTAGAAGCCGGTCGCCGAGAGCTGGACGCGGGCCATGTAGGCTGCCGCGACGAATTCGGCGAAACTCATCTCCTGCGTGCCGATCCTGATCCGGCCCGGCAGGAAGGCAATCTCCTCGGCTGAAACCTCCCAGCGCTTCGACGCGAAGGCGATGAGCCGCGCCTTGATCGTCTCGCAGGCATCGAGCGCGGCCATGCCGTTGAGATCGGAGCCGGAGGAGGCGGCTGTCGCCGAGGTGTTCGGCACCTTTCCGGTGGTCGTCGCGGTGATCTTGATCCGGTCGAGGCCGATCCCGAAAGCCTGCGCCACGACCTGCGCCACCTTCACATAGAGGCCCTGGCCCATCTCGGTACCGCCATGGTTCAGCGCCACCGTGCCGTCCGTGTAGACATGCACCAGGGCGCCTGCCTGATTGTACCAGGTCGCGGTGAAGGAGATGCCGAACTTGACCGGGGTCAGCGCGATGCCACGCTTGATGACCGGGCTCTTGCGGTTGGCCTCACGGATCCCCGCCTGGCGCGCGCGGTAATCGCAACGCCGTTCAAGTTCGGCGATCACGTCGCCGGCGATATTGTCCTCGACCTGCTGGTGATAGGGCGTGATGTCGCGACCGACCGCGCCATAGAGATTGCGCCTGCGGATCTCGAGCGGGTCGAGCCCGGTCGCGAAAGCAACCTCCTCGATGAAGCGTTCCGCTCCGACCATGCCCTGGGGGCCGCCGAAGCCGCGAAAGGCCGTGTTCGAAACGGTGTTGGTCCGCAGGGGCTGCGAACGTCCGCGCACCGCCGGGTAGAAATAGCAATTGTCCATGTGGAACAGCGCGCGGTCGGTGACCGGGCCCGAGAGATCGGCGTTCCAGCCGCAGCGCGCCGCATAGACCGCGTCCACCGCGTGAATATGCCCCTCGTCATCGAAGCCGATCTCGTAATCGACCACGAAATCATGGCGTTTGCCGGTGATGACCATGTCGTCGTCGCGGTCGGGCCGGAGCTTTACCGGGCGCTTCAGCTTGCGGGCAGCGAGCGCGGCGACGCAGGCGAAGAGATTGGCCTGCGTCTCCTTGCCGCCAAAGCCGCCGCCCATGCGCCGGACCTCGATGGTGACGGCGTGGGAGCCGACGGCGAGCACCTGCGCGACCATGTGCTGGACTTCGCTCGGATGCTGCGTCGAGGACAGCACCAGCATGTCTTCGTCCTCGCCGGGGATGGCGAGCGCGATCTGGCTCTCCAGATAGAAATGATCCTGCCCGCCGATCTCCATCGACCCCTTGAGCCGGCGCGGGCTGGCAGCAAGCGCTTCCGCGACATCGCCGCGCTCCAGCTTCAGCGGGTCGGTGACAAGCTCGCCGCCGGCCGCGCGGGCCGCTGCGACATCCAGCAGCGGAGCGGCTTCCTCATAGGCCGCCTTGGCCAGCGCGGCGGCGCGGCGCGCCAGATCCCGGGTTTCCGCGATAACCGCGAAAAGCGGTTGGCCGTGATGCAGGATATTCTGCGTCGTGAAGACAGGCTCGTCATGTCGATGCGTCGAGCTGATGTCGTTCGCGCCCGGAATATCCTCGGCCGTCAACACGGTGAGAACGCCGGGGGCCGTGCGCACGGCCGCGAGGTCGAGCGATATCAGCCGCCCATGCGCGACCTGGGAAAGGCCGAGATAGGCATGCGCAAGGCCGGCCGGCTCGGCGATATCGTCGATATAGAGGGCTTCACCCGCGACATGCTTGGCGGCGGAATCATGATTGCTGGTCCGGCCGAGCGGCCCGGCCACGACCTCGGTCTCAAGCCGTTTGCGCGCGTCAGCCATGGGCAGCCTCCGCAAGCAGGCCCGCGACGCGCGTGTCGACGTCAAGCGCCGTCGTTTCGATCAGGAACCGGCGCAGGAGATTGCCGGCCACCTTCAGCCGGTACGCCGCCGAGGCGCGCATGTCGGTCAGCGGTGTGAAATCCCGGGGCAGGGCGGCGATGGCGGCAGCGACCGCAGCCTCGTCCCAATCCCTCCCGAGCAGCGCGGCTTCCGCGGCGGCGGCCCGTTTCGGGATACCGGCCATGCCGCCATAGGCGAGCCGTGCCTCGCTCACCCGATTGGCTTCGTCGAGATGCAGCAGGAAGGCGCCGCACACCGCCGAGATATCCTCGTCGAAGCGCTTTGAGATCTTCGAAATGTGGAACAGAGCGTCATTCTGCAGTTTCGGCACCAGCACGGCCTCGACGAATTCGCCTGGCTTCCGGTCCTGGCTGCGATAGTCGAGGAAGAAGGCTTCCAGCGGCAGCGCGCGTCGCTCGCTGCCGCGCCGCAGCAGCAGCGTTGCACCAAGCGCAATCAACGCAGGCGGTAGATCGCCGATCGGTGAGCCATTGGCGATATTGCCGCCGATCGTCCCGGCATTGCGCACCTGCTCGCCGCCGAAGCGGCGCATCAGCTCGTCGAGCTGCGGCGAGAGCACCGCGAGTGCCGTGCGGACATCGATATGGTTCGCCATGGCGCCGATGCGCAGATGATCGCCCTCGTCGCTGATTGGACGCAGGTCCTCGACGCGGCCGAGATGGATGATGGTTTGCGGCTGCTGCATCCCCTTGGTGATCCAGAGACCGACATCGGTCGCGCCGGCGACGAGAACGGCCTCGGGATGGGAGATGACGAGATCGGCGAGGGCATCGGCCGTCGCCGGCGACAGGAAGCGTCGCGTGCCATGGGCGAGTGTCAGCGTCTCCTGATCCGCGAAAGCGTGCAGCCGGGCGGCGATGCCGGGCACCGAAAGCGCGAAGCGATCCTGCGTCCGGTCGGCGTGTTCGTAGAGGCGACGGGCCGCGGTAATGATCGGCTCGTAGCCGGTACAGCGGCAGAGATTGCCCGCGAGCGCGTCCTCGATTCGCCCCAGCTCCGGCGCCGGCTCGTTCAGCCAGAGCGCAAGGAGCGACATCACGAAGCCCGGCGTGCAGAAGCCGCATTGCGAGCCGTGGCAATCGACCATCGCCTGCTGCACCGGGTGCAGACGGCCGTCCGCGCCCTTCAGGTGCTCGATGGTGAGCAGATGGCAGCCATCGAGCGTCGGCAGGAAGCGGATGCAGGCGTTGATCGCCTCATAACGCAATCGGCCGCCGTCGAGTCGTCCGACGACGACGGTGCAGGCTCCGCAATCGCCTTCGGCGCAGCCTTCCTTCGTGCCGGTCCGGCGGCGCTCGAGGCGCAGCCAGTCGAGCAGCGTCTGGGTCGGATCGCTGGACGCGATCTCGACCAGCTCATCGCCGTAGAGGAAGCGCACTATCTCACGCATGGCGGCCCGGCCGCTCACAGATCCAAATCATGCCTCCAGATTAGGCATGTTCGACGCTTGGCCGAAAGCTTTGATTTGGTGCAGATATGACGTGATTTTGAGCCGGAGCACGAGCCTGTGAACGAAGACCGTCGCCTTCGCGCCCTGCGTGGCCGCCTGCTCTGGTTCGTCGGCGATCCCGAGACCTCCGGCGACGCGGCGCATCGCTTCATCGGGGATGGCCTGGTCGTCATCGCCGACGGACTGATCAAGGCCGTCGGCGCCGCATCGGAGCTGCTGCCGACGCTGCCGGAAGAGGCGGAAATCGTCGATCACCGGCCGAACCTGATCATGCCGGGCTTCATCGACGCGCATCTGCACATGCCGCAGACCCAGGTGATCGCCTCCTATGGTGCGCAGCTGATGGAGTGGCTGAACAAATACACCTTCGTCGAGGAGCAGAAGCTGGCGCAGCAGGGACATCCGGAGAAGCTGACGCGGTTCCTGCTGGACGAGTTGCTGGCGAGCGGCACCACCACGGCGGCCGTCTACTGCTCCGTTCACCGTCAATCGGCCGAAGCCTTCTTCGCCGAATCGGAGCGCCGCAACACGCGGATGATTGCCGGCAAGGTGATGATGGACCGCAACGCCCCGGCGGCGCTGACCGATACGGCCGAGAGCAGCTATGCCGACAGCAAGGCCCTGATCGAGCGCTGGCACGGCAGGGGACGCCAGCTCTATGCGATCACGCCGCGCTTTGCGGTGACCTCGACACCGGAGCAGCTGGCCGCTGCCGGGCGACTCGCCTCTGAACATCCGGACTGCTTCGTCCAGACCCATATCAACGAGAACCAGGCCGAGATCTCGTTGGCCTGCCAGCTCTATCCGGATGCCGATGATTATGCCGGCATCTATCGGGATTACGGCCTGCTCGGCCGCAAGAGCCTGTTGGGCCACTGCATCCACATGACCAAGCATGAATGGCGTGCTTTTGCCGAGGCCGGAGCTGTCGCCGTGTTCTGTCCGACGTCGAACCTCTTCCTCGGTTCAGGCCTGTTCGACTGGGCCCGGGCGAAGCGGGAAGGCGTACGGGTTGCGGTCGCGACCGATATCGGCGGCGGCACCAGCTACTCGATGTTGCGGACCATGGCCGAGGCCTACAAGGTGCTGCAGCTGCAGGGCCAGTCGCTTTCCGCGTTCGCGGCGCTCCATGCCATCACGCGCGGCAATGCGGTGGCGTTGGGGCTCGATCATCTCATCGGCTCGATCGAGCCCGGCCGCGAGGCGGATGTCGTGGTGCTCGACCCGGCAGCGACGCGGGCCATGGCGCACCGGTTGGAAACGGCGCGCGATCTCGCCGAGGAACTCTTCGTGCTCGTCACGCTGGGTGACGAGCGCAATGTCGCCGCGACCTATGTCGCGGGGGAGCGTGTGGGCGATCAGCCCAGCACGCCGCCCTTCCTGGCGAAGTCGATATAGATTTCGCGCAGGCGGATCGCGGTTGGGCCCGGCGCGCCATTGTGGATCGTATGGCCGTCGATCGAGACCACCGGCATCACGAAGCTGTTGGCCGAGGTGATGAAGGCCTCCTCGGCATCGAGCGCCTCATCCAGCGTGAACGTGCGTTCCTCGAAGGTGAAGCCGGTTTCGGCGAGGAAAGCCAGAACAGCCTTGCGGGTGATGCCCGGCAGGACCTTGTTCGAGAGCGGCCGCGAGATCAGCGTCTTGCCCTTGACGATCCAGGCGGTCGAGGACGCACCTTCGGTGACGACGCCATCTTCCACCAGCCAGGCTTCCTGCGCGCCGCTTTCGGCGGCGAACTGCTTGGCCAGCACCGGCCCGAGCAGGTTGACGCTCTTGATGTCCCGGCGGGCCCAGCGCAGGTCCGGGCAGGAGACGACCTTGATGCCGGTCTTGGCGGCGGGGGCCTCGCTCAGGTTGCGGGCCTGCGAGAACATCACCAGGGTCGGCGCCACATCCTTCGGGAAGGCGAAGTCACGGTCGGCAGCGCCGCGCGAGACCTGGAGATAGATACCGCCCTCGTCGATATTGTTGAGCTTGATCAGCTCCTCATGGATGGCGGTCAGTTCGGCGCGCGACCAGGGCAGGGCGAGCCGGATTTCTCCGCAGGAGCGCTCCAGACGGGCAAGATGCGCGTCGCAGTCGACCAGCTTGCCGCCGAGCACCGCCGAGACCTCGTAGATGCCGTCGCCGAAGATGAAGCCGCGGTCGAAAATCGAGATCCTGGCCTCTTCCTCGGGCAGGTACTCACCATTCACATAGACAATACGGCTCATCGGCTTCGGTCTCGTGGTTGAAGGAACGTCGGCATTGGTAGCGGAGGCGCGGGCGGGAGGCGAGTGCCAAAGCCGGCTTGCAGATCGGCGTCGGGCGCAACACTGCCGCGCCGAAGGGACGAGGACCGCCACGGCCACCGGGCCGGACCGGATATCTTCCGTTTACGCCTTGAGCGCGGCCGCGATCAGCCTCTGCGTGTAGCCCTCGCGCGGTGCGGCGAAAATCGCCTCGGTTGGTCCGCTTTCGACGACGCTGCCATCCTTCATCACCATGATCGTGTCGGCCATGGCGCGGACCACGGCGAGGTCGTGGCTGATGAAGAGATAGGAGAGGTCGTGGCGGGCCTGGAGGTCCTTGAGCAACGCCACGATGCTCTTCTGCACGGTACGATCGAGCGCCGAGGTCGGCTCGTCCAGTACGACCAGCGCCGGGTGCAGGATCATCGCGCGCGCGATCGCGATGCGTTGGCGCTGGCCGCCCGAGAATTCGTGCGGATAGCGGTTGCGCAGGCGCGGATCGAGCGAGACCTCCTCCAGGGCCTGCGCCGCGCGCATGTCGCGTTCGGCGCGCGTCAGATGGGGCGCGTGGACCAGCAGCCCCTCGCTGACGATCTCGCCTACGGTGAGCCGCGGCGAGAGCGAGCCGAATGGGTCCTGGAAAACGACCTGCAGGCTCTTGCGCAGCGGCCGCATCTGCGAGCGATCGAGCGGCGCCAGCGCCCGGTCCTCGAATCGGATCTGCCCGCTGGCCGGCACGAGCCTGAGTAGCGCCTTTCCCAGCGTCGACTTTCCCGAGCCGGACTCCCCGACGATGCCGATGGTCTGGCCGCGCTGCAGGGTCAGATCGACACCGTCGACGGCGTGGAGCAAGCCGTTCCTGCGCTTGAGAAAGCCACGACCGAGATCGTAGCTGACGCGCAGGTCACGGGCCTCGAGCAGGATCGGGGCGCCCTTCGGCGCAGGTTGCTTATGGCCTGCGGGCTCTGCCGAGAGCAGCAGCTTGGTATAGGGATGGCTCGGTGCTGCGAAGAGGACCTCGGTGGTTCCGCTCTCCACCACTTCGCCAGACTTCATCACATAGACGCGCTCTGCATATTTCCGCACCAGCCCGAGATCGTGGCTGATCAGGACGACGGCCATGCCGAGCCGCTTTCTGAGATCGGCGATCAGCGCCAGGATCTCGGCCTCGATGGTGACGTCGAGCGCTGTCGTCGGTTCGTCGGCAATCAGGATATCGGGATCATTGGCCAGGGCCATCGCGATCATGACGCGTTGGCGCTGCCCGCCTGAGAGCTCGTGCGGATAGGCATCGAGCCGTTCCTGCGGCCGGGGAATCTGGACGAGTTTCAGGAGTTCGAGCGCCCGCGTCCGCGCGGCGCTGCGTGACAATCCCTGGTGTTTGCGCAGAGGCGCGGCCATCTGGCTGCCGATCCGGAACAGCGGGTCGAGCGATGTCATGGGCTCCTGGAAAATCATCGCGAGCTTCCGGCCGCGATAGGCATTGAGTTGCTTGGGTTTCAGCCCGAGCAGCTCCGTGCCGCGATAGCGGATCGAGCCTTCCACCTCGCCATTCCCAGCGAGCAGGCCCATCGCGGCCATCACCGTCTGGCTTTTGCCGGAACCGGATTCGCCGACGATGGCGACGAATTCGCCGGCTCCGACAGCGATATCGACGCCGTTCACCGCATCGAGCAGCCCATCATTGGTCCGGAAGCGCACGCGCAGGTCGCGGATCTCGAGGATCGGAGCGTCCCCCATCTCAGCGATCCCTGGGATCGAGCGCGTCGCGCAGGCCATCGCCGAGGAAGTTCAGCGCGAACAGCGTGGTCACCAGGAAGCTCGCCGGGAAGATCAGCATCCAGGGCGCGCCCTGGATCGAGCGGGCGCCGTCCGAGATCAGCACGCCCCAGCTCGTCATCGGCTCCTGCACGCCGAGGCCGAGGAAGGAGAGAAAACTCTCGAGCAGGATGATCTTCGGCACCAGCAGCGTGACATAGATGATGACTGGGCCAAGCGTGTTGGGAATGACATGGCGCCTCAGGATGCCGCCGGTCGTGACGCCGAGCGCCTCGGCCGCCAGCACATATTCCTGTCGCTTGATCGAGAGTGTCTGTCCGCGAACGATCCGGGCCATGTCGAGCCATTCGATCGCGCCGACGGCAAGGAACATCAGGATGAAATTCCGGCCGAAGAAGACGACCAGCAGGATGACGAAGAAGATGAAGGGCAGCGAATAGAGCACGTCGACGATGCGCATCATCAGCATGTCGACGCGCCCGCCGAGATAGCCCGCCGTTGCGCCGTAGCTGACGCCGATCACGAGCGCGACACCTGTCGCGAGCAGGCCGATCGCCAGGGAAACCCGCCCGGCGATTAGCGTGCGGGTCAGCAGGTCGCGGCCATTGGCATCGGTGCCGAACCAGAAGCGCTGCCGCTTGATCGGTACCTCCAGAGCGAGCCTGCGGCCATCTTCCTCATTGGCCCGGATCTTCGGGGTCCCGAACTGGTCTGAGCGATCGAAATAGACGAGAAGCCGCTGATCGATCGGGCGCTGTGACGTCAGCGTCAGGCGCACGCCGTCCCGGCTTATTGCGACATCGCCCGCCGTTGCCCGGACGCGTGAGGCGATGCGTTGCACGGCGGCCGGTATCGCCTCGGCCTTGGGATAGCTCTCGATGCTGGCGGGCACACGGACATAGTCCTGGTAGACCCGATCATGCGGATGCCCGGTCATCAACGGGCCGATCAGGCAGGCCAGCGTCATCAGCGCCAGCACGATCAGGCTCGCGACCGCTGCGCGGTTGCGCATCAGGCGGATGCGCGCATCCTGCCAGAGCGAGCGCCCGGTGACGGGCAGGGGGGCAAGCGTGATCTCGCTCATGCGCTCACTCCAGCCTGACGCGCGGATCGAGCAGCGCATAGACAACGTCGACGACGAGATTGAAGACCAGCACGAAGATCGCCACGACAACGACCGTGCCCATCACCAGGGTGTAGTCGCGGTTGAGCGCACCCTCGACGAAATAGCGGCCGATTCCGGGAACGGCGAAGATGCTCTCGACCACGACCGAGCCCGTCAGCAAGGCCGCGGCGGCCGGCCCGAGATAGGAGACGACGGGCAGGGCCGCGCCGCGCAGCGCATGCAGTGCGACCGTCACGCTGGAAAGCCCTTGTGCCCGCAAGGTGCGGATATGGTTGGCGCGCAGGGTCTCGATCATCGCCGCGCGGGTCATCCGCGCGATCACCGCGATCTGCGGCAGCGCCAAAGTCACGATCGGCAGGATAGTGTTGCGGACCGCACCGCCATTCCAGCCGCCGACCGGCAACCAGGCCAGCATCAGCCCGAAGACGATCTGCAGCACGGGCGCGACCACGAAGTTGGGAATGGTGATGCCGGCAGTGGCAAAACCCATCACCGCATGGTCGGCATGCTCGTTCTGGCGGAAGGCTGCGAGCACGCCGAGCGGGCCGCCGATTAGCAGGGCAAGAGCGAGTGCCGATGCGCCCAGCCGCATCGAGACCGGCAGCCCCTGCGCGAAGAGCTCGGCGATAGAGAAGTCGCGGAAGTAGAAGGAAGGGCCGAAATCACCCCTGATCAAAGCCGCGAGATAGGTCAGATATTGCTGATAGAGCGGCCGGTCGAGCTGATAGATCCGGCGCAGGTTCTCCATCACCTTCGCTTCCAGCGGCTGTTCGAGGTCGAACGGCCCGCCCGGTGCGACGCGCATCAGGAAGAAGGAAATCGTCACGATCACGAACAGGGTCGGGATCGCGATAGCGAGGCGACGCAGGATGAAGGAGAGCATTCCGAATGAACCGGGCCGTCTGCGGTGTCATGACCGGGCAGGCCCGGCCATGACACGCGGGTTTCTTACGGCTTCAGGCTCATGAAGCGTGTCGGCAGCGCGCCGCGCAGATTCTGCTGGAAGCCGACGAGCTTGGGCGAGACCAGGTTCTTCGACGAATAGAACATCACCGGAATCCACGGCACCTCGGCAGCCAGGATCGCGTCGGCCTCGCGCAGGATCGCGGCGCGCTTGGTCAGGTCGATCTCGTCGGCGGCCTTGGCCAGCAAGCCGTCGAAGGTCGGGTTGTTGTACTTGCCGGAATTGAACCCCTTGTTGTCGCTGAGGAACAGAAACAGGAAGTTCTGCGGGTCCGAAAAATCGCCGATCCAGCCATAGCGGGCGATGTCGAAATCGCCACCGTCACGCAGAAGGGCGAAATGGGTCTTGCCGTCGGTGTTGATGAAGCTGGTCTCGACGCCGAGTGCCTTCCACTGCTCGGCAATGGCGATGACGGTGCGTCGGTTGTTGTCGGTCGTGTTGTAGCGGAGCTGTATCTTCAAGGGCATGCCGGGCCCGAAGCCCGCATCCTTGAGCAACTGCTTGGCCTTCTCCTCGCGGTCGAGCGGCGAGGCGTTCTTGAAGTCGGCTTCGGCGGCCGTGCCGTAATTGCCGATATTCGGCGGAATGACGCCATAGGCCGGCAGCATCGTGCCACCCCAGATCTCGTCGGCGATGAACTCACGGTCGAGCACCATGGAAAGGGCCTGGCGGACGCGGACATCGTCGAAGGGCTTCTTCGAGCTGTTGATGATGAGGAAATAGGTGCCGAGATAGGGCGCGATCTTGACTTGATCGCCCAGTTTTTCGCGCAGCTGCTTGATCTGGTCGGCGGGGATGTCGGTCGTCATATGCAGTTCGCCGGCCTGGAAGCGCCGGGCGGCGGCGGCGAGGTCCGGCGACGGATAATAGATCACCGTATCGATCTTGACGTTGGCCGCGTCGTGGAAGGCCTTGTTCTTTTCAAGCTTGATATGGGAGTTCGGCACGAACTCCTTGAGCACATAGGCGCCGTTCGAAACCCAGTTCTCCGGCTTGACGAAATCGCTGCCGAATTTCTCGACTGAGGCCGGATGGACCGGAAGTCCGGTCTGGTGCGTCAGCAATTCGAGAAAATACGGGGTCGATCGCTCCAGCTTGATCTCGAGCGTCGTGTCATTGACGGCCGTCACACCCAGATCGGCAAGCTTCGCGCCCCCGTCGCTCTTGTTGATCTTCTCCGCGTTCAGGATCGGATAGAGAATGTTCGCGTATTTCGCCCCCGTCTCGGGATTGACCATCCGCCGCAGCGAGAAGACGAAATCCGAGGCCTTCACCGCGTCCCCGTTCGACCATTTCGCATTAGGGCGCAGCTTGAAGGTGTAGGTCTTGCCGTCCGGGCTGATCGTCCAGCTTTCGGCCACGCCGGGCACGACGGTGCCGTTGATGTGGTGGATGACGAGCCCTTCGGAGAGATCACGCAGCAGATGCGCTTCCGACACGGTCGAGGTCTTGTGCGCGTCGAGCGTCTCGGGATCGGAGTCGTTGCCGCGATGGAAGGTGACCTGGGCTTGTGCGACCGTGGTGGTGGCGAGCGCCAGAGCCGCGGCAATGGCGAGCGGCGCCGCGCGGCGCGTGATCCTGAACATGACGAAACTCCCCTGAGGGCAGGTCTTCCTGCCTGTTCCTGACATGACCGGGAGAGTAGAGCGCGCTGCTCGCGCGCTGCCAAGCAGGAAAAAAACTTGCAGGCAGGAAAAGTCTTGATCCCCGTTTTCGTTTACGGGGCGCCGCCGGAGGGCAGCATGAACGTGTCGTTCTCGAAGGCGATCACGCAATCGCCAGCGGCCTTGGCGCAATCGTTCAGTGTCGCTTCCTTGGCGCGATCGAGCGTCTGAGAGCCAAAGGTGTAGCGGAAATGCTTGCGTGACCGGCTGAGCGCCATCGCCTTCTCGCCGGGCGCTGCAAAATACTGCTCGAATGCGGCGGCGCGTGCCGTCAGCCCCAGCTTGGCAAAGAGCTCCCTTGCCTGGGCGGGCGACCAGGTCGGCAGCTTCCAGGCACGCAGCGACGCGTCCACCTCGCGCAGCCAGAAGAACCGGGCTTGTCCGTGACGGAAGATCAGGTGACCAGTGGGCCGGACTTCGGGGAGCTCGACGAAGCGGATATCGCCGCCGGCATCGCGTGCGGCGCCGCGCATGCGATCGACGAGCGCGGGCGGAAACAGCTCGTCGTTTTTCGCATAGATCCAGAGCTGTGGTGGCGCGCCGGGCACCTGCCAGCCCTTGACGATGCCGACCAGCGCATCGCGCGCCTTGTCGACACAGCTGTCGATATTCAGGCCGCCGGCGACATTGACGATGCCGCGCAAGCCCGCTGGTTTGCGCTGGGCGAGCGCCAGGACCGCCGCGCCTCCCGCCGATTCTCCGACCGCAATGGCGCGCGCCGGGTCGACATCGTCGCGCTGTTGCAGCACCCGCAGGGCGGCTTCGAGTTCGCTGGCATCCGCCTCGAATCGGCTGGTGAAATCGAGATCGGCGCAGGAGGTCGAGGCCGGGAAGGGCCCGTCCGACTGGCCGAAGCCACGACGCATGACGACGGCTGCGAGCCAGCCACGCCGGGCAAAATCCCGGGCGACGGTGGCGTAGGACGCCGCCCGCAAATCGCCCATGCTGACGCTGCTCGAGGATTTGCCATGAGTGATCAGCGCCAGCGGGAGGCGACCCTCAGCACGCTCCGGCCTGACGATCAGCGCCTCGAGCCTGATGTCACGCCCCTCGAGCTTGATCCGGAGGAAGGTGCTCTCCTCGCGCAGGGGCTCCTGCGCGCTGGCCGCTGCCGCGGCCAGGATCGGAAGCATGACAGCCGCGAGCCGCAGCAGCATCCTGGTGATGCGCATGGCCTGTTCCCCGCAATCCCGGTCCGCCGGAGCACCGCAGAATGGCAGGAAACGGCGCCGCTGCAACGCCTCCTGACTAGGCTGGCGAAGCCGCAGCGCGTTCCTGCGCCTCGACCACGGCCACGGCCGTCATGTTGACGACGCCGCGTGCCGTCACCGAACCGGTCAGGATATGCACCGGCTTGGCCGCTCCGATCAGGATCGGGCCGACCGGGAGCGCATCCGCCAGCACCTTGGCGAACTGGTAGGCGATGTTGGCGGCGTCGAGATTCGGGAAGATCAGCACATTGGCGACGCCCTTGAGATGCGAGGAGGGCAGCACCCTGTCGCGCACCATCGGCAGGAGGGCGGTGTCGGCCTCCATCTCACCGTCGCATTCGAGTTCCGGCGCGCGCTCGCGGATCAGGCAGACCGCCTTGCGCATCTTCAGCGAGGAGGGGGTGTCGGCCGCGCCGAAATCCGAATGAGAGAGCAGGGCGATCTTGGGCGGGATGCCGAAGCGCGAGACATGGCTCGCCGCGATCACCGCCATGTCGGCGATCTCCTCAGCGGTCGGATCATGCTTCACATGGGTGTCGGCCAGGAAGAAGGCGCCCTTGTTGGTGATGATCAGCGTCATCGCCGAGATGTCGCGTGCTCCGGGCGCAAGCCCGATGATGTCCTTGATGTGCCGCAGCCGCGACAGGAAGCGCCCTTCCAGGCCGGTGATCATGGCATCGGCCTCGCCGCGCATCACCGAGAGTGCCGCGATCACCGTGTTGTTGGTGCGCACCAGCACGCGTGCGGCCTCCGGCGTGATGCCCCGCCGGCCGGCGATCTCGAGATAGGTCTGCACGTAGTCGCGATAACGCGGATCATCCTCGGGGTTGATCACCTCGCAATCGATGCCTGGCCGGATCGTCAGGCCGAAGCGCTTCACCCGGGTTTCGATGACGCTCGGGCGGCCGATCAGGATCGGCACGGCCATGCCTTCCTCCAGCGCCACTTGAGCGGCGCGCAGCACGCGCTCATCCTCGCCTTCGGCGTAGATGACGCGCTTGGGGTCGGCCTTCGCCTGCGCAAAGAGCGGCTTCATGATGAAGCCGGAACGGAAGACGAAGCGCGACAGGTCCTCGCGATAGGCCTCGATATCGGCCAGCGGCTTGCGTGCGACGCCGGTATCCATCGCGGCCTGCGCGACTGCCGGGGCAATGCGCAGGATCAGGCGCGGATCGAACGGGTTCGGGATCAGCGAGGTCGCACCGAATGTCTGCGATTCGCCGCCATAGGCGCGCGCCGCGATGTCGGACGTGGCCTCCCGCGCCAGCGATGCAATCGCGCGCACGGCGGCGAGCTTCATCGCTTCGTTGATCGTCGTGGCGTGCACATCGAGCGCGCCGCGGAAGATGTAGGGGAAGCACAGGACGTTGTTGACCTGGTTCGGATAGTCCGAGCGGCCGGTGCAGATCATCGCGTCAGGACGTGCGGCAAGCGCATCCTCCGGCGTAATCTCCGGGTTCGGGTTGGCCAGCGCCAGGATCAGCGGACTCGCCGCCATGCGCTTGGCCATCTCGGGCTTCAGAACGCCGGCGGCAGACAGGCCGAGGAAGACATCGGCGTCGCCGATCACGTCGCTGAGCGTCCGCGCATCGGTCTCCTGCGCATAGACCTCCTTCCAGCGGTCCATCAGCGTGTTGCGGCCCTTGTGGACCACGCCTTCAAGGTCGGTGACCCAGATATTCCGGCGCCTGGCCCCGAGCTCGACCAGAAGGTTGAGGCAGGCAAGCGCGGCTGCGCCGGCGCCGGAGACGACGATCTTGACGTCGCCGATCTGTTTTCCCGCGAGATCGAGCCCGTTCAGGATCGCGGCGCTGACGATGATCGCGGTGCCGTGCTGATCGTCATGGAAGACCGGGATGTTCATCCGGGCCTTGAGCTGCTCCTCGATCTCGAAGCATTCGGGACCCTTGATGTCCTCGAGGTTGATGCCGCCGAAGGTCGGTTCCAGCGCCGCAACGACATCGACGAATTTCTCGATGTTCTTCTGGTCGACCTCGATGTCGAAGCAGTCGATCCCGGCGAATTTCTTGAACAGGACCGCCTTGCCCTCCATCACCGGCTTGGAAGCGAGCGGGCCGATATCGCCGAGGCCGAGAACGGCTGTGCCGTTGGTGATGACCGCGACGAGGTTCTGGCGCGAGGTCAGTTCGGCGGCTTCCGCGGGGTCGTCGACGATCGCCTCGCAGGCGGCAGCCACACCGGGAGAATAGGCGAGCGCCAGGTCGCGCTGGTTGCCGAGAGGCTTCGTTGCCTGGATCTCGAGCTTACCGGGCCGGGGCAGGCGGTGGTAGACGAGCGCGCCCGAGCGAAGATCCGTCGACAAGGTGCTTTTCATCGTCCTGCGTTCCTGGCTCCACGGCCCAAGGCCAAATCAGCTTGGAGGTCGCCCGGAAACGCGGTGCCGTCAAGCGTGCCGGGGGCAACAATCATTCAACCGAAACGACAGGATCGCTTCAGGCCGCCATCGCTCCGACGCCGCCGTCATGCAAGTGACAGGCCGCGACATGGCCGGACGCGATCGTTTTCAGCGCCGGCCGCTCCGCCTTGCAGCGCGGCCCGGCATGCGGACAGCGCGGGTGGAAATGGCAACCTGATGGCGGGTGCAGCGGCGAGGGGATCTCGCCGCTGACCGGCGCAAAACGCTTCTTGCKAGCCGTGATCGTCGGCACATTGGCGAGCAGTGCCTGGGCATAGGGGTGCTGCGGCCCCTTGAAGAGGGCGGCGGCGGGCGCGGCCTCGACGACACGGCCGAGATACATGATCACGACCCGGTCCGAGAGGTGCCGGACGACGCCGAGGTCGTGGCTGATGAAGAGGTAGGTCAGGTTGAGTTCGTCGCGCAGCTTCATGAAAAGATTCAGGACCTGGGCCTGAATCGAGACATCGAGAGCAGCCACGCTTTCGTCGCAGACGAGAAATTCCGGCTTCACCGCCAGCGCTCTCGCGATGCCGATGCGGGCACGTTGGCCGCCCGAGAACTGGTGCGGATAGCGCCGCTTATAGGTCGGGTCGAGGCCGACGCGATTGAGAATATCGTCGACATAATCCGCCTGGCCGGCGCGTGTCGTCAGCCCGTGCACGACGGGCGCTTCGCCGACGATGTCGCTGACCCGCATGCGCGGGTTGAGCGAGGACATCGGGTCCTGGAAGATCATCTGGATCGCCAGCGTCGCAGCGTGGCGCTCCTCGGTGCCCATCTCGTCGGTATAGCGCCCGCGCCAGCTCACGCGGCCGGCGCTCGCCTTGTGAATCCCCGCGACGACCCGTCCGAGCGTTGATTTGCCGCAGCCGGATTCGCCTACCAGCCCGACGACCTCGCCGGCCCGGATCGAGAGATCGACGCTGTCGACCGCGTGCACGACCTCTTCGGTATTGCCGGCGCCGAACCAGTTCGCGAATTTCGCGGCCGCGTCGAGCGGTTTGGCGAAGCGCTTCGAGACGCTTTCGAGGGTGAGGATCGGTGTATCGTTCATGCCGCAACCCCGGTTCCGCTCAGGGGATGATGACAGCGCACGCCGCGCTCGCCGGGGAAAGCCGTCGTGGCTGGCGCGATCGTGAGGCAGTCGCCCTGAGCGTAGTCGCAGCGTGGGGCAAAGGCGCAGCCCTGCGGAAGGCGAGCGAGCGAAGGCGTCGAGCCCCTGATCTGGCGCAGTATCTCACCAGGTTCCCCCTCGCTCGGCAGCGAGCCGAGCAGGCCGGCGGTATAGGGGTGCAAGGGCGTGTCCAGCACGGGGTCGACCGCGCCCGCCTCGACGATGCGGCCGGCATACATCACCGCGATCCGGTCGGCGAGCCCGGCGACGACGCCGAGGTCATGGGTGATCCAGACCAGGGCAGTCCCGGTTTCGGCACAGAGGGATTGCATCTCGGCAAGGATCTGGCTCTGGATGGTGACGTCGAGCGCGGTGGTTGGCTCGTCGCAAATGATCAGCGGTGGACGATGCAGCAGCGCGATCGCGATTGCGACACGCTGGCGCATGCCGCCCGAGAACTGGTGCGGATAGGCATTCAACCGCTCTTCGGGCGAAGGGATGCCGACCTTGGCGAGGGCATCCCGGGCGCGGGCCCGCGCTGCCTTGTGCGAAACCTTGTCATGGGCGGTGACGGCCTCGATCATTTGCGTGTCGATGCGCAGGACCGGGTTCAGCGTCATCATCGGATCCTGGAAGATCATCGCGACCTCGCGACCGCGGACCTTCCGGAATTCGTCTTCGCCCAGGCCGACGAGCTCCTTGCCGTTGAGCTTGATCGAGCCCTCGACAATGCGGCCGGGGGGATCGATCAGCCCCATGATCGAGAAGCCGGTGACCGATTTGCCCGAGCCGGATTCGCCGACCAGGCCAAGCACTTCCCCGCGACGGACATGGAACGAGACGCCGTCGACCGACTTCACCGTGCCGGCGCGGGTGAAGAAATGGGTCTTGAGATCGCTGACCTGGAGCACGTGATCGCTCATGGCTTCACTTCTCCAGGCGCGGGTTCAACACGTCGCGCAACCTGTCGCCGACCAGGTTGATCGAGACGATGGTCATGAGCAAGGCGAGGCCGGGGAAGACCGAGATCCAGTAGCTGCCCGAGATCATGTACTGGAAGCCGTTGGCGATCAGCACGCCGAGCGAGGGCTCCGTCTGCGGCAGGCCGACTCCGAGGAACGACAGCGTCGCCTCCAGCGAGATCGCATGCGCGGTCTGCACGGTCGCGATCACGATGACCGGGGCAAGGCAGTTCGGCAGGATATGGCGGAAGACGGTGCGCGCATGGGAGAGGCCGAGCGACTGCGCCGCCTCGACATATTCCTTGCGGCGCTCGACCAGCGCAGAGCCGCGAACCGTGCGGGCGTAATAGGCCCATTGCACGATGACGAGGGCAATGATGATCTTGTCGACGCCCTTGCCGAGCGCAGCGACCAGGATCAGCGCGACGAGGACCGAGGGCAGCGATAGTTGCAGGTCGACGAGCCGCATGATCACGGTCTCGACCTTGCCGCCGGCATAGGCGGCGATCAGTCCGACGGTCATGCCGACGGTCGCGGCGATCAGCCCGGAGAAGGCCCCCACCATCAGCGAAATGCGCAGGCCATAGAGAATGCCGGAGAGCAGATCGCGGCCGACACCGTCGGAGCCCAGCCACATCGTAAAGCCCTCGCCGGCCACGGCGCCTGGCGGCTGGCGGGAGTCCATCACATCGACCGCAGCGAGGTCATAGGGGTTTTGCGGGGCGATCAGCGGCGCGGCGAGCGCCAGCAGCACGATCGTCGCGAAGACCAGGAGGCCGATCAGCGCAACGCGGTCCTCGATGAAGCTGCGGACAAAGCGCCGCAGCGGCGTCTCTTCCCTGGCCGGCGCGGTCGGGGTCGTCGTGACCGTGGGCAGACTGGTCTCGCTCACGTGCTGGCCTCCGTCAGGCGGACGCGCGGATCGAGCGCGGAATAAACGAGGTCGACCAGCAGGTTGATCGTCACGAACAGCACGACGACAACCATGACATAGGCGACGATGACCGGTCGATCGAGCCGGGTGATCGCCTCCAGCAGGAGGCGGCCCATGCCGGGCCAGGCGAAGATCGTCTCCGTCACCACGGAAAAGGCGACGAGCGAGCCGAATTCGAGCCCGAGCACGGTGACGATCGGGATCATGATGTTCTTCAGGATGTGGACGCCGATGATCCGGCTCTGCGAAAGGCCCTTGGCACGGGCGAATTTGACATAGTCCATCAGGGCCGCCTCGCGTGCCCCGGCTCGTGCCAGGCGGATGACAAGCGAGATCTTGAGCAGTGCGAGGTTCAGCGCCGGCAGGGCCACATGCTGCCAGCCGTCGAGCGTGAGCAGCGAAGTCTCGATGCCGAAGACGGAGACGGTTTCGCCCCGGCCCGTGGCGGGGAACCAGCCCAATCCGACGGCGAAGGCGAGGATCAGCATCAGCCCGACCCAGAATGTCGGCAGCGAGAAGCCGAGGATCGATATCGCCATGATCGCGCGCGAGGCCTTGCTCTCCGGCTTCAGCCCCGCATAGAGGCCAAGCGGCAGCCCGATCACGATCGCCATGAAAAGCGCGACAAGGGCGAGTTCCAGCGTCGCCGGCATGCGCGACAGGATGAGCTTGATCGCGGACTCGCCATGCACGAAGGAGCGGCCGAGATCGCCTTGCATGGCATTCTTCAGGAAGATCAGGAACTGTTCCCAGATCGGTCGGTCGAGGCCGAGCGAGCGGGCCGTTTCGGCGATCTGCTCCTGGTTCATCTCCGGCGAGACGAGCATGTAGATCGGGTCGCCGACGACGTTCACGCCGAAGAAGACGATGACCAGCATCGCCCCGATGACGAAGAGGGCCTGCGCCAGGCGACGTAGGATGAAGGCAGCCATCGGGTTGGTTCCTTCGCAAGCGGGATGGTGTGCGCGAACGCAGCGCTCAAAACAGCGTGGCCGGGTTTGCTCCGACCCTTCGGTGACCAGCGGTCATCGGCAAGAGGTTCCCGGGCCTGAGCCCGGGAACGACGTCAATCCGCCGACGCGGTCACTGCTTGGTGACGGAGGTCGCGAGCGTGTACTCGTCGGAGCGCGGCTCGACCTTGAAGCCCTTGCGGGCGGCCCAGGTGTTGAGCTGGAAATGTGTCGGGATCAGCCCGACATCGTTCATGCCGATCTCCATCGCCTCGCCGAAGATGGCATCGCGCTTCTTGTCGTCGACCGTGCGCAGGCCTTCCTCGACCTTCGCGTCGAAGGCCGGGTTGGAGTAGCGGCCGCGATTGGTCGCTCCCATGCCCTTCTGCGGGTTGAAGGTCGCAAGCAGCGCCTTGAGCGAGTCCGAGGACTCGCCCGTTCCGGCGGCCCAGCCGACGAGGATGAAGGAGAATTCCGGTACATTGCCCGCTGCGCCCTGCGAAGCGCGGGTGAAGAAGTTGGCCGGGGGCAGCGTCTCGACCTCGGTCTCGATGCCGAGCCGCGCGAACATCTGGGCGACGGCCTCGATGATCTTGGTGTCGTTGGTGTAGCGCCCGTTCGGCCCGTGCATCTTCATCTTGAAGCCGTTCGGGTACCCGGCCTCGGCCAGCAGCTTCTTGGCGCCGGCGAGATCGAAGGCGACCGGCTTCAGGTTCTTGGAGGTGCCGAAGAATGAATCGGGCAGGAGCTGGCCAGCGGGGATCGCCTCCTTCTCCATGATGCGCTCGACGATGCCCGGCCGATTGATCGCCATCGAAAGCGCCTTGCGGACGCGGACATCCCTCAGCGGATTCTTGATCTCGGAGCCGTCCTTGCCCTTGATGAAGGGGGAGACGTCGCGGAAATGGTCCATGTGGAAATAGACCACGCGGTTCGAGACCTGGCTGACGACATTCAGGTTCTTGTCGCCCTTGAGCTTGGCGACATCCGAGGTCGGAACGGCTTCGATCATGTCGACATCGCCGGCGAGCAGGGCCGCGACCCGGGTGGGCGCCGAAGTGACGATACGGAACGTCACCTTCTTCCAGAGATCCTTGCTGCCGCCCCACCAGCTGTCATTGGCGGTCATGACGACGCGGTCGCCCGAGACGAACTCGGCCTGCTTGTAGGGGCCGGTGCCGCCCGCCGCGCATTTGCCGGCGTTGAATTCCTCGGTGGTGGTGTCCTTGCACTTGGCGGAGATGACGCCGAAGGTCGAAAGATCGGTCGGCACCAGCGGCGCCGGCGCGGCGGTCTTGATGCGGATCGTGTAGTCGTCGACCTTGCTGATCTCCTTGCCGCGGACATAGGCCGAGAAGCTCGAGGGGCTCTTGGGCACGTTCGGCGCGCGCTGGAAGGTCGCGAGCACGTCGTCGGCGGTGAAGGGCGAGCCGTCATGGAACTTGACGTTCTGGCGGAGCCTGAACTCCCAGGTCGTGTCGTCGATCGCCTTCCAGCTTTCGGCGAGGCTGGGAACCAGCCGCTGCGAGGCGTCCTGGCCGACCAGCGGCTCGTAGATGTGCCGGGCCAGCATGTTGTTGGGGGTCAGGTTGTGATAGTGCGGGTCCATCGCGCTCGGCTCGGCCGAGATGCCGATGCGCAATTCCTGCGCGACAGCGGCACCCGCGACCAGAGACAGCGCCGCGGCCATGGCGGCGCGGCTGGCGAGTGTGGCGACGTTTCTCATTGAAAGAACCTCCCGAGTTCAGTGGATATTTTGGCGGATCGGAGCCGGCATGGCCAGCAGCCACCGCGTGGAGAATGTCCTTCTCCACGGATTCGTAGGGCCGGAGCATGCCTGCGCGTGGCAGGATGAGGACGGTAAAGGGCCTCAGAACGCCTTGAAGGTGATGATCGTGTGCGTGTCGGCGATCTCGGGGATCGACTGCACCTTCTGCGCTACGAAATGGCCGATATCGACATCCGCGGCGACGTGGAACTTGGCCAGGATGTCGTAATTGCCGGCGGTCGAATAAATCTCCGAGGCGATCTCGCGATCAGCGAGTTCGCTGGCGACCTCATAGGTCTTGCCGAGCTTGCATTTGATCTCGACGAAGAAGGTCTGCATCACGCGCTCCGAAAATCCTGTCCCTCTGGATAGAGCCTCGCGCCGGAAGATCAAGCGCCTGCGAGTTCGGCGAGGCGCTTGCTCATTGCACTGTCGGGGTCGGGAAGATCGGCAAGGACGGTGAAATGGTTCGCGCCGTCGATCTCGCCATACTGCGTCCTGACGCCTTCCAGGCCCCAGACATCGGTGATGCGGCGGCTCTGCTTCAGGTATTCATCGCTTTCGGCCCCGCCGACCACGGCGTCCATCAGCAATCCCGAGGGGGCCGGCCAGAACAATGGGCTCTCCCGCTCGGCCGATTCCATGTCGAGTCCGAGCGCCTTGTTGATGCTCGTCTCGGTCAGGGGCTTCAGGTTGTAGAGGCCGGAGATGCCATAGGCTGCCGGCACCAGCTGGTCCGGCAGGTCGGGGTCGACATTCTTCCAGTCGGTGGCGAGCAGGCAGGCGGCGAGATGCCCGCCCGCCGAATGGCCCGATGCGACGATCGGCCGGTTGAACTGCCGCCAGAGGGCCGCCGCCGCCTGCTGCAGCTCCCAGACGATGTGGCCGAGCTCGACCTGTGGGCAGAGATCGTAGCCCGTGACCGCCATGGGAACGCCGAGCCGGTTCACGCCGCGCGCCATATGCGAGAAATAGGAGCGGTCGAGCGCCTGCCAGTAGCCACCATGGATGAAGAGCACGATGGCGTTGCCCTTGACCGCCTCGGGCTTGAACAGGTCGTAATGTTGCCGCTCGCCCGGGCCATAGGAGATGCCGAGTTCGCTGACCGCGATACCGCGATAGGCCGCAGCGTCCGCCTGCCAGCCGGCAATGATTCCGGGATGCTCCGGCACGCGGGCGCGGTTATTGTATTCTGTCTCGTAATCCGTCGACATGGCTGGCTCGGCTTCTCCGGCTCTGCGGCTGCGGACCACGTCCTGAATCGCAGGCCACGCCAGTCTGCGCTATGGCTTTTGACAGGTCGAGCCGCAAACGCCACAAGGCTGGGCACCATGTGCATGGCCTCTGCGAGCCTGGAGATCGTTATGGAAAACCCCGTTCTTGCCGAGGTGATGCGCGGCGCCGTCGTCGAATCGCGCCATCGCGGCGCTGCAATCGTGGTCGATGCGGACGGCGCTGTGGTGCTTTCGCTGGGGGATGTCGAGCGCCCCGTGTTCCCGCGCTCGGCGGTGAAGGCGATCCAGGCCCTGCCGCTGTTCGAGAGCGGCGCTGCCGACCGCTACGGTTTGACCGAAGCCGAGATCGCGCTTGCCGTCGCCTCGCATTCCGGCGAGCCGGCTCATGCCGAAACCTCGCTCGGCATGCTGAGGAAGGCCGGTCGCGATGCCGGTTGCCTCGAATGCGGCGCGCATTGGCCGATGAACGAGGCTGCGGCGCGCGCCATTTCCAAGGCAGGCCAGGAACCGACCGCTCTCAACAACAACTGTTCGGGCAAGCATGCCGGTTTCGTCTGCCTGTCCTGCGGCCTGGATGAGGACCCGACCGGCTACGTCAAGGCCGGCCACGCCGTCCAGAAGGCGGTGCGCGGCGCGCTCGAAGAGGTGACAGGCGCGGCCCACTCCGCCGATCTCATGGGCACCGACGGCTGCTCGATTCCGACCTATGCCGTGCCGCTGACGTCGCTGGCGCTGGGCTTCGCCCGTCTCGGCTCCGGCCACGGGCTTGGGCCGAAGCGTGCCGAGGCCGCACTGCGCATCCGCAAGGCGGTCGCTGCTCACCCCTTCATGGTCGCGGGAACCGGCCGGTTCGACACGCGCGCGATGGAACTCCTGCGCGAGCGCATCTTCATCAAGACCGGCGCGGAAGGCGTCTATTGCGGCGCGATTCCGGAACTCGGGCTCGGCATTGCGCTGAAATGCGATGACGGGGCAGGGCGCGCGGCCGAGGTGGTGATGGCCTCGCTGATCGCGCGCTTCCTGCCGATGAGCGAGACGGAGGCGGCGAGCTTTGCGCCGCTGCGCGAAAGCGTCCTGAAGAACTGGAACGGCATCGAGGTCGGGCGCGTGAGGGCGGCAGCCAGCGCTTAAATCATCGGATCGGATATCGTATCCGGTCCGATCGTCTACCCTTTTGTGATCGCGTCGGCTTTCCTGAAGAACAGCTATCCACTTTCGGGCCGGTGCTTCAGCTCACCGCGTTGTTCTCGACACGGATGCCGGTCGCCCGCTTGTCAGCGCCTTGCGTCAGGTCGCCAGTGACGATCGTGCCGTATTCGGTGCCGAGGACGGCACCGAGCTTCGCGTCCGCAATGACATTGTTGGCGATCAGGGCGTTGCGTTCCTTCGGCACCAGCGAGACCGAGATGCCGATCCCGGTCTTGCGAACGATGTTGCCGGTGGCCACGAGGTTGCGCATGGCCCAGGACCAGCCGAGCGAGATGCCGACATCGCTGGCATTCTCCACGACATTGCCGGTCACGGCGGCCTCCGCCTCGACATGCACGCCCATGCCCCCGACCGGCTCCTTGCCTTTCGGGGCATAACCCTTCTGGGCGTTGCGGATGATGTTGTTGGCGACGACGGCGAGCCGCCCGCCATGGTCGAGATTGGTGACGTTTATGCCCATGGCGCAATCCTCCAGCAGATTGCCGCTGATGATGGCGCCCTCGAAGGCGAATTCCGAATAGAGCGCGGTCTCGCCGCAGCGCTTGCCCTGGTTGCCGATGATCTGCACGGTCGAACCGGAGTTGTTCCGGATGAAGGTCAGCGCGCAGTCGCGCAGGCTGTTGCTCTCGATGATGACACCGCCGGCGCGGAACAGGCTGATGCCGTTGCCATTAGGCCCGTCACCGCCGGAATCCGAACGGATGCGGTTGATCCGATTGCCGCGAATGAGCGACTGATCGTCGCCCGCCTGGCTGCGCCAGATCTGGATACCGTTATTGCCGCAATCCTCGATCTGGTTGCCTTCGATCGAGAGCCCGCGCGAATCGAGCGAGAACAGCGCCGATTCGCGCATGCTGCGAAACCTGCTGGCCTGGATCCGCCCCGCTGTTCGGGTCAGGACGAGGCCGACCGAGCCCGCATTGGCGAACTCGCATTCATTCAGGGTGAGCTCCAGGACCTCCTCGGCGGCCACAAGTCCGGCTCGCTCGCTGGCGCGGATGTCGAGCCCGTCGAGACTGAGCCCTGTCAGCGCCGTGCGCTTGATGCGGCGGGCGATGAGCAGCGGGCCTGCTTGCGCCGCGACGAGCTGCGTGGCGCCGGGGACACCGACCAGCCGTGAGCCCTCGGGCAGGATGACGTTGGACACGCGATAGCGCCCCGGCGGCAGCAGCAAGGGCGCGCCGCGCCTGGCCGCTTCCGCGAGCGCATTCTGAAGCGGCCGTGACTGATCGTCGGCGGAGCCGGGGCGCAGTCCGAAATGAGTAGCCTCCAGTCCGAGCTGACCGAGCGCGCGCGCCGGTTCGCTCCGCGGTGCCTGCTGTGCCGCCGCCGGAACAACGGATCCTGCTGTCCCAAAAACGGTCGCGGCCAGCAGGGAACGTCGAGAAATCGCCATGAGGGCCTCCATGACGCCGCAGGCTTACAAGCCGCGTGCCGGCCTGGTTGTGCCGTTTCAGGCCCGCGCGCCGGCCGGCCAGCCCCATCCGTCGCGATCACTCACCTCAAAGGCCGAGCGCCCGCGCGATCTCGTCGGCCGCCAGGGTGGGGTTGAGTTCTCCTGCCCCGACGGCTGCTTCAAGCGCGGGGGTCCGTGCCTTGAGGACGGGATCATGGCGGAGCCTGGCGCGCAGGCGGTCTTCGACCATGGCCCACATCCATTTGACGTCCTGCTGGCGACGCTTCTCCTGGATCAGGTTCCTCGCACCCATCCGCTGGCGATGATCCTCGACCTTCGCCCAGAGCGTGTCGAGCCCATCGCCCGTCAGCCCCGAGACCGTCACCACCGGAGTGGACCAGACGCTCGATACGGGAGCGAGAATGTGCAGGGCCGCGCGGTACTGCGCCGCTGCGGCCTTCGCCGCCACGGCTCCGGCGCCGTCCGCCTTGTTGACGGCGATCATGTCGGCGAGCTCGATGATGCCCTTCTTGATGCCCTGCAATTCGTCGCCGGCATTGGGCAGCATCAGCACGAGAAAGAAATCGGTGAGATCGGCGACCGCGGTCTCCGACTGGCCGACGCCCACCGTCTCGACCAGGATGACGTCGAAGCCGGCGGCCTCGCAGAGCAGCATCGTTTCGCGCGTCTTGGCTGCGACGCCACCGAGCGTGCCGGAAGACGGGGAGGGGCGGATATAGGCGCTGGGGTCGATGGCAAGGCGGGCCATCCGCGTCTTGTCACCCAGGATCGAACCGCCGCTCCGCGTCGAGGATGGATCGACCGCCAGCACGGCGACCTTGTGACCGAGCCCTGTCAGGTAGGTGCCGAGTGCATCGATGGTGGTCGACTTGCCGACCCCGGGAACGCCGGTGATGCCGACCCGGATCGATTTTCCGGTGTGCGGCAGCACCTGCTGGATCAGGGCATGGGCCTGCCTGCGATGATCGGCCCGGCGGGATTCCACGAGCGTGATGGCACGCGCCAGGGCCGCCCGTTCACCGGAGAGAATTGCATCGGCGAGGGTGGAGACGTCAGCCATGACAGGCACCTAGCAAGCCTTGGGCTCGGGCGACAAGCCGCGAGTTCGGTCATCACTGTGTCATCCGCGCCTCTTGAACATCCGCAACGTCAATGAGACGAGATCGGTCATGATGCGTGCGGCGTTCCGGGTTCGATTGATTGCGCTGGCCTTGCTGGCTCCACTTGGCCTCGCGGCATGCGGCGGCCCGCCCAGAGACCTGTCGCTCACCAGCGTCAATCCAGCCGATATCGTCGGGACCGTGCGGATTTTCGTGGCCTCGACCCGTGAGATGGGGGCGGAACCGCAATATTTCACCGGAGAACGGGGACAACACCTCTCCTTCGCCAAGATCGATATCTCGGTGCCGAAGGCGCACAAGTCGGGTGAGCTCGAGCTTCCCGGCAGCTACGGCAAGACCAACCCGGCCGAGCATTTCGCGGTGACTTCGGTGGAGCGGATCGACCTCTCCCCGATTGTCGCGCGCGTCCGGCGCGAGATCGCGGCAAGGCCGGCAAAGGAGCGCGAGGTCCTCGTCTTCGTTCACGGCTACAACACGAGCTTTGCCGATGCGGCCTATCGTTTCGCCCAGATCGTCCATGACTCGGATTTCAAGGGCGTGCCGGTGCTGTTCACCTGGCCCTCGCGCGGGCAGCTATTGGCCTACCCTTACGACCGGGAAAGCGCCTTCTATTCCCGCGATTTCCTCGAGATGAACCTGCGCGCGATCGCCAAGGACCTCGGTCCGAGCCGCATCGACATCCTCGCCCATTCCATGGGAACGCAGCTGACGCTGGAAACCCTGCGGCAGGCATCCATTCGCGGCGACGGCAATTTCGGCGGAAAGCTCCGCAACGTCATGTTGGCTGCGCCCGATGTCGATCTCGATGTGTTCAAGACCGTGATGCGCGAGATCAAGACGCCGGTGACGGTCTTTGTCTCGGCCGACGACAAGGCGCTCGAATTTTCGCGCCGCTTCGCCGGCGACAAGAAGCGCCTGGGGGCGATTTCCGCGAGCGACAAGGATACGGTCGCGGAGCTGGCGAAATCCGGGGTCGATATCATCGATCTGTCCGATGTTTCGACCAGCGACAATCTCAACCACGGCAAGTTCGCCGCCTCGCCCAAGGTCGTCCAGATGATCGGCAAGCGACTGCAGGCGGACAGGGGAATCGCAATGCGCGGCCCTCAATTCGGCGATCGCCTGGGCGATATCGCCGGCGGCGTGGTCGGCACCGTCGGCGGCACGCTGGAGCTCGTGGTCACGGCCCCGGCTGCGATTATCCAGCAATAGAGCGGCTGTTGCACCAGGGACACGCGCGAGCCTTGCGCGAAGATTGCTGCAAGGTTGCCCCATTATGGCCGCGTTAGCTTGGCCTTAAGGCCGGGCTGGCCATTTCCGCCCGCATTCCTGCAACACTGGAATTCTCGATCGCCCATGTCCGCTGCGCGGCACGCCCCTTCCCGTCGCTTCGTTGCGCTTGCAGCGCTGCTTTCGCTCGCATTGTCGGCCTGCGCGCAGACAGAGGCGGCGATCTCGCCATTCTCGGAAACGGCCCATGCGGAGTCGTCCCCTTTCGGCAGGGAGCCGGTGCTCCTGGTCGCGACCACGCGAAAGTCTCTCGGTGACCGCGAGCCGTTCTTCGGGCCGGATCGTGGCACGGGCCTGAGTTTCGCCGAAGCGCGGCTTTCCCCTCCGGGACGCGGGGTTGTCGCGGCGACCGTCGGCAGCGACTGGCGCGTCGTCGGTGTCAGCAACCGGACCTCGACCAATGCGGCCCGTGCCTTCGGCGAGGCTGCGACCGGGCGTGACGTGCTGCTCTACGTCCACGGCTATAACGAGACATTCGAATCCGCCGCCCGCAGCGCCGGGCAGCTTTCGCATGCGCTGAAGTTCCAGGGGCGCACCGCGCTCTTCACCTGGCCCTCCGGCGGCAAGCTCTTCGACTACGGCTATGACCGCGAGAGCGCGCTGTGGTCGCGCGAGGGCTTCGTCCAGGCCTTGCGCGCCCTCGTCGCCAACCCGACCGTGGGGCGCATCCACATCGTCGCGCATTCGATGGGCACATTCCTGACGCTGGAAGGCCTGCGGGAGCTCCGGGACTCCGCCGACGTCTCCTCGCAGATCGGCTCGATCGTCTTCGCATCGCCCGATATCGACATCGACGCGTTCGAGCAGACGGTCTCGCGGCTGGGTCCGCTTGCCCAGCGCATGACCCTGATCATCGACCCCGATGACAGGGCCCTCGCCATCTCCTCGCGTATCGCCGGTGGCGTGGCGCGGGCCGGCGCGGCCGAGCGCTCGCGGCTCGAGGCTCTGGGCGTGCGTGTCGCCGACACTTCCGGCCGCGGCTGGAGCATGCTGAGGCATGATCTGTTCCTGACGGACAGCGAAGTGACGCAGGTGGTGCGGCGCGCCATGGACCGTACAGGCTCCTGAGGCTTGCGGAGCGGTTCGTCTTGGGGGCAGCATCGCGCTGCCTTCAGGGGGACGTCGATGCCACGAGTGTTGTTGCGCGCTGCGTGCCTGCTTGTGCTCATGCCTCTGGCCGGGCAGGCGCATGACCTGACCCCGTTCCAGGAAGCCGGGCGCTCGCATGTCCTGCATGAGGACGTTTCGCCCACCGGTACCGAGACCATCAACATCGAGACCTATGTGCCGCAGGCCTGCGCCGACAAGCGCTGCCCACTGGTGATCTCGCTGCACGGACTGCTGCGCAACGCCGCGTCGGCGCGCGACAGCTGGGTCGAGGCGGCAGACCGGCACGGCCTGATCATTGCCGCCCCGCATTTCGACAAGGAGCGCTTTCCGACACGCCTCTATCAGCAGGGCGGAGTCCAGGGGGAGCCGGACCGGGCGAAATGGGTCTACTCGGTCATCGAGCGCTTCTATGACCAGGCCTTGAAGAGCAGTCGTGTCACGGACACGGGCTATGTGCTGTTTGGCCATTCAGCCGGGGCGCAGTTCGTCCACCGCATGGCGATCCTGATGCCGGAGGCGCGGTTCTCGACAGCGGTCACCGCCAATGCCGGCTACTACACATTGCCTGTCGGCAAAGAGGCGGCCGGCGGCTTCAGCTACCCCTATTCGCTCGACGGCACGCCGGCGACCGAGGCGAGCACGAAGGCCGCCCTCGCCAAACCGATGCTGATCATGCTGGGCGATCAGGATACCGACCCGGGCCACCCGCGACTCAACAAGTCCAGGGGCGCAGAGGCGCAAGGCTCCAACCGCTTCGCGCGTGGAGAGAATTTCACGCGAGTTGCAGCCGCAGAAGCCAAGCGCCTCGGTGTTGCAAGCCCATGGCGCGAAATCGTCGTGCCGGGCGTCGGTCATGAGCAGGGGAAGATGGCGAATGCGGCGGCGCAGGCGCTGTTTGGCGGCAGATAGGGCTCAGAGCGGTGGCAGGCCGTTGCGCTTCTTGATGGTCGCCATCGCGAAATTGGATTCGACCGAGTGGATGCATTTCAGCCGCGTGATTTTCTGCTTCAGGAAGCGCTCATAGCCCTCGATCCCGTCCGTCAGCACCCGCAAAAGGTAATCCTGAGACCCGGTCATCAGGTAGCACTCCGCGACCTCATTCCAGCTCTCGACGGCCTTCTCGAACTCGCTGATATGCTCCTGGGTCTGCTGGCTCAGGCGGATCGAGACAAAGACGCTGAAGGGTAGGCCATAGGCCTTGGGATCGACGACCGCGGCATAGCCCCTGATCACGCCCGTCTCTTCCAGTCGCTTCAGCCGGCGCAGGCAGGGCGTCGGCGACAGGCCGATCTTCTGCGACAGGTCCTGATTGGTGATGCGTCCGTCCTCCTGCAGCACGGCAAGCATACGGCGGTCTGTCGTATCGAGCATAAGATGCTCCTCGAATTCGATATCTGAGCAGGAAGATGCGCAAACGGGATGTAATCCCGACGGGATCATTCATGCAATGCCGCGCGGATCGGCCTAACCTGCCTTTCTGGTGCCGCAAGGTCGGCAGCCTGACCGGCAGAGGAGAGTGCGATGAGCCAGGACAATTATCACAAGGACCGCATCGCCAACCGCAAGCTCCATCCCGAGACGCTGATGATGGGCTATGGCTACTCGCCGGCGATGTCGGAGGGTTCGCTCAAGCCGCCGGTCTTCCTGACCTCGACCTTCGTTTTCGAGAGCGCGCAGCAGGGCAAGGATTTCTTCGACCTCACCTCGGGGCGCCGCCAGCTCAAGCCCGGCGAGAAGTCCGGCCTGGTCTATTCGCGCTTCAACCATCCGAACATGGAGATCCTCGAGGATCGCCTGGCAATCTGGGACGAGGCCGAACGCTGCGCGGTCTTCGCCAGCGGCATGGCGGCCATCGCAACGACCTGCTTCGCCTTCCTGCGCCCGGGCGACACCGTCATCCACAGCCGGCCGCTCTATGGCGGCACCGAGACGCTGCTGAAGAACCAGATGGGCGCCTTCGGGGTGACGCCTTTCGGCTTCACCGACGGCGTCGATGTCGCGCAGATGCGTGCGACCGCCAAGGCCGCTGCCGCCAAGGGGCGCGTCGGGATGATCCTGGTCGAGACGCCGGCCAACCCGACCAATGGGCTGGTCGATCTCGCAGCCTGCGCGATGATCGCCGACGAGCTCGAGAAGTCGCAGGGGCATCGCCCGCCCGTGGTGGTCGACAACACCATGCTCGGCCCGAAATTCCAGAAGCCGCTGCAGCATGGCGCCGATCTCTCGCTGCTGTCGCTCACCAAATATGTCGGCGGGCATAGCGATCTCGTCGGCGGCTCGATCAGCGGCAAGGATGCGCTCGTCCGCCAGGTCAAGGGCTGGCGCTCGTCGCTCGGCACGCAGCTTGATCCGAATTCCTGCTGGATGCTGATGCGTTCGCTGGAGACGCTCGACATCCGCATGAGCCGCGCCAACGAGAACGCCCGACTTGTGGCGGAGTATCTCGCGAGCCATCCCAAGGTTGCCAAGCTGCATTACCTTGGCGATCTGAAGGATGGCGATCCGCGCAAGCCGGTCTTCGACAAGCAATGCTCGGCGCCGGGCTCGACCTTCTCCTTCGACGTCAAGGGTGGCGAGAAGGAAGCGTTCGCGCTGCTCGACAATCTTCAGATCATGAAGCTCGCGGTCAGCCTCGGCGGCACGGAGACGCTCGTCTCGCATCCCGCCGCGATGACCCATTCGGGGGTCGCCCGCGAATTGCGGGAGGAGATCGGGCTCACCGATGCCCTGATCCGGATCTCGGTCGGCATCGAGAATATCGAGGACCTGATCTCGGATCTGGCGCAGGCCTTCGAGGCGGTCTGATCTGGAGCATCATGGCCGGTCTCGAACCGGCCATCCCTGCTTGCCAAATTGCGAGCATGCCGCGGCTGATTTGGCAGCATGCCGAGCGCGCCTAGACGCCCACTCTTCCCCAGCCCGGCAGCTTCAGCGCCGGCTGGCGGATGTCGAAGCCGGTGACGAGCCCAAGCAGATTGACCTCGACGCCTTCGACCCAGGCCAGCGTGATGCCGGCGACCCCGAAGAGCGAGACCTGGATGCCGGTGCGGCTCGGCGCCATGCCGAGGAACAGGCCGTCATCGCGCCAGTCCTTCCCGATCGCGGTCGGCGGCAGTGCGTGGGCGAGTTCGGGAATCTCGGCGAGCACGTGCTGCACGAAGCTGTTCGAATTGGGCCCCGGCCAGGCGGAATAGCTGCCTGACGTGCTATAGGCATAGCTCTGCACGGCCGCGCGAATGCGCGGAATCAGCGCCTCGGCGGCGGCGCCCTTCACCTCCGTCACCAGCTCCGGCACGTTGCCGAACCAGCGGCCATCGGCCTCGCGATGGTTGATGCGCACAGGATTGCCCCAGCCGACGACATCGAAGCGTGTATAGGCGCTCGCGCCCGCCTCCTTGACCACCAGCCAGGAATGATGCGCGAAGATCCCGCGCCAGCGCCCGACGCGGGCAGCGAAGACATGGATCGTCGCTTCGGGCACGGTTGCTGCGGCCGGCAGGAGCCTGGCGCTGGACCAGTCCGCCCGGCGCCAGTCGGCCGCGAGCGGCTGCAATTGCCACCAGGCCGCATGCGTCGCGACGGGCAGCAGGAAAAGGACGACAAAGAGAGCCAGGACGCGGCGCAGATGATGCATCGCAGGACGATAGTGAGCCCGATTGCGGCATCGCAAGAAAAGACACTGCGACATAACTTCACGAAAAGGTGGTTGAGGCTTGGCGGCAAGCTGATAGCGTGCCGCGCGCCGGGTGGAGATTCACCCGCTAAGGAGGGGCAGATTGGGTTCATCGGTACGGGGGCTGAAGGGCCTTGCGACAGCCATTGCGCTTGGATGGGCGCTGGTTTCGGGCACGGCCGCTAGCGCGCAGGACAAGCAGCTGCGCATTTTCAACTGGTCGGACTATGTCGATCCGGAGGTGCTTGATGCCTTCAAGAAGGAAACCGGCATCACAGTCGTCTACGACACCTTCGACCAGATGGAGACGGTCGAGACCAAGTTGCTCGCGGGCAAGACCGGCTATGACCTGATCGTGGTCACGGCCTCGTTTCTGCCGCGCCATATCCCGCTCAATCTCTACTCGCCGATCGATACGGCCAAGGTTCCGAACCTGAAGAACGCCTGGCCCGAGATTCAGCAACGGCTTTCGAAATATGATCCCGGCAACAAGTTTGCCGTGAACTACATGTGGGGCACGACCGGCATCGGCTACAACGTCGCCAAGATCAAGGAGCGGCTCGGCCCCGATGCAGTGATCGATTCCTGGCGCATCCTGTTCGAACCCGACCAGCTCAAGAAGCTCTCGAATTGCGGCGTGCACGTCCTCGATGCGGTCGAGGAGATGTTCCCGGCGGCGCTGCGCTATCTCGGCCTGAACCCGGATTCGAAGAACGAAGCGGATCTGAACAAGGCCGGCGAATTGCTGCGCAAGATCCGCCCGCACATCCAGAAATTCCATTCCTCGGAATACATCAACGCTCTCGCCAATGGCGATATCTGCCTCGCGGTCGGCTATTCCGGCGACATCCTGCAGGCGAAGAAGCGGGCGGAAGAGGCCAAGAACAAGGTCGAGATCGCCTATTCCATCCCGAAGGAAGGCGCGCTGATGTGGTTCGATTCCTTCGTCATTCCGAAGGATGCCGCCAATCCGGATGCCGCGCTGAAGTTCATAGATTTCGTCAACCGGCCCGAGATGGCGGCGAAGAATTCCGACTTCATCCAGTATGCCAATGGCAATATCGCTTCAAAACCGCTGCTTTCGGCGGCGGTGCGCGACAATCCCGGCATCTATCCCTCGGAAGCCGTGATGAGCCGGCTCTACACGATCACTCCCTACGATCAGAAGAGCCAGAGGGTGGTCAACCGGCTCTGGACCCGCATCAAGACCGGCAAATGAACGCGCGCGATGCCGGGGCTGCGGCTCCGCTCCGGGCGAAGCGCAAGGCTTCGCCCGGCAGCGTTCGCCGGGCCTTCCAGCCATGGAATGACCCGGCGGCAGAGCCGCTGGTGGTCTTCCGAAATGTCACCAAGCGCTTCGACATGGTGACGGCGGTCGACAACCTGTCGCTTGCGCTCTACCCGCGCGAATTCTTCGCGCTGCTCGGCGCGTCTGGATGCGGCAAGACCACATTGATGCGCATGCTGGCAGGGTTCGAGCAGCCGGATGCCGGCGAGATCCTGCTCGACGGCGTCGACATCACCGCCGTGCCGCCGCATCGCCGGCCGATCAACATGATGTTCCAGTCCTATGCGCTGTTCCCGCATCTCAGCGTCGGCGACAACATCGCCTATGGCCTGAGACGGGAAGGGCTGCCGCGCGAGGAGATCACGCGCCGCGTCGCCGAGATGCTGGCTCTGGTCAAGCTCGACGGGCTCGAGAAACGTCGCCCGGACCAGCTGTCCGGCGGCCAGCGCCAGCGCGTCGCATTGGCACGCTCGCTCGCCAAACGTCCGAAGCTCCTGCTGCTCGACGAGCCGATGGCGGCGCTCGATCGCAAGCTGCGCGAGTCGACGCAGTTCGAGCTGATGGATCTGCAGAGCGAACTCGGCCTCACCTTCATGGTCGTCACCCACGACCAGGACGAGGCGATGACCATGGCCGACCGCATGGCGGTGATGAACCATGGCCGGCTCGTCCAGATCGGCCCGCCCGATGAGATCTACGAGGCGCCGACCAGCCGCTACGTCGCGGAATTCGTCGGGGACATCAACATCCTCGAAGGTCGTGTGACATCCGTCGCCGGCGAGATCGTACGGGTCGAGACGGCGATGGCCGGCGCGGTCGAGCTCGACGAGGAGGCGGCCTCGCTTGCCACGGGAGAGACGATCTTCGTTGGCCTCAGGCCCGAAAAGATCACGCTCGGCCATGACGAGCCGGCGCAGGCGGCCAACAAGGTCGCCGGCGAGATCTGGGATATCGGCTATCTCGGCGATTTCACCATGGTGCAGGTGATGGTCGGCGGCGATGACGGGCAATTGCTCAAGGTTGCGCTTGCCAACCGCACCCGCCGGATCGACCGTCCCTTCGCCTGGGAGGACAGGGTCTGGCTCTCCTGGGATGTCGAGGCCGGGCTGGTCCTGCCGCCATGAGGACGGGGAATGCTTCGGCGCGCCGGCTCGGCCGCCTGGTCGTGGCCGTACCCTATCTCTGGCTGCTGCTGTTCTTCCTGGCGCCCTTTGCGATCGTCCTGCGCATGGCGTTCTCGGACGCCGCGACCGATCTGCCGCCCTATGCGCCGCATTTCCAGGGCTTCTCCCAGCTCGGCGAGTTCATTGCTGCGCTGGACCTCGAGAACTTCAAGCTCCTTGGTGACGACCCGCTCTACTGGCAGAGCTATCTTTACTCCCTGCGTATCGCCGCGCTGACGACGCTGATCGCGCTCGCGATCGGCTATCCCCTGGCCTATGCGATGGCGAGTGCGCCGAGGCGCTGGCAGGGCATCCTGCTGGTGCTGGTCATCCTGCCGTTCTGGACCTCCTTCCTGATCCGCGTCTACGCTTGGATCGGAATCCTGCGGCCCGACGGGCTGCTCGACACGGTCCTGACGGGCATGGGTGTGACGAGCGAGCCGCTGCGGTTGCTCAACACGGAAGCCGCCGTACTGATCGGCATGGTCTATTCCTACCTGCCCTTCATGGTGCTGCCGCTCTTCGCGACGCTGCAGAAGCTCGATCGCTCGCTGCTGGAGGCTGCCGCCGACCTCGGTGCCCCGGCATCGACCGCCTTCGCGACGGTGACGCTGCCCCTGTCCATCCCCGGCATCCTGGCGGGTTCGGCGCTTGTCTTCATTCCGGCGGTCGGCGAGTTCGTCATTCCCGATCTGCTCGGCGGCCCCGATACCGTGATGATCGGCAAGGTGCTCTGGAGCGAATTCTTCTCGAACCGCGACTGGCCGCTTGCCTCCGCCGTCGCGGTCGTCCTGCTGTTCGTGCTGGTCGCGCCGCTCGCTTTGCTGCAGCGGGCGCGGCTGACGCGGGGAGGGGCGGCATGAAGCGGCTCGGTCCCGGCTTGATCATGGCGCTGGTGGCGGGCTTCGCCTTTCTCTACCTGCCGATCCTCGCGCTCATCGCCTACTCCTTCAACGCCTCGCGGCTCGTGACGGTCTGGGGCGGGTTCTCGACGCATTGGTATGGCGCGCTGATGGCGAATGAGCCCTTGCTCACCGCAGCTTGGCTCAGCATCCGTCTCGCTTTCGTCTCGGCGACGGTCGCCACCGCGCTCGGGACCTTGGCCGCGCTGGCGCTCGCACGCTATGGCGCCTTTCGCGGGCGCACCCTGTTCTCCGGCATGGTGCTGGCGCCGCTGGTGATGCCGGAGGTGATCACCGGCCTGTCGCTGTTGCTACTCTTCGTCTCGGCGCAGGTAGAGCGCGGCTTCTGGACCGTCACGATCGCCCACGCCACCTTCAGCCTCGGCTTCGCCTGCATTGTCGTGCAGTCGCGGCTCGCCGGCTTCGACCGTTCGCTGGAGGAAGCGGCGCGCGATCTCGGCGCCACTCCTGTCGTCACCTTCTGGACCGTGACCCTGCCGCTGATCTGGCCGGCGGTCGCCGCCGCCTGGATGCTCGCCTTCACGCTCTCGCTCGACGATCTCGTGATTGCCAGCTTCACGACCGGGCCGGGCGCGACGACCCTGCCGATGCGGCTCTATTCGGCAGTCAGGCTGGGCGTCTCTCCTGAGATCAATGCGGCCTGCACGATCATGATCGGCGCAGTCGCGCTCGTCGTCATTGCGGCTTCCCTGCTCCTGAAGCGCGATCAAATGGCCAGCGCTTGAACGGCTGGTGAATAGCCCCCTCAAGGGCCGTTCAGACGGAACCTGCGAATGTCGGTGTCAGGCAAGGGGATCGCCCGGGCCGCCACACAGGATCAGGACCATGTTCCGCAAACTCGCCTCAGCCGGCCTCGCGACCTTCATCATCGGCGCTGCGACCCTGGGCGCGGCAAGCCTGGCGGGGACGGGCTCCGCCGCAGCCTTTGACGGCCGCTGGGATCGCTATCAGGAGCGCCCGGCCTATGGCTGGCGCCCGGCACCGCCCGCGTTCCACGGCTATTGGGGACAGCGTCAGTGGCGCCGCTTCGGCGAGGACGACCGGCGCTATGCCCGCCCTCGTCACTACGAGAGCTACGGCTACGGCTGGCGTTGATCTCGTGTAGCGACAGCTGGTGATCATGGCGCGGGCGCGGCTCTTCCAGCCGCGCCCGTCTGCTATTCCGCAGCGGTGCGCTGGCTGTAGCCGAGCCGCTGGTTGAGTTCCTCGAGCAGCTTCTCGGCCGCATCGGCGATCACGGTACCCGGCGGGAAGATCGCGCTCGCACCGGCTTCGATCAGCGCCTCGAAATCCTGGGGCGGGATCACGCCGCCAACCACGATCATGATGTCGGGCCGGCCGGCCTTGCCCAGCGCCGCCTTCAGCTCTGGCACCAGCGTCAGATGCCCGGCCGCCAGCGAGGAGACGCCGACGATATGGACGTCGTTCTCCACGGCCTGCCGCGCGGCTTCGTCCGGCGTCGCGAAAAGCGGTCCGATATCGACGTCGAAACCGAGATCGGCGAAGGCCGACGCGATCACCTTCTGACCGCGGTCATGCCCGTCCTGGCCCATCTTGGCGACGAGGATGCGCGGCCGGCGACCATCGGCCTCCTCGAAGGCTTCAGTCATCATCTGCACGCGTGTCACCGCCGGATTTTCCATGCCGACCTCCCGCTTGTAGACGCCGGAAATCGACTTGATCTCGGCCCGGTGCCGCCCGAAGACTGTCTCCATCGCCATGGAAATCTCGCCGACGGTCGCCTTGGCGCGGGCCGCCTTGACCGCGAGATCGAGCAGGTTGGCGTCGCCGGCGGCACCATGGGTGAGCGCCGTCAGCGCGGCTTGTGTCTCGGCTTCGTTTCGCTCGGCCTTGAGACGACGGAGCTTGTCGAGCTGCTGGGTGCGAACCGAGGCATTGTCGACCTTGAGCACATCGATCGAGGCCTCGTTCTCCGGCTTGAAGATATTGACCCCGATGATCGCCTGCTGCTTGCCGTCGATGCGCGCCTGGGTCTTGGCGGCTGCTTCCTCGATGCGCAGCTTCGGAATACCGGCCTCGATCGCCTTGGCCATGCCGCCGAGCGCCTCGACCTCCTGGATATGGGTCCAGGCCTTGGCCGCGAGTTCGGCGGTGAGCCGCTCGACATAGTAGGAACCGCCCCAGGGATCGATGATCCGGCTCGTGCCGCTCTCCTGCTGCAGCAGGATCTGGGTGTTGCGGGCGATCCGGGCGGAAAAGTCGGTCGGCAGCGCCAGCGCTTCGTCGAGCGCATTGGTGTGGAGCGACTGGGTGTGGCCCTGCGTCGCCGCCATCGCTTCGATCATCGTGCGCGGCACGTTGTTGAACACATCCTGCGCGGTCAGAGACCAGCCGGAGGTCTGGCAATGCGTGCGCAGCGGCAGGGATTTTTCGTTCTGGGCGCCGAAATCCTTGACGAGCTTGGCCCAGATCAGCCTGGCCGCGCGCAGCTTTGCCACTTCCATGAAGAAGTTCATGCCGATGGCCCAGAAGAAGGAGAGCCGCGGCGCGAAGACATCGACGCCGAGACCGGCCTGCTGCCCGGCGCGGATATACTCGACGCCATCGGCAAGCGTGTAGCCGAGTTCCAGGTCCTGCGTCGCTCCCGCCTCCTGCATGTGATAGCCGGAAATCGAGATCGAGTTGAATTTCGGCATGTTCGCCGAGGTATAGGCGAAGATGTCGCCGATGATCCGCATCGAGGGCGAGGGCGGGTAGATATAGGTGTTGCGGACCATGAACTCCTTGAGGATGTCGTTCTGGATGGTCCCCGAGAGCTTGGCCGCCGGCACGCCCTGTTCCTCGGCCGCGACGATATAGAGCGCAAGAACCGGCAGGACCGCGCCGTTCATCGTCATCGACACGCTCATCTGATCGAGCGGGATGCCGGAGAACAGCGTCCGCATGTCGTAGATCGAGTCGATCGCGACGCCTGCCATGCCGACATCGCCACCGACGCGCGGATGGTCGCTGTCATAACCGCGATGGGTCGCGAGATCGAAGGCGACCGAGAGCCCTTTCTGCCCGGCGGCGAGATTGCGCCGGTAGAAGGCGTTCGAATCCTCCGCCGTGGAGAAGCCGGCATATTGCCGGATGGTCCAGGGCTGGTTGACATACATGGTGGGGTAGGGGCCACGCAGATAGGGCGGCAGGCCCGGCAAGCTGTCGACGAAGCCAAGCCCGTCGCGGTCGGCCGCGCTATAGATGGCTTTGACCGGGATGCTCTCCGGCGTCAGCCAGGGCTCCATTGCCGGGGCCGGAACCAGGGCCGCTGCCGGGGTGCGATCGTCGAAGGCGAGCGTCGTGAAATCCGGGATCGCGGTCATGGCTTTCTCCCGTCGGTCCTGTCCCACCAATGGTGGAAATGATGCACCGGTCCATGGCCATGGCCAACCGGAACCTGGTCGGCGGCAGCGATGGCTGCCGAGATATAGGTCTTCGCCTGGCCGACCGCTTCGGGCAGCGCCAATCCCTTGGCCAGGCCGGACGCGATCGCCGAGGACAACGTGCAGCCGGTGCCGTGGGTATTGCGCGTATCATGGCGCGGCGCGCTGAAGCGCTGGCGCTGGCCTCCGGCCAGGAGCAACAGATCCGTGCTGGTCTCGCCGCTGCCATGCCCGCCCTTCAACAGCACGTTTTCGGCGCCGAAGCCGATCAGCCTCTCGGCCTGTTCGTCGATCGCCGCATCGCTTGTCGCCATCGCGGAGCCAAGCAGCGCCGCTGCTTCCGGCAGGTTGGGCGTGACCAGCGTCGCGAGCGGGAAGAGCAGGCGGCGGATGGCGTCAATGGCGTTGTCCTCGAGCAGACGAGCCCCTGAAGCAGCGACCATCACCGGGTCGAGCACGATGTTGCGTGCCTTGTGTCGAACCAGGCCCTCTGCAACCGTCGCGATCAGTTCGGCCGTGGCGAGCATGCCGATCTTCACCGCCGCCACGTCGAGATCGGAAAAGACGGCGTCGATCTGCTGGGCGACGAAACTGGCCGGTACGGCGTGGATGGCGGTGACGCCCGTGGTGTTCTGCGCGGTCAGCGCGACGATGACGCTGGCGCCATAGACCTGATGCGCCGCAAAAGTCTTGAGATCGGCCTGAATTCCGGCGCCGCCGCTGGAATCGGAGCCGGCAATGGTGAGGGCGATGGGCGTCAAGGCACTGCTCTCCGTATCAGGCAGCCGCGATCGCCTGCGCCTGTTCAAGCGCGGCGACGACATCGGCTCCCGCAAAAACGAACGCGGCCACACCGGCCTGGTTCAACGCATGTTCCATTTCACCGGGCTTGCCGGCGAGCCAAACCGTCGCGCCCTGGGCGCGCAGCGCCTCCGAGGCGGCAACCGCTTCTGCCGCATAGCCGGCGTCCGAGCCGCAGAGGCAGGCGAGGCGCGCGCCCGAGGCCCGATAGGCCGCAACCAGTGCCGGAATGTCGGTCCCGCCATTGCCGGGGAAGCCGTCATGGCCCGGAGCCGAGAGGCCTCCGGCCTCGAACAGGTTCCGCGCGAAGCCGGCGCGCCCCGTGAAATCGGCGACAGGCCCCAGCGTCGCGAGGAAGACGCTCGGGCGCTTGCCGCGCTCCTGCGTCAGCACATCCGCCTTGTCGCGCAGGGCCTCGAACGCCTCGGCCAGCCGCATTGAGGGCAGCGCTTCGACCTTCAGCCCATCCTGTTCAGGAGCCGTCGAGGCATCCGCGCGCGTCGCACCCGTTGCAAGCTGGCTGATCAACACCGCTTGCTCCTGACCGGCTGCCCTGGTCGTGGATGGCGAGGAGCGTGTCCGCTCGACCGGCGCGATGTCGAGCACCTTGACCGGAGCCTCTGCGAGATTCGGGAACTCGCTGGTTCCCGTGATCGGCTCCCGGCGGGTCGCGATGGCCTTGGCGCGAATATCGCGCTGTCGGGCAAGGCCCTGCTGGACATGTCCGTTGGTGAGTGCCGCGACGATGCCGGGCCGGCCGTCACTGGCTTCGCGCTCCAGATCCTGCATTTTGGTCCAGGCCTGCTCGCATAGCGCCTGGGTCAGAGCCTCGAAACCGCCAGCCCCTGCGGCGGGGTCGGCGACGCGCCAGAGATTGGCTTCCTCCAGCAGGACGAGCTGGGTGTTGCGGGCGACGCGGCGGGCAAAGGCGTCGGGCAGGCCGAGCGCGGCGGTGAATGGCAGGACGGTGAGAGAGTCCGCCCCGCCTATGCCGGCCGAGAAGGTTGCGACCGTCGCACGCAGCAGATTGACCCAGGGGTCGCGCCGGGTCAGCGAGCGCCATGCCGTCTCGGCGTTCAGCACCATGGGCTTGGGATCAAGCCCGCACGCCTGCTGCACGCGCTGCCAGAGCAGCCGAGCGGCCCGGAGCTTGGCGATGGTCATGAACTCGTCGGTATCGGCGAGGAGGACGAAGGATATGGCGTCGCGGGCCTGATCGAGCGACATGCCGTCGGCTTCCAGCGCACGCAGATAGGCGATCGCGGTCGCCATGACCGCGCCGAGTTCCTGCGCCTCGCTCGCGCCAGCCTCCTGATAGGGGCGTCCATCGGCCGTGAGGAAGGGGCCTGCGAATCCGCGCGCCTTCAGTGCGTCGATCGTCTCGACAAGGCGGCGACCGATTTCGGGCCAGGAGGCCGCGAACACGCCCTGGCTGGCCAGGATGCCGATCGGGTCGAGCCCGAAGTCGATTGTCGTCGTCGCGGGGTCTAGTCCACGACGCTCGACAAGCGCGGCAAGCAGGAGCGCATTGATGCGGCCGCCCGCCGCGGGGTCGATCCGCAAGTTGATCAGGTCGAGCATCACGCCGTCGAGCGCGGCATCCAGCGTGGCGACATCATCGGCGACAAGCCCATAGCCTCGGGCCGCGCGGGCGCCGGCAAAGCTGAGAACGAGCGCGTCAGCGCCGCCTTCGAGATCGGCGAGCGCCAGGTCGCGGGCCTCTGCGGGGGAGGGGTGGTCGACCCGCGTGCTGACATGCCAGCGCCCGGCCTGTGACCGCGCCGGCCGCGTCTGCGGGCTGACTGCCGCATAGAGCGGTTCGATGCGGATGCCGTCGGCGGTCCGCCCGACGAGGCGCTTCTTGAAGTCGGCACCCTTCAGAACCTTGTCGACGGCGGCGCGCCACTGCGCCTGATCGGGCAGCGGAAAGGCCTCCATGAAGGGCAGATCGGATGTCGAGGCCGAGTTCATGCGCGCCGGTCTCCCTGCTTGCGGCATGCTGCAATTGCGAATGCGTGATGCCACGTGCGCAGACGCACCGCCATCCCTACTTCGTCCAACGCCGCGTGCGCAAACCCCCGGCCGAAACGAAAAACGCCGCCCGTTGCCGGGCGGCGTTCCGACCTCAAGCCGGAATGGCGATCAGACGAACTGGCCGAGCCCGGGAATCGCTCCGACGATCGCGCCCATCGCGTCTTCGCCGGCCTTTTCGCGGCCGACCGCGAACATCTCCTTGGACACGCTCTGGATCTGGCCCATCGAGAGCCCGGCGCCCATCAGTTGCCCGCCGAGTGCCATGACGCCGCCGCTACCGCCCATCAGGCCGCCAACCATGCCCATCAGGCCGCCTTTGCCGCCATTGGCGGAATCAGCGAGCTCCTGTGCGCCGGGCAGGGCGGACATCAATTGTTCGATCTCTGCGGCGGGGCCTTCCTTCTGCAGGAAGGCGAGGATGATGCCGATCGCCTTGCGGGCGAGGCCTTCATCAAGACCGGAAGCCGCCACGATGCGGGAGATCAGTTCATCCATCGGTTTGTCCTCTTCAAGGGGTCGGCCTGTGCCGCTGGGCGATAGTTTACATATTTACGATCTGAATCAAACAGGGTTCAGGCTTCCGCCGGTCGGCCCGTTTCGCTACACCCATCGCCTGACGCTTCGACAACAGCATAGGCGAATCTCATGGCGGATGACGGCACGATTCTGATCGGCAAGAGCTGGAAGCCCGAATCGCTCCTGCTCAAGCTTGCCAATCGTCATGGCCTGATCACCGGCGCAACCGGCACCGGCAAGACGGTGACATTGCAGGTTCTGGCCGAAGGCTTTGCGCGTCACGGCGTTCCCGTCTTTGCAGCCGACATCAAGGGCGACCTGTCCGGCGTCGCCGCGCCGGGCGATTCGAAGCCGCCCTTCCTCAAGCGCGCCGAGGAGATCGGCGTGACCTACCAGCCCGACCAGTTCACCACCGTATTCTGGGACGTGTTCGGCGAGCAGGGCCATCCTGTCCGCGCCACCATCTCGGAAATGGGGCCGCTGCTGCTCTCGCGCCTGCTCGATCTCAACGACACGCAGGAGGGGGTGCTCAACATCGCCTTCCGCATTGCCGACGAGCAGAAGCTGCTGCTGCTCGACCTCAAGGACCTGCGCGCGATCCTCTCCTTCATCGCTGAGAACGCGCAGTCGCTGACGACGAAATACGGCAATGTCACGGCCCAGTCGGTCGGGACGATCCAGCGCTCCCTGCTGGTGCTGGAAAACCAGAAGGGCGATCTGTTCTTCGGCGAGCCGGCGCTCGACATCAACGACCTGATGCGGACCGACCGTGACGGGCGCGGCGTCATCAACATGCTCGCGGCCGACAAGCTGATGGCCAATCCACGGCTCTATGCCACCTTCCTGCTCTGGCTGCTCTCGGAGCTGTTCGAGCAACTGCCGGAGGTCGGCGATCTCGACAAGCCGAAGCTGGTGTTCTTCTTCGACGAGGCTCACCTGCTCTTCAACGGCGCGCCGAAGGCGCTGCTGACGGCTGTCGAGCAGGTCGTCAGGCTGATCCGCTCGAAGGGCGTCGGCGTCTACTTCGTCACGCAGAACCCGCTCGATATTCCCGACACGGTTCTGGCCCAGCTCGGCAACCGTGTGCAGCACGCGCTGCGCGCCTTCACGCCGCGCGATCAGAAGGCGGTCAAGGCGGCCGCCGAAACCTTCCGCCAGAACCCCAAATTCAAGACCGAGGAAGCGATCACCCAGCTTGCGGTCGGCGAGGCGCTGACCTCGACGCTGGAGGGCAAGGGCACGCCGACCATGGTCGAGCGCACTCTGATCGCGCCGCCCATGGCGCAGGTCGGCCCGGTCTCGGCGCAGGAGCGTGCCCAGTGCATGCGCGATTCCGGCTTTGCCGGGAAATACGACACGATGATCGACCGCGAGTCGGCCTATGAAGAACTGATGAAGCGCAAGGGCCTGAACGCCGATGGCTCGCCGGTCGAGGCCTCGACTGGCGGCGGCGGCATCATGGATACGATCGGTGGCTGGCTCGGGGATGCCGTCGGCAATGGCGAGCGGCCGAAGACCGGCCCGGGCAGCCGGGGCGGGAGGCTTCCGCCCAGCATGACGGAAAAGATCATTACGTCGGCAGCCCGTTCGGCCGCCTCGACGATGGGGCGCCAGATCGGCTCGGCCATCCTGCGCGGAGTGCTCGGATCGATGATGGGCGGGCGAAAATAGCCGGCGACGCGGGGCAGCCATGCCGGCCGGCCTGCTGGCGCCGGCCCCGTGGCTTGTCATGATGATGCAACCTAAAATCCGCTCATGCCTTGAGCCCATAGTGAGATCGAGCGACATGCCCAAGCTTCCTGCGATTCTCTCCCGCCTCGATGCCGAACTGGATGCCTCGCTGGCCCGGTTGGCGTCGTGGATCGCGATACCGTCGATCGCCACCGATCCGGCCTATGCCGCCGATAGCCGCCGCGCCGCGGAATGGCTGCGGGACGATCTCGAATCGCTCGGCTTCAAGGCCTCGCTGCGCGAAACGCCCGGCCAGCCGATCGTCGTCGGCCATCGGCCCAAGCCTGGTGCGCCGCATGTGCTGTTCTATGGCCATTACGACGTCCAGCCGGTCGACCCGTTGAACCTGTGGGAGAGCGACCCCTTCAAGCCCGTGGTCAAGGAGATCGCGCCCGGCCGCAAGGTCATCACGGGGCGCGGAGCCTGTGACGACAAGGGCCAGGTGATGACCTTCATCGAGGCCTTGCGGGCGACGCTGAAGGAAACCGGCGACCTGCCGGTCGGCATCACCATCCTGGTGGAGGGCGAGGAGGAGTCCGGCTCTCCCAATCTGCCGCCCTTCGTCTCGGCGAATGCCGAGGAGCTCAAGGCCGATGTGGCGCTGATCTGCGACACCGGCATGTGGGACCGGGAAACGCCGGCCATCACCGCCTCGCTACGCGGGCTGGTCTATCAGGAGGTGACGATCAACTGCGCCGACCGCGACCTGCATTCGGGCCTGTTCGGTGGCGCCGCCGCCAATCCGATCCATGTGCTCTCACGCATCGTCGCGGCGCTCCACGACGAGACCGGGCGGATCACCATTCCCGGCTTCTATGACGGGGTCGAGGAACCGACCGCCGAGCAGAAGGCGGATTGGCAGGCGCTCGGCCTGACCGAAGCGGAATTCCTCGGGGGGATCGGCCTGAAGCACTCGATCGGGGAGAAGGGCCGGATGCTGATCGAGCAGATCCAGTCGCGCCCGACCTGCGACGTCAACGGCATCTGGGGCGGCTATATCGGCGAAGGCACCAAGACGGTGATCGCGGCCAAGGCTTCGGCCAAGATCTCCTTCCGCCTCGTCGGCAAGCAGGATCCGCAGAAGATCGCGGCCGCCTTCCAGGCCTTTGTGCGGGCGCGACTGCCGGCGGATGTCACGGCTGAGTTCGTAGCGCATGGCGCCTCGCCGGCGATCGCCGTTCCCGTCGATTCGCCGGCCCTGCTCAAGGCGCAGGCCGCGCTGACCGAGGAATGGGGCCGCAAGGCGGTGACCATCGGCTCGGGTGGCTCGATCCCGGTCGCCGGGGACTTCAAGCGCACGCTCGGCATGGACACTCTGCTCGTCGGCTTCGGTCTCGATGATGACCGCGTTCACTCGCCGAACGAGAAATACGACCTCTCTTCCTTCCACAAGGGCCAGCGTTCCTGGGCCCGCATCCTGCAGGCGCTGGGCGCATGAAATCGGTTTGTATCTTTTGCGGCTCCAACCCGGGCAATGACGAGGTCTACGCCGCCGGCGCCCGGGCCATGGGCGCCGAGATCGCCAGGCGCGGGCTGACGCTCGTCTATGGCGGCGGTGCTGTCGGTCTCATGGGCACCGTTGCCAATGCGGCGCTCGCGGCCGGAGGCGAGGTCCACGGCATCATCCCGCGCGCGCTCCGCGAAAAGGAGATCGGCCATAACGGGCTGACCCGGCTCGAAGTGGTCGACACCATGCACACGCGCAAGGCGAGGATGGCCGAACTCTCGGATGGCTTCATCGCGATGCCGGGCGGCATTGGCACCTTCGAGGAGATTTTCGAGATCTGGACCTGGGGCCAGCTCGGCATTCACACCAAACCACTCGGCTTCCTGAATATCGGCGGCTTCTACGATCCGCTCGCGACTTTCCTGGACAACACGGTTGAGGCCGGCTTCCTGAAGCAGAACCACCGCGCCATGGCCATGACGGATACCGAGCCGGCGACCCTGCTCGAAAGGATGGATCAATATGTTCCGTCCGCGACGTTCAAATGGGTGGAGAAGGAGGAGACCTGAGTCTCCTTCAACCGCCGCGCTTCCCCGTGGTCTGCCCTCTGCAGCCCGGCTCGGGCGTTCCCGGCCGGGTTGTGAACCTCACGCGTCGCGCGGCCCTGCCGACGCGAGCGGACGGAGTTCCCCCGCCTGAGCCGCCGGGTTCGGCTCAGCGGCTGAACCACCAGCTATAGCTGGCGCGCGGCGCGACCGGGGCCTCCTGGCGCCCGCCTTCGCCAAGCGCCAGAAGCCGGCCGCTGGCCTCGGTGATCCAGGAGCGGTGCTCGCTGATCGGCGTAATGGCGGTGAAACCGCCGCAAATCCGTCTGACGCGCGAATTCAGCGGGCCGCTCGACCAGCTGACGATGCCGACCAGATCCCGCGAGGCCGCCGAGCCGCGCAGGACGGGGCCGCCGGAATCGCCACGGCAGGCACCCGCGCCAGGCGTCTCGCCCAGTGCCTGCGTGTCGACCGCGACCTTCACCGTGTTCGACGTCGTGTAGTTTCCGGCATTGACGAGCGGCGTCTCCCGCAGCCGCCGCGCGGTGCGCTTGTTGTTCTCGGACGAGAGGCCATAGCCTGCCATCGTCACGGTCTCGCCCTGCCAGAGACCGCTGCCCAGCGAGAGTGGTTCGATATCGGCGGGAAGGGGAGAGGCGAGCCTGAGAACGGCGAGATCGGTCCCGGGCTGGGTGCGCGGCGTGGTGCCGGGAACGAAGCTCGGATGCGGCAGGACCCCGATCACCGGGTGGCTGCGCTCGCGAAAGCGCGTATCCAGGCTCACCACACGGACGGCCCCACCGCCCATCAGGCAGTGCGCCGCGGTCAGGACGAGTTCAGGCGCGATCGCCGCGCCGGAACAGAGCTCGCCGCGGCTGGTCTCGACCCTGACCGTCCACGCGCGCGGGCCATCGAGCCCTCGCGAAGGAGCGCCACCGACGACGGCCGCTGCCGGGGAGGCTGCCGCGCAAAGTGCTGCGGCAAGGGCAAGGATCGGAGCACGAGACATCATGAAGCAACCGCCGGGTTCACATTGCCACTCTATGGCCTGTTTCGAGCCAGTCCAGTGTTTCGATCAGCGACCGGTTGTCCAGGATGCGCTCTCGCCCCATTGCGACAAGGTGCGGTCGATCCAGTTTCGCTGCGGCGCGACGAGAACGCCCTGGCTGAGCAGGCCGCAATTCCTGCCCTTCGGACCAGTGGACCAGCTTGTCACCGCGATGACGCCGTCACTGCCCTGCCAGATCGGGCCACCGGAATCGCCCTGGCAGGCGCCGGCGCCGGGACGACTGCCCGCACCAGCAGGATCTGCCGCCCAGAGCAGGATTTTGCCTGGTCCATAGGGCTCGACCGTCGCCAGAGTGGCGGATCGATAGGTGCCGGTGGTGCGGGCCTCTCCCTCCCGGGAGACCCCATAGCCCGCAAGCGTTATCTCCGAACCGGCGGGTGGGAGGCCGCCATCGATCAAGGCGGCGGGCGAGAAGCGCGACGGGAGCGGCGCGGAGAGGCGCACCAGGGCGAGATCAATCGAGCGGCGCCGCGCCGTGATCGCCTTCGCATCGAAGCCGGGATGGAACGAGACCGTGGCAGGGGCGATCAGCACCGGTTCGCCGCTGCCGTCCTTCCAGTGGATGCGCAGCTCGACGCCGCCATCGGCGCAATGGGCCGCGGTCAGGATCGTTCGCGGTGACAGGACGATCCCGGAGCAGACGCCGCCGCGCGCATTGAGAACCATCAGCGTCGACGCGGCAGACGGTCCGCCGTCGCGTCCGCCGAGCACGGCCAGGGCAGGCGTTGCCGCCAGAATCGCCGCGAGCGCGAGCCCGCCAGGGCCAATCGAACCTCTGACGCTCATCTGATCTCCTCTCCTCGTGTGCTGGGAGCGATAGCGCGTCGAACCGCATAATTGAACCTGGAATCGGAGCCGGCGGCTGACGCTGGAGGGTCTTGTTCGTCAGGCCAGCCAGCGGCGCGCGCGGCCGGCGAGGTGCGGAAATGCCGGACTCCGCGAGACGGGCGTCTGCAAACCGAGATTGAGATCGCCGATGCTCAGATCCGCAAGGTTGTGGGCAAGGGGCAGGAATGGCGTGGACGGCTGGCGGTGCACTGGCATATCCTGACGATACGCGAGCCGCCCATTCATGGCGTGTTCAGTTGCTCGGGATTAGCGAATGTCGATGATGCCCGTCGAAACGATCTTCGCCCTGACACTGCTTGCCCAGCCCCTCCCGATTGTCACGATCGACAGCCAGGAGCCCATCTCCTGCCTGTCGGCGGACGAGATGCGCGAGGCGGTGTCGGATGGGCGGGTGATCCAGCCGGCCCAGGCCTCCAGGCATGCGCGCAACGCCGCGCCGGGCGAGGTCGTCCGTATCAGGCTGTGTCGCCAGGGCGATGATTTCGTCTATGTTGTAACGACGTTGAAGCGCGACGGTCGCGTGGCCCGGGTGACGCTCGAGGGCCAGTCCGGCAAGGTCTCAACCATTCGCTGAGCGGCAGCCTTCAGGCGAAGGCATCCGGCCCCGGGACATCAAGACAGGAGTGAGCCGACGTGAGACTGCTCGTCGTCGAGGACGACAAGGACCTCAATCGCCAGATCGTGACCGCGCTGGAGAATGCCGGCTATGCCGTCGACAAGGCGTTCGACGGCGAGGAGGGCCTCTATCTCGGAGAGACCGAACCCTATGATGCAGTGATCCTCGATCTCGGCCTGCCGAAGGTCGATGGCGTGACTGTGCTCCAGGGTTGGCGCCGGGCCGAGAAGACCATGCCGGTACTGATTCTGACTGCACGGGATCGCTGGAGCGACAAGGTCTCGGGCTTCGATGCGGGCGCCGACGACTATGTCGTCAAGCCGTTCCATATCGAGGAACTGCTGGCCCGCGTCCGGGCGCTGCTGCGCCGCGCAGCCGGCCATGCCACCTCGGAGCTGACCTGCGGCCCGGTGCGGCTCGACACGCGCGCCAGCCGGGTCGTCGTCGACGGCAATCCGGTCAAGCTCACCTCGCACGAGTACCGGCTGCTGGCCTATCTGATGCATCATCAGGGGCGTGTCGTCTCGCGTACCGAGCTGGTCGAGCATCTCTACGATCAGGATTTCGACCGGGACTCCAACACCATCGAGGTTTTCGTCGGCCGTCTCCGCAAGAAGCTCGGCGTCGAGATCATCGAGACCGTCCGTGGGCTTGGCTACATCGCCGCTGCGCCTGCCAAGGTCTGACGACGGTCCATGCCGGGCAAATCGCATCGCTATTCGCTCGGCGCTCGCCTCTTCCTGTCGGCGGCAGTGTGCTGCGCGCTGGTGCTGGCGCTCGCCGGGTTCGGCCTGACGACATTCTACCGTCGCTCCGCTGAGCGTGGCTTCGACGAGCGACTCAGCGTCTACATCAAGGAACTGGTCGCGGATCTTGCCGCGCCGCCGGAAACCGAACGCCAGGCGATCGGCGATCTCGGCGAGCCGCGTTTCGATCTGCCGCTATCCGGCTGGTACTGGCAGATCGTCAGGCTCGATGGCGAAAAGCCCGTGGTGCGCACCTCGCGCTCTCTCGTCGGCGGGCAGTTGCCGAAGCTTCTCGACCAGCAGCTGACGCCGAATGCGCGCGGCTTGCGTGAGAGCTATGTCTCTGGGCCGGACGAGAGAGGCCTGCGCATCATCGAGCGCGAGATCGATGTCGGCGAGGATGGCCGCTTCATCGTCGGCGTCGCGGCCCCCGCCGACGAGATCGAAGGCGACATTCGTGATTTCCGCCTGGCGCTGACGCTGACCTTCCTGCTGCTCGGGCTCGCGCTCGTGGCTTCGACCCTGATCCAGGTTCGCTTCGGCCTGCGCCCCCTCGTCAGGCTTGGGACAGCGGTCGGCTCGGTGCGAACCGGCGAGGCCGCCCGGATCGCCGGAAAATACCCGCCTGATCTTGCGCCACTGGCTGGCGAACTCAATCAGCTCATCGACGCCAACCGCGAAATCCTGGAACGGGCCCGGACCCAGGTCGGAAATCTCGCCCACGCCCTGAAGACGCCGCTCAGCGTGATGCTGAACGAAGCCGAGGCAAGCGACCCGCATCTGCCGCAGACGGTGCGGAACCAGGCGGCGATCATGCGCGACCAGGTGCAGTATTATCTCGACCGCGCGCGGGCGGCTGCACTCTCCGGCGCGCTCGGCAGCGTCACCGAGGTTGCGCCCTCGCTCGACGCGCTGATCCGCACCTTCGCCAAGATCTCGCAGGGGCGCGGCATCACCGGCATGCACCACGTCCCGCCCCATGTCCGCTTTCGCGGCGAGCGGCAGGATCTGGAGGAAATGCTCGGCAATCTGCTCGACAACGCGTTCAAATGGGCGCGTTCGACGGTCGAGGTGAGCCTGGCCCCCGAAGCCGAAGAGGGGCGGATCGCGCTGCTGATCGACGATGATGGTCCCGGGCTGCCGTCCGAGGCCGTGCTCGACGTGCTCAAGCGCGGCCGTAGGCTCGACGAGACGACGCCGGGCTCCGGCCTCGGGCTCTCGATCGTGGTCGATCTCGCCAAGCTCTATGGCGGCGAGCTCACGCTCGAGCGCTCGCGCCTCGGTGGCCTGCGGGCGCGCCTGCTGCTTCCTTCGGTCTGACGGTGCCGACGTGACCCTTTGTCGCCATCGGCAGACATGATACGGCGTCAGCGATTGGCTATGAACGCGACATGCTGATCTGGATCATCTTTGCGGCAATGACGGCGGCGGCGGTTTTCGCCTTGCTCTGGCCCCTTGGGCGCGGAGACGCGAACGCGTTTGCCGAGGTCACCGACGCAAAGAGTCTCTATCGCTCCCAGCTTGCCGAGATCGACCGCGATTTTGGCCGCGGGCTGATCGGCGGCACCGAGGCGGACGCTGCGCGCGCCGAGGCCGGCCGCAGGTTGCTGCGTGCGGCGGACGGGGAGGCTGTCCCCACGGGAGACAGCGAGCCTGCGCTGCGTCGGCGGCGTGCAGCCTCGGCGATCGCACTGTCCTGCGTGCCGCTCTTTGCTCTTCTGCTCTATGGCGCCCAGGGCTCGCCCGAGCGACCGGATCAGCCGCTCTCGGCGCGGCTGAAATCGGACCCTTCTCAGGATTTTGCGCTCGCGGTCAGCCGCATCGAGGCCCATCTGGCGGCCAACCCCGGCGACGCGCGGGGCTGGTCCGTCGTGGCGCCGGTCTATTTGCGCCAGGGTCGTTACGACGAGGCGGCGCGGGCCTTCGCGGCGGCGCTGGAGCATGGCGGAGCCAATGCCGAATTGCTGGCCGGCCTTGGCGAGGCGCGTGCGCTTGCCGCAGGCGGCGTGGTGACGGCTGAAGCGCGCCAGCCCCTGACCGAAGCGGTCAAGCTCGATGGCGGCAATGCCCGGGCCCGCTACTTCCTGGCGATTGCCAAGGAGCAGGACGGTGACAGTGCCGGCGCGATTGCGGATCTGCGCGCTCTGCTCGCCGATGCTCCAGCTGATGCGACCTGGGTCGGGACGGTGCGCCTGCGCCTGGAGGGGCTGGAGGCCGCACCGTCCACCGGCGCCTCGATCGCGGCGTTGCCGCCGGGCGAGCAGCAGCTCGCGATCCGGGGCATGGTCGATGGTCTTGCCGAGCGCCTCAAGATGGGCGGCGGCACCTTCGCCGAATGGACGCGACTGATCCGTTCGCAGGTCGTGCTCGGCGACAAGCCTGCAGCACGAGAGGCGATCATCGCGGCCCGCCAGCGCTTCGCCGATGATGGTGCGGCGCTTGGCCAGCTTGATGCCCTGGCCGGAGAACTCGGATTGCGGGAGCCCGCGCCATGACCGCCACAGAACCGTCGCGAGTCTTGGCGCCGCGCCGCGGGATGAGCCGCAAGCAACGTCGCCTTGCCCTGATCGGAGCGGCAGGCGCAGTCCTGTGCCTTGCCGCCGGCCTCGTGCTCTTCGCCATGCGCGATTCGATCGTCTTCTTCTACGGACCGACGGAAATCGCCGAAAAGGGGCTGCAGCCCGGCACGCGCATGCGGCTCGGCGGCCTCGTCGAGACGGGGTCCGTGTCTCGCGGGCCTGGCCAGCGCGTGACTTTCGCCATTACCGACAGCAAGACCACTGTCCAGGTGAGCTATGATGGCCTCCTGCCGGATCTCTTCCGCGAAGGGCAGGGCGTCGTCACGGAAGGCGTGCTTGAGGCCGCAGGCCGGTTCCGAGCGGATTCGGTTCTCGCCAAGCATGACGAAACCTACATGCCGCGCGAAGTCGCGGACGCACTGAAGAAGCAAGGCCATTGGCAGCCCGGCGACGCCGGTGCGCAGAAGCCGCAGCGGTGAGGGCAGGATGATCGTCGAGATCGGACATTTCGCGCTCGCGCTGGCGCTGGGTGTCGCCGTCGTCCAGGCGCTCGTCCCACTCTGGGGCGTCTCGCGGCGGGATGCCGCCTTGGCTTCGGTCGGCCCGACGGCGGCGGTGACCTGCTTCCTGCTGGTCGCCTTCTCCTTCCTTGCGCTCGTCGTGTCCTATGTGCGCTCGGATTTTTCGGTCGAGAACGTCGTCGCCAATTCGCATTCGGCCCAGCCGTTGATCTACAAGGTGACGTCGACCTGGGGCAATCACGAAGGCTCCATGCTGCTCTGGGTGCTGATCCTGACGCTGTTCGGCGCGCTGGTCGCCGTGTCGCGCCGGTCTCTGCCGACGCGTCTCAGGGCCGGAACACTGGCGGCGCAGGGCTTCGTCACGGTCGCCTTCCTGGCTTTCGTGCTCCTGACCTCGAACCCGTTCCGGCGGCTCGATCCGGCGCCGGGCGAGGGCCAGGATCTCAACCCGATCCTTCAGGATCTCGGCCTCGCGATCCACCCGCCGCTGCTCTATGTCGGCTATGTCGGCTTCTCCATCACCTATGCCTTCGCCGTCGCCGCCTTGATCGACGGGCGCATCGATGCCGTCTGGGCGCGCGCTGTCAGGCCGTGGACGCTGCTGGCCTGGGTCTTCCTGACGCTCGGCATCGCGATGGGGTCCTACTGGGCCTATTACGAGCTTGGCTGGGGCGGCTGGTGGTTCTGGGACCCGGTCGAGAATGCCTCGCTGATGCCCTGGCTGGCCGGCACCGCGCTGATTCACTCCACCGTGGTGATGGAGAAGCGCGATGCGCTGAAGGTCTGGACGATCCTGCTCGCGATCCTGACCTTCTCGCTCTCGCTGCTCGGTACCTTCATCGTTCGCTCCGGCGTCCTGACCTCGGTGCATTCCTTCGCCAGCGATCCCGGGCGCGGCCTCTTCATCCTTGCGATCCTGGTCTTCTTCGTCGGCGGCTCGCTGGCGCTCTTCGCCTGGCGCGCGCCGCTGCTGCGGCAGGGCGGCCTCTTCGCCCCGATCTCGCGGGAGGGCGCGCTGGTCGTGAACAATCTCTTCATCGCGACCGCCTGCGCGACCGTCTTCATCGGTACGCTCTATCCGCTGGTGCTGGAGATGCTGACGGGCGACAAGATTTCCGTCGGCCCCCCGTTCTTCAACGCCACCTTCGTACCCGTGGTCGTGCCTCTGCTGCTGCTGCTGCCGATCGGCCAGACGCTGGCCTGGAAGCGCGGTGACCTGCTCGGTGCGGCGCAGCGCATGTCGGCTGCTCTCGTGCTCGCAATCGTCTCCGGGCTTGCGGTCGTCGCGGTCATGCGTGGCGGCCCCGTCCTTGCGCCGCTTGGTATCGGGCTTGGCGTCTTCCTCATCGCAGGTGCGGCCTGGGATATCGGCGAGCGCGTGGTGCGGCGGGCGAGCGGCGCCTCGGCGATGCTGTCGCGCGCAATCGGCCTGCCGCGTTCGGCCTGGGGTACGGCCTTCGCCCATGCCGGCGTCGGCCTCAGCGTGATCGGTATCGCGGCTGCCGCATGGAGCGCGGAGGGGATCGGCGTGCTGAAGCCGGGCGAGAGCCTGACCAGCGGCCGCTATACCGTGGTCCTGGAGACGGTCACGCCGCGCAAGGGCCCCAACTTTACCGAGGATGTGGCGCGCTTCCGCGTTTCTGCCGGCGACAGACAGCTGAAACCCGTCGAGGCGATGAAGCGGGTCTATACCGCCCGCGCCATGCCGACGACGGAGGCCGGCATTCGGACCGACGGCCTCAGCCAGGTCTATGTCAGCCTTGGCGAGCCGCAGGGCGGCGGAATCGCGGTCAGGGTCTATGACAAGCCGCTCATCCTGCTGATCTGGATCGGTGCCGTCGTCATGGCTTTCGGCGGAGCGCTGTCGCTGACCGACCGGCGCTTCCGTCTCGCCGTGCCGCGGCGTGCCGCGACGCGCGCCGTCATCCAGCCGGCGGAGTGAACGCATGCGTCGCGTCCTTGCCTTGCTGATGCTCGGCCTGCTCTGCGCCAGCCCGGTCAGGGCGGTGCAGCCGGACGAGGTCCTGCCGAACGCCATGCTCGAGCAGCGGGCGCGCCAGATTTCCGGCGGCCTGCGCTGCCTCGTCTGCCAGAACCAGTCGATCGACGATTCCGACGCGCCACTTGCCCGCGACCTGCGCATCCTCGTGCGCGAGCGGCTGGTGGCCGGAGATACGGATGAGGCCGTGCGCGATTTCGTCGTCGCACGTTACGGCAATTTCGTCCTGCTCAGTCCTCCCCTCAATATCCGCACCATTGCGCTGTGGGTCGCGCCGTTCCTGATCCTTGCCTTCGGCCTTGCCTATCTCGGCCGGAGAAGCCGGCTGATGCGGACGTCGGCCGGGCAGCAGACGAAACCCCTGAGCGACGACGAACAGGCACGGGTTGACGCGCTGATCAGGCGGGACGGCAACTAAGGCATCGGCCCGAAGGGCGGATTACACTCTTCGGGAAATCCGCCGCAAACACCGACGCTCAGGTCAGATGGAGATGCCGCACTGACTCTGCATCTCGCCCGTTATGGCAGGGCCCAGGTTGGCGCTCCAATCCACAAAGCCGGTACGGATCGGCGATGGCCTGAACGTCGCGTGCTCGGCGAAGACCCGGGCAAAGCAGGCCACCTTGTCTCCTGAATATCCGCGCTGAGCCGCGATCTTCGTGCCCGCAAGGTAGGCTCCGCCCTGGGTTTGGGGCCCCGCATAGGTGTTGCGGCCTGCGATGCGGGCGGGCTTGCGGGCCGCGAGATCGGCCAGCCGGTCGACGCCGCAGCGGCGGCGGAGCTCGGCATTGTAGGCCGGTGTCGAGGGAGCAAACCAACCTCGGTTTCCGCTGGCTTTCTCGACCACGACGGCATGCCGTGCAAACACCTGCGCGTAGCATTCCGCGTTCGCGTAGCCGCGCTTCTGGGCGAGCCGCAAACCGGTTTGGTAGGTCGTGATGGTTTGCGAGGAGGCGGCACTGCTGCCCAGTGCGAGGGCGGCAATCGCCGCGAATGTGAGAACGCGCATCGTCAAGGCCAGTCCGGCAAAGTCATCGTCCCCCCATGAGACAGGAGCGCCGTCTCAATCGTCAAGCGCACTGGGGGGCGCCGTCCGCTCAACCTTACAAAAACGTCATCTCGGCGCGAAAACGGGGTAAGGCGCCACCCGTCATGGTCACGACACCAAGCAGGGAATGCCCCTGCCGTCAGTCGCAGAGGTAAAACCATGACGACCCCTACCACTTCCAAGTCCATCCTCAAGCGCGGCGCCTTGATCGCCGGTGCGGCCACGCTGGGCATCGGTCTTGCCGCTGGTCTCGCGGATGGCGCTCTCATGCAGAATCACAGCGCCTTTGCCCAGCCGATCCAGCTCTCCGGCGTCCAGACCCAGCTCCCGTCCTTTGCGGACATGGTCGATCACGTGAAGCCGGCTGTCGTTTCCGTTCGCGTCAAGACCAGCGTCGCTGCCGCCTCCGCCGAGGATGGCGAGAGCGGCATCGAAGGTCTGCCGCCCGGCCACCCGCTCGAGCGCTTCCTCCGCCGTTTCGGTGAAGAGGGTCAGGGCCAGGGCCAGGGCCCGCGTCAGGGCAAGCCGCAGCCGCGTCAGGGCATGTCGCAGGGTTCGGGCTTCTTCGTCAGCCAGGACGGCTATGTCGTGACCAATAACCACGTCGTTCAGAACGCGACCGAGGTCCAGCTCGTCACCGATTCCGGCAAGACGCTTGCGGCCAAGGTCATCGGCACCGATCCGCGGACCGATATCGCCTTGCTGAAGGTCACCGAGGAGGGCAACTACCCCTTCGTCCAGCTCGCCAAGACGAAGCCGCGCATCGGCGACTGGGTGCTGGCTGTCGGCAACCCCTTCGGCCTCGGCGGCACCGTGACCGCGGGCATCGTCTCGGCCCAGGGGCGCGACATCGGCTCTGGTCCCTATGACGACTTCCTGCAGATCGATGCGGCCGTGAACCGCGGCAACTCGGGTGGCCCGACCTTCAACCAGAAGGGTGAGGTCGTCGGCGTGAACACCGCGATCTACTCGCCGTCGGGCGGCAATGTCGGCATCGCCTTTGCCGTTCCCGCTGCCACGGTCGACAGCGTCGTCGCCTCGCTGAAGAAGGATGGCTCCGTGGCCCGTGGCTTCATCGGCGTCCAGATCCAGCCGGTCACCGCCGAAGTCGCCGATGCGATCGGCCTCAAGGAGCCCCATGGCGCCCTGATCGCCGAGGCGCAGGCCAATGGTCCCGCCGCCAAGGCAGGCATCAAGCGTGGTGACACGATCATCGCCGTCAATGGCGACAAGGTCGCCGACGCCCGCGATCTCTCCAAGAAGATCGCGGTCTTCGCACCGGGCACCAAGACGACCCTGACCGTGTGGCGCGACGGCAAGGAGCGCGAGGTCAGCTTCGAGGTCGGCCGTCAGCCGGCCGCCTAAACAAGGTTGGGCAGGCTTCCTGGCCTTCAGTCGCCCCTGCCAGGTAAACCAGCCTTAACGCGGCAGGCCGGATGTATTCATCCGGCCTGCCGTTTTTCAGTTTCCTGAGGTAACCTGCCGTCATGCGACTCCTTATCGTTGAAGACGACGCCGAAGCGGCGGCCTATCTCGTCAAGGCCTTTCGCGAGGCTGGGCATGTTGCCGATCATGCCGCCGACGGCCTGCAGGGCTATGCGATGGCGGAGGGGGGCGGCTATGACGTTCTGGTGGTCGATCGCATGCTGCCGCGCCTCGATGGCCTGTCGCTGATCCGTTCGCTCAGGGAGCAGAACGATGCGACGCCGGCGCTGATCCTGTCGGCGCTCGCGCAGGTCGATGACCGCGTCAAGGGCTTGCGTGCCGGCGGCGACGACTATCTGCCGAAACCTTATGCCTTCTCCGAGCTGCTGGCGCGCGTCGAGGTGCTGTCGCGGCGGCGTGCGGCGCCGGCCTCGGAGCCGACGACCTATCGCGTCGGCGATCTCGTGCTCGACCGGCTGGCCCACCGGGTCACGCGCGGCGACAGCGAGATACCGCTGCAGCCACGCGAATTCCGCCTGCTCGAGTATTTGATGAAGCATGCCGGGCAGGTCGTGACGCGCACGATGCTGCTCGAAAATGTCTGGGACTATCATTTCGATCCGCAGACCAACGTCATCGACGTGCATGTCTCGCGGTTGCGTTCGAAGGTCGACAAGGGCTTCGAGCATCCGATGATCCACACCATTCGCGGCGCGGGATACATGGTTCGTGACACGACCCGCTGACATCGTCTCGCCGGGCTCCGGTGCGTCTCAGGCTCCGAAGAGGAAGCAGCGCTTCCTGCCGAACCTGTTCCGCACCACCGCCTTCAAGTTGACCGCGATTTATCTCGTCATCTTCGCGCTCTTCGCCGGGTTTGTGCTCGGCTATGTCGCCTGGAATGCCAAGCGGCTGCTGGATGACCAGATCCGATCGACGATCGACGCCGAGATCCAGGGGCTCGCCGAGCAGCAGCGCCTGGGTGGCATCAGGCGCCTCGTCAATATCATCGAGCGGCGTTCGCGCGCGCCGGGCGCTTCGCTTTATCTCGTGACGACGCCGGTCGGCGAGCGTCTGGCCGGAAATGTCGAGGCACTGCAGCCGGGCGCTCTCGACCTGCCGGGTGAGAGCGAGATCGAATATTCCCGCAGCAGCGACGCGCTCGACTCGCCGAGCCGCGCCATCGTCCGGGTCTTCGTGCTTCCGGCCGGCTTCAGGCTGCTCGTCGGCCGGGACCTCGAGGAACGGGATCGGCTGGGCGTGGTGATCCGGCGGGCGGCCGGCTGGTCGCTTCTGCTCGTCTTCGTGCTGGGCTGCTTCGCGAGCTGGTTTGTGGCGCGGCGCGTGCTCAAGCGCATCGACGACATGACCGATACCGCGCAGACCATCATGGCGGGGGATCTCAAGGGGCGGCTCGCGATCTCCGGTACCGGCGACGAGCTGGATCGGCTGGCGCTCAATCTCAATGCCATGCTCGACCGGATCGGCGAGTTGATGTCTGGCATGCAGGAGGTCTCCGACAATATCGCGCATGATCTCAAGACGCCCCTGACACGTCTGCGCAACCGGGCGGAGGAGGCGCTCCGGACCGCCCAGTCGCCGGACGAACTCCGCGGCGCACTGGATGCGTCCATCGATGAKGCCGACAATCTGATTCGCGTCTTCAATGCGCTGCTGATGATCGCGCGGCTGGAAACGGGGCGGATCAATGACAGCATGGCCGAATTGGATCTCTCGGAGGTTGTTTCGGGGCTCGCCGAGCTCTACGAACCCTTGGCGGAAGAGGCGGGTCTTGAGATCGTCACCGAGGTTACGCCTGACCTGCGCGTATTGGGCAATCGCGAGCTGATCGGACAGGCGCTCGCCAACCTGATCGACAATGCCCTGAAATATGGCAAGCCGACCGGGGAGGCCGCCCCCATCGTGCGCGTTGCCGCCGGGGTGGTCGGGCAACAGATCGAGCTCTCCGTGACCGATAATGGGCCAGGTATTCCCGAGGCCGACCGCGGTCGCGTTCTCGAGCGCTTCGTCAGGCTGGATCAGAGCCGCAGCAAGCCCGGCTTCGGGCTCGGCCTCTCGCTCGCGGCCGGCGTCGTCCGGCTCCATGGCGGCCAGATCAGGCTCGAGGACAATGCGCCGGGCCTGCGCGTTGTCATGCTGTTGCCGGAAGCTCCGCCCAAGCCTGTGGAAACAGCCGGGGAAGGAGCGCTTCCCGCCTCGACAGCGCAGGCGAACCCTGCTGGCCTCCAGTCGGCTTGATCGGCGGGGTTATGCAATGGACGGGCAGCTTTGCGAGAGAGTTTCGAGCGCGCCCGTCCTGCCGGCGCGGGCCAAGGCCGATGCGCTCATCGCGCATGACCTGATCGATCGCCTGCGGGACGAGAAGGCCGCCCAGGCTCTCGCCGCCCATTTCGCGGACTATCCGCGTTCGACCGAACTCGTCGCTGGTCTGCTGGCGCATTCGCCTTTTCTCGCGCAGGTCATGCGGCTTGATCCCGAAGGGCTGCTCGCCTCCCTGACCTTGCAGCCGGAAGCGCGGCGGGACGCCCTGCTCGGTGATATCCAAGCTCTGGGTGCCGCCGCCGAATGCGAGACCGGCGAACTGATGCGGGGCTTGCGGCGCTTTCGCCAGGCCATGGCGCTGCTCGTGGCGCTCGCCGATATCGGCGGCCTCTGGGATGTCGAGACGGTGACGGCCGCCTTGACCGCGACCGCCGACATGGCGGTGCGGCTGGCGGTTGCGCATGCATTGCGGCAGGCGGCCGACCTCGGGCGGATTACCCTGGCCGATCCAGCCAATCCAGGCCCGGGCTCAGGCCTCGTCGTGCTCGCGCTGGGCAAGCACGGCGCCGGCGAGCTGAATTACTCCTCCGACATCGATATCGTCGTCTTCTTCGATCCCGAAGCGGCCGAGGCCGCGGGCGTCGCCGAGCCGTCGAGCTTCTTCGTCAAGCTGACGCAACAGGTCGCCCGGATCATCCAGGAGCGGACCCCGGACGGTTACGTCTTCCGCGTCGATCTCAGGCTGCGGCCCGATCCCGGCTCGACGCATGTCGCCGTCGCGCTGCCGACCGCCTATTCCTACTATGAGACCGTCGGTCAGAACTGGGAACGGGCGGCGATGATCAAGGCGCGCCCCGTGGCGGGCGACCTCGAGCTCGGCCACCGCTTCATCCGCGATCTCGCCCCCTTCATCTGGCGCAAATATTTCGACTTCGCCGCGATCGCCGACATCCATGCGATGAAGCGCCAGATTCAGACGGTGAAGGGCCACGAGACCGTTGCGGTCGCCGGCCATAACGTGAAGCTCKGGCGCGGCGGCATCCGCGAGATCGAGTTCTTCGTGCAGACACAGCAGCTCGTCTTCGGCGGMAGGCGTCCGGCTTTGCGCGGTGCGCGGACCCTCGACATGCTGGCCGAACTGACCCGCGAAGGCTGGATCACGCCCCAGGCGCGCGACGAGCTCGGCGAATCCTATCGCTTCCTGCGCACGATCGAGCACCGCCTGCAGATGCGCAATGACGAGCAGACGCAGACGCTGCCGACGCAGAAGGCCGATCTCGAGGCCTTTGCCCGTTTCTGCGGCTATCCCTCGACGGCCGCTTTCGGCAAGGCGCTGACGGCTCATGCCAAGCGCGTCGAAGGCCATTATGGGCTGCTGTTCGAAGAAGGTCCGAGCCTGGCGAGCGAGGCAGGCACATTGAGCTTCACCGGCACCGAGCTTGATCCCGATACGTTGGAAACGCTGGGCAAGCTCGGCTTTCGCGCCCCGAAAACCGTGGCGGAGACCGTGCGCGGTTGGCATTTCGGCGGCCGTGCTGCCGTCACCAGTGCGCGCGCCCGTGAGGTGTTGACCGAGCTGACGCCGGCGCTGCTCGTGGCGCTGGGCCGCACGGCCGATCCCGATGGTGCACTCGCCCATCTCGACAACGCCTTCGTTCGGATGCCGGCGGCTGTCGAACTGCTGACCCTGCTGCGTTCGCATGGCTCGCTCTTGACGATCTTCGCCGAGATTCTTGGCAGCGCCCCTCGCCTGGCCAAGGTCGCCGCCCTGCACCCGCATGTGCTCGACGGAGTGATCGACCCGGCCTTCACCTCATCCGTGCTCGATGGCGAGGCGGTCGCGCGGCGCATTCGCGCCGCTGTCGGGACGCCGCCGCCCAGCGTGGAGGACGGGCTCGATCGACTGCGCGACGCGGCCCGGCAGGAGAACTTCCTCGTCGGGGCGCGGCTGCTTTCGGGCGTCTATGCCGCCCAGCAGGCCGGTCAGGCCTATTGCGCGGTGGCCGATGCCTGCCTGTGCGTCGCCTTCGACGACACCAAGACGGCCTTCGCAGAAGACCATGGCGTGGTCGAGGGGGCGGAGACGGTGGTCCTCGGGCTCGGCCGGCTCGGGGCGGGCGAGCTGACGCCGTCCTCCGATCTCGACCTGATCCTGCTCTATGACCGACCTGCTGCATCTGAGGTCAGCACCGGGCGCAAATCGCTCGATCCGGTGACCTGGCATATCCGGTTCACGCAGCGCCTCGTTGCGGCCCTGACGGTGCCGACGCGGCGTGGCACGCTCTACCAGGTCGACATGCGGCTGCGGCCCTCCGGCAACAAGAGCCCGGCCGCAACCCAGTTCGCCGGCTTCGAGGCCTATCACGGCGGCGAAGCCGAGATCTGGGAGGAGATGGCGCTGACGCGTGCCCGCGTCATCACCGGCGATGCTGGGCTCGCGCGCCGCACTGAAGCGGCGATCGCGGCCATCCTGGGCCGCAGGCGCGAGCCGGCCAAAGTCGCTGCGGCGGTTGCCGATATGCGGGCGCTGATCGCCAGGGAGAAGGGTGAAAGCGATCCATGGGATCTCAAGCTTGCTGCGGGCGGGCTGACGGATCTGGATTTCCTGGCGCAGTTCCTGATCCTGGCTCACGCCAGCGCTCATCCCGGGCTTCTGGTACGCGATACCGCGCCGGTCTTCGTCGCTGCGCGCGAAGCCGGGCTGCTGGCGCAAGCAGATGCCTCGGTTCTCGTGGAGGCGCACCGTCTGATTGGCGACGTGCAGCTCTGGCAGCGCTTCACCGTTGAGGAGGCCTTCGATCCGAAGGCGGTGCCGGAGCGTGTGCTGCGCCGGATCGCGACGGCCGTTGGCCGGCCGGATGCCAAGGTGCTGCGCGCAGAACTGGACGAAACGCGGAGCGCCGTGCGCGGAATCTTCAAGCGGGTGCTGGGCGCAGCCCGTCAGGGCTGAGGGAGCCTTACGCAGCCTGGGCGTTGATCCGCCCGGCGCCCCCGTTCAGGGGCAGATGCACCATCACGATCGTGCCAGCGCCGCTGGTCGAGCGCAGGCGCAGCGAGCCGCCATGGAGCTCCGTCAGGGACCGGGCGATGGCGAGACCGAGGCCGGAGCCGCCATGGCTGCGGATGAGCTCGCCCTCGACCTGCTCGAAGGGCCGGCCGATACGGTCGATCTTCTCCTTCGGGATGCCGATGCCGGTATCCTCGACATAGATGTTGAGCGCGTCCGGCACCTGCCGCGTGCGGATGGCGACGCGCCCGCCGGTGGGGGTGAACTTGATCGCGTTGTCGAGCAGGTTCTGGAGAATCTGGTAGAGCGCATGCGGATCGGCGACGAGGTGCAGGTTCTTGGCCCCCTCCACGGTCAGGGTGAGGTCCTTGCGCGCGATCTGGTCCTGGGCCTCATGCACGGCCTCGGCCACGACGAGGTCGACCGCGACATCGGAGGCTTCCAACCGGCGCTTGCCGGATTCCAGCCGCGACATGTCGAGGATGTCGTTGATCACGCTGAGCAGATAGCCGCCGCTGGTGCGGATGTCGCGGACATACTCGACATAGCGTTCGCTGCCGAGGGCACCGAACATCCCGTTCTCCATGATCTCGGAGAAGCCGATGATGGCGTTGAGCGGCGTGCGCAGCTCGTGGCTCATATTCGCCAGGAATTCCGACTTGGCGCGGTTGGCGGTTTCGGCGGCAGCCTTCTGCTCGAGATAGCGCTCGGCGAGATCGGCGAGTTGCTGAGCCTGCGCCTCGAGCTTCTGGCGTGAGGCCTTGAGATTGGTGACATGCATCAGGAGTTCATGCTCGGACTGGGTGAGCCGCTCTTCCTGCTGCTTCAGCGTGGTGATGTCGGTGCCGACCGAAACCGAGCCGCCATCCTTCGTGCGGCGTCCGTTGATCTGGAGCCAGCGGCCATCGGAGAGGCGCGCCTCGTAGGAGGTGCCGTTCTCGCGGGAGTGGCGGGTCGGCTCGCGGTCGATATTGGGCTGGGCGCTGAGGCTCATCACCTCTTCGTGGCTCACGCCCCGATGGACGGCTTCGGCGGAAAGCTGGTGCAACTGCTGGTATTTGGCGTTGCAGAGCACGAGACGATTATCCGCGTCCCAGAGCACGAAGGCTTCCGAGATGGCCTCGACGGCATCGCGCAGGCGGGCATCGGCTGTCGCGGTCTGCTCGGCCATGCGGCGTTGCTCGGAGATGTCGACTGCGATGCCGACGAGGTGCTGCGAATGGGTGCGCCGGTCGGTGACCAGCTCGGCGCGGGCCTTGAGCCAGACCCAGCCGCCATTGACGTCGCGAACCCGGAATTCCTGGTCGAGATGGTCGGCCTCGCCGCGGCTGATCGCGTCGGCGAGCGCGTAGAGATCGACATCGGCCGGATGGATGAAGGCATTGACTTCGCCAAAGGACATGAAGTCGCCGGCGCGGTCATAGCCGAGCATCGCATACATCGAGTCCGACCAGTAGATGCGGCCGCGCGCGAGGTCCCAGTCCCAGAGGCCGCAATGGCCGCGGTTGAGCGCGGTATCGATACGTTCGCGCACGCAGTCGCAGTCCTCGTCGGCGGCGCGGGCGCGCTTCGACTGCATCAGGAAGGCGACGGTAAGGGCAGAAAGGACCAGCGCGGCCGAGCCGAACAGGATGGTGAGCGCGCGACTGCGCTCATTCCAGAGCGACAGCACCCGCGACGCGGGTTGCAAGACCGCAACCTGGCCGAGCGGGGCGGCGAGGTTGCGGACGGTCGCGAAGGTCTCAAGGCCGCCTGGGAGGACGATCTTCATGACGCCGGCCCGGTCGCCGAACACGGTCAGCGGCTGGGTCTGGCCAAGGAAATCGACCAGCGTGCGCCGGGCCTGTCCAATCACCGGCTCGCTGGCGATGACCTGACCGATGGCATCGCTGACATGGACGAGGCGGCCATGTGAGGACAGGTGCTTGGTCGCAAGTGCGGCAAGAACAGTTGCAGGTGCCGCATCGATCTTTGTCGCGATGTCGAGTTCTCGCGCGATCAATGACGCGACGAGGTCGAGATCAGATATCGCATCCGACAATGCATCGTCACGCATCGCGGAGGTCTGGATATAGGCGCCGGCACCGAACAGGACAAAAAAGCCGAGGACGAGGGCAGGAATGACTTTGCGAAAGGTCGGCTCAGCCTTCTCAAACCGCTGGTAGAGCGGATGAGTCAGCGATCTTGCGACACCCAGAATCGTGCCTGCGCGCGTTGCCGCGCAGGTCGCGTTCGCACGCGCCATGCCCGTTCCCCCTTCGGATAACAGTACCGTCAGTAAGATCGGGAGACGTGCCGCATCCCCTCGAATCACCGCCAGTTGAATCCGACCGAATCGGTTTGTCTAGCTTTGAGTTGAATCAGGGGCTCAGAATTCACCCTATGGTTGTAGTAATTCATAGAATGAATCTTGTGCGGGTAATAAATCGTTAACGAACTGGACAGGCGGTGCGCGCCCCGCCTCTCAGGCGAGTGCGCGCTCTGCGATATCGGCGACGTCCCGCGACAGATTGGGGGTGCGCGACACCATGGTGAGGGCCGCCTGAGCGAGGCCGCGACGGCCCGGCTCCAGCGTGCGCCAGGTCTTGAAGGAACCGAGCAGGCGCGAGGCGATCTGGGGATTGGTCCGATCGAGCGCGATCACGATATCCGCCACGAAATCATAGCCGGCGCCATCGGGTCGGTTGAACTGCGTCAGGTTGGCGGCAAACCCGCCGATGAGCGAGCGGACGCGGTTCGGGTTGCCGAGCGAGAAGGTCGGGTGCCGCATCAGGTCCTTGACGCGGCCGAGCGTGCCGGGCTCGGCGATCAGAGCCTGCGCCATCAGCCATTTGTCGAGCACGAGCGGCTCAGCCGCATAGCGCTCTGCGAAGCGCCGGATCAGGGCTTCGCGAGCCTCGCCCGGGATCAGCGTCATGGCGGCGAGTGCCGCAAGCCGGTCGGTCAGGTTGTCGGCGGCGCTGAACTGGGTGTCTGCGAGGCGCGCGCTGGTCTCGGGGGCGCCGATGGCGAGCAGTCCCAGCGCTTCGTTGCGCAGCGCCCTTCGCCCGGCTGCCGTGGCATCCGGCGAATAGAGGCTCTTATCGTCAAGCGCGTCGCGCAGGCTCGAAAGCCTGTCGGCCAGTGTCTTGCCGATCTGTGCCGAGAGCGCGCGGTGGGCCGCATGGATCCGGTCGGGATCGACATCCCGACCGATCTCGCGGGCGATATCGGCGGCGGCGGGCAGGCGCAGCACCTGGGCGGCAAAGGCAGGGTCGGCAAGCGCATGATCGCGCAGGAAGGCGTCGAGCGCTCCGGCGAGTTCCGTGGCCTTGTCGGCAAGCCCGGCGGCGCTGAGGGCTCCGCGCCCGGCGCTGGTCAACGCGCGCGTCGCGACCGTTTGGAGCGCTTGCCAGCGATTGAAGGAATCGCTGTCCGCAGAGAACAGGCGCAGCAGATCGGCATCGGCAAGATCGAGCTCCAGCCGCGCCGGGGCCGAAAAGCCGCGCAGCAAGGACGGGATCGGCGCCTCGTCCAGGCCCGTGAAGGTCACTGACAGCGACGGTTGGTCGAGCACGATTAGCCCGTCGCCCGCATAGGCATTCGAGTTGCTGTGGAGCGGCAGGTCGCCGGCCTTGCCGACGAGGCCGAGCGCGATCGGCAGCGCCACCGGCGCTTTCTGGGGCTGGCCGGGGGTCGGCGGCGTGCTCTGGGCGAGATCGAGCGTATAGCTCCTTGCGGCAGCATCGTAGCGGCCGGAGGCGACGATCGTTGGGGTGCCCGCCTGTTCGTACCAGCGCGCGAAATGGCTGAGATCCTGGCCCGAGCTCTCGGCGAAACAGGCCAGGAATTCCTCGATCGTCGCGGCGGTGCCATCGCAGCGCTCGAAATACAGATCCATGCCGCGCTTGAAGGCCTCGTCGCCGATCAGGACCTTGAGCATGCGGATCACCTCCGCGCCCTTCTCATAGACGGTCGGCGTGTAGAAGTTGTTGATTTCCTTGTAGGCGCGCGGCCTGACGGGGTGGGCGAGGGGCCCCGCATCCTCGGAGAACTGGGTTGCGCGCAGGGTCCGCACATCGGCGATGCGCTTCACCGGGCGGGAGCGCTCGTCGGAGGAGAATTCCTGGTCGCGGAAGACCGTGAGGCCTTCCTTCAGGCACAGCTGAAACCAATCGCGGCAGGTGATGCGGTTGCCGGTCCAGTTGTGAAAATACTCGTGCGCGATGATCGCCTCGATGCTGGCATAATCGCCATCGCTGGCGGTTTGCGGATCGGCCAGCACATATTTGTCGTTGAAGATGTTGAGGCCCTTGTTCTCCATCGCGCCCATGTTGAAATCCGACACGGCGACGACGTTGAACACGTCGAGATCATAGTTCCGGCCGAAGACGCGTTCGTCCCAGCGCATGCAGCGCACCAGCGAGTCCAGCGCCCAGCCGGCGCGGCTGCTCTTGCCGGGCTCGACATAGACGGCGAGCTCGACCTTGCGGCCATCGGCGGTGACATAGTCCTCGCGAACATGGTCGAGCGTGCCGCCGACCAGGGCAAACAGATAGGCGGGCTTGGGATGAGGGTCGTGCCAGACCGCGAAATGCCGGTCGGTGCCGGCGACATCCCCGGTCGCGACCCGGTTGCCGTTCGAGAGCAGGACCGGAGCCTCGGCCTTCTTCGCCTCAAGGCGCACGGTGTAGACCGACATCACGTCGGGGCGGTCGAGGAAATAGGTGATCCGGCGGAAGCCATCCGCCTCGCACTGGGTGCAGTAGACGTTGGACGAGCGATAGAGCCCCATCAGCTTGGTATTGGCCGAGGGGTTCAGCACCGTCTCGATGGTGAGGGTTAAGCCGCGCTTCGGTGGCGCGAGCACGGTCAGTCCCTGCGGCGTGGCGCTGTAGGCCGCAGCATCCAGCGTGGTTCCATCGAGCTTGAGCGAGACCAGCGTCAGCTCGTCCCCGTCGAGGACCAGCGCCGATCCCGGCTGCCCGGCCGGATTCGGCCTGAGGCCAAGCTGGGCCCGCACCTTCGTTTCATGCGCATCGAGAACGAAGTCGAGATCGACCGTATCGATCAGCCAGTCGGAGGGACGATAATCCTCGAGACGGATCAGGGGGGTATCTTCGGCGCGCATGGACAACCCTGGCGAAAACGACATCTGAGCCTTGTCTGTAGCCCGAGCCCCCTTCCGCTGAAAGTCCGTGCGCGCTGATCAGGCAGGCTGGCGCAGATGCGCAGGCTCGGCATGGCTGACCAGCCGGCAGACCTGCGGGCGCGCGATCCGGACGGCGCGCTCGATCGCGTCGACCGCGGCATGGACCGCCGCGACGTCGAGCGCCGGATCGACACGGCAGTGATAATTCACCACGAGACCGTTCGGGGTCTGGCGCACGCGGACGCTGTGGATGTCGTGGATCGGGCCGTCGAGTCCCGCGGCCTCCTTGGCAAGCGCCTTGCCGATATCCTCCACCGCGTCCCATGCGGCATTGTGGCCCGGCGGCGTGCCGGTTTCCATGGGCTCGATATGGGTCTCGACCTCTGTCTCGCCGCCGAACTCGGCGCGGATCGCGGTCTCGAGCCGGGTCGCGATCTCATGCGCCTCGCCGAGCGGCAGCCGGGAATCGACCTCCATATCGAGGCTGACCGAGAGTCGGTCGCCGATGCTGTGCACGGTGACGTGGTGCACCGGGATCTTGAGCTTGAGCGCGATCAGCAGAACCCGCTCGAGCGCGGTCTCATCATCGACCTGGATCGGGTTGGCGGTGACGGTGATCTCGGCCCCTGGCTCGACCTCGCGCAACGCCAGCACGAGCGCGTCCTTGATGGCGACGACACGGTCGAGCGGGAGCGTCCGCGAGACGCGAATTCCGATCTCGCCATGGGTCTGGCCGCCCGAAGGCCGAACCTTCAGCCATTCCACGGCGACGACGCCGGGCACAGCCCCGGCTGCGGCGGTCAGGCGCTCGCTCAGCCCGGCGGGGGCAGCGTCGAGCAATGTATTGATCGTGCGGCGCCCGAGCTTGAAGGCGGAATAGGCCATGAAGGCTGCGATCGCGAAGGCGGCGATCGTGTCGGCCCGCCCAAAGCCGAACCAGGCGGCGATGAGGCCGACGAGAACCAGGGCCGAGCCGACGAAATCCGCCGAAAAATGCGTCGCCTCGGCTGCCAGTGCCTCGCTGCCCGTTTCCGCCGCGACCTTGCGCAGCGAGTGCCAGCGGATCGCGTCGACGATCATGGAAAAGAGGATGACGCCAAGCACGATGGGCGTGACGGTAACGGCGTCGACCGTACCGCTCCACAGCCGGCTGATCGCCTCCCAGAGGATAGCTCCGGCCAGCGTAAAGAGGATCGCGGTCTCGACCAGCGCCGCCAACGCCTCGACCTTGCCATGGCCGTAATGGTGCTCCGCGTCGGCCGGCTTGTCGGCCGCCCGCACCGCGAACCAGGTGAACAGAGTCGAGCCGATATCGATCAGCCCCTGCAAGGCATCGGTCAGCAGGGCGAGCGAGCCGGAGAGGATCGCAGCGATGCCCTTGGCTCCGGTCAGCAGGAGCGTCGCCATCACCGACAGCAAGGCAGCACGCTGCTTGATGCTGGAAATTGTCGCGGCGTCGGGGCGTTTCGTGTCCACGTCTTGCGTTCTCGTCATGGCCCGCCTCGCGCGCCGCCTCTTGGAAAGCAGAGCGTCTGGCCCGATTTAGGAGCGAGATCAACCCGGCCGAACAAGGGGAGCCCCAAGCATGCGATATCTCCACACCATGGTGCGTGTCACCGATCTCGACGCGTCACTCGATTTCTACGTGAACATGTTCGGCCTTGTCGAAACCCGCCGCATCGAAAATGAGAAGGGACGCTTCACGCTGGTCTTCCTGGCTGCGCCGGATGACGCCGCCGACGCCAAGGGCGCCGAAGGCAGCCGTGGCCGCCCCACGCTGGAGCTGACCTATAACTGGGATCCGGAAGTCTATACCGGCGGCCGCAATTTCGGTCACCTCGCCTATGAGGTCGACGATATCTACGCGACCTGCGACAAGCTGATGAAGGCGGGCGTCACGATCAACCGCCCTCCGCGCGACGGAAACATGGCTTTCGTCCGCTCTCCCGACAACATCTCGATCGAGATCCTGCAGAAGGGGCCCGCCAAGGCGCCGGCCGAGCCGTGGGCGAGCATGCCGAATACCGGGGTTTGGTGAGGGCCGAGGCGCCGGGCTCAAACGCCGGGCCCAAGCGCCAGACCCATGCGTGTGACCGTTGAGCACGGCGATGAAATCGGGCACGAGAGGGCGCGGCTTCGGCCGCGTTTCCTTGCTGGTGGTGTGATGCCCATGACCAAGCCTGCTATCGCCGCGACCCTTTCGGACGGCACGCCGATCCACGACATCGTGCTTCGCTCGCCCGGTGGGGCCGAGGCGCGTGTCATGGACTGGGGCGCGACGCTGCGCGATCTGCGCGTGCCGCTGACGAGCGGCCAGCCGCAGCGTGTCGTACTCGGGCTCGCCGATCCCGCCGATTATCCCCAGCACGCCTCGCATATGGGCGCGATCGCCGGACGCTTCGCCAACCGCATTGGCGGCGGGCGCTTCACGCTCGACGGCAAGACCTATCAGTTGCCTCTGAACGAGAACGGCCGGCATTCGCTCCATGGTGGCGGGCAGGGCTTTGGCAAGCGGCCCTGGACGATCCTGCATCATGACGCGGCAAGCGTGACGCTGGCCCTGGTCTCGCCTGACGGTGATGCCGGCTATCCCGGTGCGCTGAATCTCTGGTGCCGCTACAGCCTTGTCGGGGCAGCAACGCTGCGCATCGAACTCACCGCCACCACCGATGCGCCGACGATCGTCAATCTCGCGCATCACTCCTATTTCAAGCTCGATGATGGTCCCGACATTCTCGACCACGAGCTCGAGGTCCGCGCCAATCTGATGACGCCGGTCGATGCCGACCTGATCCCGGACGGATCGCTCGTTCCGGTTGCCGGCACGCCCTTCGATTTTCGCAAGCCGCGCGCGGTCCGCTTCGCAAACCCCGACGGCACGCGCTTCTGGTTCGATCACGACTATGTCCTCCTCCGCGACCAGTGTGAGCCGAGCGCGCTCGCCGGGCTGACGCTCGCCCATGCCGCGATCTTGCGCTCGTTGCGCAGTGGGCTCGCGATGCAACTCTGGACGACGGAGCCGGCGCTCCAGGTCTATGACGGCTTCAAGCTCAACACTGCCGTGGCGGGGCTCGATGGCCAGCCCTATGGTCCGAATGCCGGCATCGCGCTGGAACCCCAGCACGTGCCGGACTCACCCAATCTGCCGCATTTTCCCACGACCGTGCTGCGCCCCGGCGAGGTCTACCGGCAGGTCAGCGAATATCGCTTCAGCGGTTGAAATCCATGGCCGGCGTCTTCAGTCTCGGCATCGCAACCCTCGACTATGTCTACAGCGTCGAGACCATGCCGACGCGTGGCGAGAAATATCGCTCACGCGATCTGGCGGTGGTCGGTGGCGGCTGCGCCGGCAATGCCGCGGTCGCCATCGCGCGGCTTGGCGGTCAATCCTGGCTGGCGACCCGGCTCGCGGACGATCGTGTCGGCGACGAGATCGTGGCTGAGCTCGCAGACGAGGGCGTCAATACCCGCTTTGCCTTGCGCGCCGTGGGGTTGCGCTCACCGGTTTCAGCCATTCTTGTCGATGCCGCTGGCGAACGCATGGTCGTCTCCTATTCCGATCCGGCGATGCCGGAGAGCGCCGAGTGGCTCCCGAAAACCCTGCCGGATGGGGCGAAGGCGGTGCTCGCCGATACGCGCTGGGGCGAAGGAGCGCTCGCGGCGCTGAGGCTTGCGCGCCAGGCCGGTATTCCGGGCCTGCTCGATGGCGACCGTAGGCCGCCTCATCCCGATCTCGTGGCGACCGCAAGCCATGTCGCCTTCAGCGCCCAGGCCTTGCGTGAGGTTTCGGGGGAGGAGGATCCGCGCCTTGGCCTCGCCCGGGTCGGGCAGGGTGCAGCGACCTGGCTTGCCGTCACGCTCGGCAAGGAAGGGGTGCTCTTCATCGAAAATGGCGAAGTCGCGCATCTGCCGGCCTTCGCGGTCGAGACCGTCGACACGCTTGGCGCAGGGGATGTCTGGCATGGGGCTTTTGCGCTGGCGCTGGCCGAGGAACAGGACGAGCGCAGCGCCATCCGCTTCGCCTCGGCGGCCGCTGCGATCAAATGCACGCGCTTTGGCGGTCGCGCCGGCGCGCCGACGCGCGGCGAGGTGATGCGCTTCCTGATCGAGACCGGCCCCGGCTGAAGCGGCGCCCGTGGAACGGGCAGCGCCTGCCTGAAATTTGGGCGGCGCTGACGGCGCCACCTCTTGCCCGGCGAGGCCGCAGGCGGAGAATGGCTGAAGGTTCATTCGCGCCAGGGCCTTCGATGTTCGCGCCGCCGCTTCCGGCCTCTGCCGATCCGCTGTTGCCGGCCTATGTTCGGGCCAATGGCGGCGTGCGCCTGCGTTTCGCCAGGGTCGGCGAAGTGACGCGCCGGCTCGAGCTCGCCGAGTCCGGCGGCTACCGCGCCCGCTTCCCCGACACCTTCGCCTCAACCTGCGAGGCCGTGCTGATCAACACCGGCGGCGGCATGGCCGGTGGCGACGCGATGCGGGTCGATGCCGTCATCGAGGCGCAGGCCGAGGCGGTCATCACCACGCAGGCGGCCGAGAAGATTTATCGCAGCCAGGGCGCTGACACGCGGGTCGAGACCCATCTCTCGGTTGCTGCCGGGGCGAGCCTCGCCTGGCTGCCGCAGGAGAGCATCCTGTTTTCGGGCGCTCGCCTCGCCCGGAATCTGACGATTGACCTCGCCACCGACGCCCGCCTCGTCGCCTGTGAATCGATCGTCTTCGGCCGCATCGCCATGGGCGAGACGATGCAGCGCGGTGCCATTCACGATCGCTGGCGCATCCGCCGCGACGGCCGCCTGATTTTCGCCGACGAGCTTCGCCTTGACGGCGCGGTCGCCGCCACGCTGGAGCGGCCTGCCATTGCCGCCGGGGCGCGGGCCGTCGCAACCGTGATCGCCGCCGGCCCGGAGCATCCTGCCAGGCTCGATGAGCTTCGTGCGCTGCTTGCCGAGGATCCCGCCTGTGTCAGCGTCGAGGCCGGGGCCGGGCTCGTCTCCGGCCTTCTCGTCATTCGCCTTCTCTCCCGCGATGCCCAGGCGCTCCGTCGCGCCCTCGTCATGCTGCTTCGGCATGTCACGGGGCGTGCGCTGCCGCGCACATGGTCCACGTGAGGAGAGCACCATGCTGGCGATCCAAGGCCTGAAATGCATTTATGACACCGGCTCGCGGGGCTGGGCGGTCGAGCTCGCCCTCGCCGACGAGGGGGAAACCGTCACGCGTCGCTTCGACGTCGACGGGCCTGATGATGCCGAGATGCTGATCGAGGCCTTCGAGGAATCCACCACGAGCAGCTTCGATCCCGCCACCAGCGAGATCGTCTTCGCCTATGAATACGCCGATCTCGACCTCGATGAGGACGAGGCGGAAGACGAGGACGACGAAGAGGTCGAGACCTCGGAAGACGAGTCCGAAGAGGACGAGGAAGACGAGAAGGAAAAGGCATGAACCTGACGCCGCGCGAAAAGGACAAGCTGCTCGTCGCCATGGCTGCCATGGTGGCGCGGCGAAGGCTGGAGCGCGGCGTCAAGCTCAACTATCCGGAGGCCGTTGCGCTCATCACCGATTTCGTGGTCGAGGGTGCGCGCGACGGTCGTTCTGTCGCCGAGCTGATGGAGGCAGGCGCGCATGTGATCTCGGCCGACCAGGTCATGGACGGCATCGCCGAGCTGATCCATGACGTGCAGGTCGAGGCGACCTTTCCAGACGGGACCAAGCTCGTCACCGTGCATGAGCCGATCCGCGGCTCGGCCGGGCGCCTGAAGCCCGGCGAAGTGACGACGCTACCCGGCGACCTCATTCTCAATGAAGGTCGCGAGAGCCTGATGCTCGCGGTTGCCAATACCGGTGACCGGCCGATCCAGATCGGCTCCCACTATCATTTCTTCGAGGCGAATCCCGCGCTCTCCTTCGAACGCGAGAAGGCGAGGGGCTTTCGGCTCGATATTCCGGCGGGAACGGCTGTGCGCTTCGAGCCCGGCCAGACCCGCGAGGTCAGGCTCGTGGCGCTCGGCGGCAAGCGCGAGGTCTATGGCTTCCGGCAGGAGATCATGGGTAAGCTCTAGCGAGACCGATGCCGGTGCGGGGTGAGAGTGCCGATGACCGCGATCGCAGAGAAATCGTCACAACAACTGGCCGCGAACGGAAAGAAGCGCGGGACCTGCGCCATTTCGGGTGTCGAGACCAGCCGCAAGAACCTTGTCCCGCTTGCCACGCTGCGTCCTTCCCTGGCCGAGCGCATCCAGTCCGACTTCCCGCAGCTTACCGAGCAGAGCCTGATCAGCAAGGCGGAGCTCGCGCGCTACCGCACGCGCTATGTCGAGGAAATCCTGCGTGAGGAGCATGGCGAGTACACGGAGCTCGACCGTGAAGTCGTCGAAAGCATCGCCAAGCAGGACACCATCGCGGCGAATGTCGAGGACGATTTCGAGGAGCATCGCACGGTAGGGCAGCGCCTCTCCGACGGTCTCGCCGGCTTCGGCGGCTCCTGGGCCTTCCTGATCAGCTTTGGCGTCGTGCTGGCGATCTGGATGATGATCAATGTCGTGGAAGGGATGGACAATGCCTTCGACCCCTATCCCTTCATCCTGCTGAACCTCGTCCTCTCCTGCATCGCGGCGATCCAGGCTCCGATCATCATGATGAGCCAGAAGCGGCAGGAGCAGAAGGACCGTCTGCGCTCGTTCAACGACTATCAGGTCAACCTCAAGGCCGAACTCGAGATCCGCCATCTGCACGAGAAGATCGACCATCTGATCACCCGGCAATGGCAGCGCCTGGCCGAGATCCAGCAGGTCCAGCTCGAGATGCTGCAGGAGGAGAGCCTGCGCGCTACCCGCCGCCGCAAGCCCGCGGGTGCGAAGGCCAAGACGAAGCGGCGCGCTGAGGACCGGCAGCCCAAATCGGAGCCGGATGCATCGGCCTGAGAATTGCTAACACGTCGCAAGAACCGACCAGGGACTTCGAGATGCCCTTTCCCTTTCCGCGCAATGCCTATGCCGCCATGTTCGGCCCGACGACCGGCGATACGGTGCGCCTCGGCGATACCGAACTCGTCATCAAGGTCGAGAAGGATTTCACCACCTATGGCGAGGAGGTGAAGTTCGGCGGCGGTAAGGTCATCCGCGACGGCATGGGCCAGAGCCAGGTCAGCAATGCCGCTGGTGCGGTCGATACCGTCGTCACCAACGCGCTGATCCTCGACCATTGGGGCATCGTCAAGGCCGATATCGGTATCCGGGCCGGGCGCATCTGCGCCATCGGCAAGGCCGGCAATCCAGATATCCAGAACGGGTTCGGAAACTTCAATCCGTCCGAGACCATTATTGTCGGCCCCGGAACCGAGGTCATTGCCGGCGAAGGCAAGATCATCACCGCCGGCGGCTTCGACAGCCATATCCACTATATCTGTCCGCAGCAGATCGAGGACGCGCTGATGAGCGGCCTCACCACGATGCTGGGCGGCGGCACCGGCCCGGCCCATGGCACGCTCGCGACGACCTGCACGCCCGGCCCCTGGCATCTCGGCCAGATGATCAGGGCGGCCGACGCCTTCCCGATGAACCTCGCCTTTGCCGGCAAGGGCAATGCCGCGCTGCCGGGCGCGTTGACGGAGATGATCGAGGCCGGCGCCTGCGCGCTGAAGCTGCATGAAGACTGGGGTACGACACCGGCCGCGATCGACAACTGCCTCTCCGTCGCCGACGACTACGACATCCAGGTGATGATCCACACCGACACGCTGAACGAGAGCGGTTTCGTCGAGGACACGATCGCGGCCTTCAAGGGCCGCACCATCCACGCCTTCCACACCGAGGGGGCCGGCGGCGGCCATGCGCCCGACATCATGAAGGTGGCGGGCCTGCCCAATGTGCTGCCGTCGTCGACCAATCCGACGCGGCCCTTCACGGTCAACACGCTCGACGAGCATCTCGACATGCTCATGGTCTGCCATCACCTCTCGCCCTCTATCCCCGAGGATCTCGCCTTCGCCGAAAGCCGCATCCGCAAGGAGACGATCGCGGCCGAGGACATCCTGCACGATCTCGGCGCGCTCTCGATGATGTCCTCGGATAGCCAGGCCATGGGGCGCATCGGCGAGGTCGTGACCCGGACCTGGCAGACCGCGCACAAGATGAAGGTGCAGCGCGGTCCGCTGCCACAGGACGCCGGCACCGGCGCCGATAATTTCCGCGCCAAGCGCTATGTCGCGAAATACACGATCAATCCGGCGATCGCGCATGGCATCTCGCGCCATATCGGCTCGATCGAGATCGGCAAGCTAGCCGATCTCGTGCTCTGGTCGCCGGCCTTCTTCGGCGCCAAGCCCGATCTCGTCCTCAAGGGTGGCATGATCGCGGCTGCGCCCATGGGCGATCCCAACGCATCGATTCCGACGCCGCAGCCGGTGCATTACCGCCCGATGTTCGGCGCCTTCGGCAAGGCCGTGACCACGACATCGCTGGTCTTCGTCTCGCAGGCCGCGCTGGCGAGTGGCCTCAAGTCCCGCCTCGGTACGGACAAGGAGATGGTCGCGGTCGAGAACACGCGTGGCGGCATCTCCAAGAAGAGCATGATCCACAACGACGCGACGCCCGACATCCGGATTGATCCGGAAACCTATGCGGTGGTGGCGGATGGCGAGTTGCTGGTTTGCGAACCTGCCAGCGAGCTGCCGCTGGCGCAGCGCTATTTCCTGTTCTGAGCGATTGAGTGGCGCCCGGGGCTGTGGACCGCATGGGCGCGCGCCGCTTCCGTATTGACTAGCCCGCTCGCGCATCCTTTCTTCGTCGGCAAATGAATTTGTCAGGCAGACAAGTTTGCCAGGGAGAGAGCTCGTGTCCGGTTTCCGTTTCGCTCGCCAGGCGTCGTTCTGGCTCGCCAGCGCTGCGCTTCTGGCCTCCTATCAGCCCGCTGCGGCGCAGGGGCAGGTCACAGTCTATTGCTCGATTCTCGAAGAACAGTGTCGTGAGGGCGCGACGATGTTCGAGCGCGCCACCGGCATCAAGGTCTCGATGGTGCGCAAGAGCACGGGCGAGGTCTATGCGCAGGTCAAGGCGGAAGCCTCCAATCCGCGTGGCGATGTCTGGTGGGGCGGCCCCGGTGAGCCGCATCTGCAGGCGGCGGAGGAGGGGCTGCTCGACGAGTATCGTTCGCCCAAGCTCGCCGAGCTGCATGATTGGGCACAGCGCCATGCCGAGCAGTCGAAATTCCGCACCTCCGGCATTTATCTCGGCGCGCTTGGCGTCGGCTACAACACCGAGATGCTGAAGAAGAAGGGCCTGCCCGAGCCGAAATGCTGGGCAGACCTGCTCGACCCGGCCTATCGCGACGAGGTCCAGATTGCCGACCCGAGCTCGTCCGGCACGGCTTACGTCTTCCTCGCGACCACCGTGCAGCGCCTCGGCGAGGAGAAGGGCTTCGACTATCTCAAGGCCCTGCACAAGAACATCAATCAGTACACCAAGTCCGGCATTGCACCGGTCAAGGCGACGGCGCTGGGCGAGACGGCGATCGGCATCGCCTTCATCCACGACATGCTGACGCAGAAGCTGCAGGGGGCGCCGATCCAGACCGTCGCGCCCTGCGAAGGCACGGGCTACGAGACCGGCTCGGTTTCGATCATCAAGGGCGGCAGGAATGCCGAGGCGGCGCGCCGTTTCATCGATTTCACGCTCTCGCCCGAGGCGCAGAACATCAACGCCAAGCTCAAGATCAACTCGATCCCGTCGAACAGGAGCGCCGAACTCTCTCCCGACGCGCCAAAGTTCTCGGAGATCAAGCTGATCGACTACGATACACCGCGCTGGGGCAGTCCGGCCGAACGCTCGCGCCTGTTGAAGAAGTTCGACACCGAGGTGAAGGCGCGGCCACGGTAAGGGCGGCGAAATCCGGCTCCTCGCCTTCGCAAGCGCATCCCACGCATCCGGACCCTCTGCGCCATTCTGCTGCAGAGGGCGCGGCGGCTGCATCCAGCCCGCCGAAACGTGCGTATTCTCTCTGGGCGGGTGAAGCGCCCTCAGGCACGAGAGGAGAACGCGGTATGTCGGATCCGGTTATCGTCATTGCGCGGGCGCGCATCCGCCCGGAAACCCGCGCAGCCTTTGTCGCTGCGGCGCAAGACTGTATCGCCGCGACACGTCGCGAACATGGCTGTCTCGCCTATGACATGCATGAGAGCATTACGGAGCCCGGGTATTTCGTGTCGGTGGAGAGCTGGGAGCAGCGCGAGCATATCGACCGCCACCTGCAGCAGCCGCATCTTCAGGCGTTCCTCGAGATCGCGGGGGCTTGCGTCACGACGCCTCCGGTGATCGAAGTGGTCGAGCCGCGATCGGTCGATCGCCTCTGATCCATTTCGTTGTCACGGGTACCATCATGCTGCGCGCCACCTCCGTCGTCCGCAAGGCCGCGGTCAAGCAGGACAAGGTCGTCGAGACCCTGACGCTCGACCACGAGGACCGCAATCGCCGCCGCATCGCGCTGAAAGGCGATGGCGGGCGCGAGATCCTGCTCGATCTCGACAAACCGACGGTTCTGAACGATGGCGATGCCGTGAAACTCGAAGACGGCGGCCTGGTCCTGGTCAGGGCCGCTGCGCAGAGCCTGCTCGAAGTGCGGGCCGAGAACCCGCTGCGGCTGATGCGCGTCGCCTGGCATATCGGCAACCGGCACACGCCCGCGGAGATCACGGCGGACGCCATCTATATCGAGAACGACCACGTCCTCGCCGAGATGGTCCGTGGCCAGGGCTGCGCCATGAGCGTGGTCGAACGTCCGTTCCAGCCTGAGCGCGGCGCCTATGATCACGGTCACGCCCACGACCATGAACGCGGTCATGATCACGATCACGCGCATGACGCATCCTGCGGCTGCGGGCACGATCACGGCCACGGTCATCACGAGAAGGGGCACGCTCACGCCGGCCATGATCATGCTCACGATCACCATGGCCACGACCACCACGAGAACAAGCGTGATGATCACGCGAACCATGCCCACGCCCATGCGCATGCCCACGGTGCGGATTGCGGCTGTGGCCACGACCACGGCCATGGCGATCATGATCACAAGCATGACGACGGCCACCATCATGGCGCCGAACACGCGCACAAGGGTCACAAGCACGACCATTGAGGGCTGATGTCGCACGTCCATCTGCGGTTGATGGTCTGGCTTTCGCCGTCCTTCCCGGTCGGCGCTTTTGCCTATTCGCATGGGCTGGAATGGGCCTTCGAGGCCGGCGACCTCACCAATGCCGACACGCTTCGCGATTGGCTCGAGGCGCTCGTCGGCCACGGCTCCCTCCATAACGACCTCGTCCTGTTCACGTGCGCCTACAACGCCCTCGGGGCTGAGGACGGCGCGGCGCTGAGCGAGGTGGCGGAGCTGGCCCTGGCGCTGGCGAACTCCGCGGAGCGGCGGCTGGAAACGGTGACGCAGGGCAATGCGTTCGTCGCGGCCGTTCGCGCCGCCTGGCCCTGCGCGGCATTTGATCGGCTCCGCGCTGCCTGGGAGGGCGACGTCGCCTATCCCATTGCGGTCGCGTCCGCCGCCAGCGGCCATGACGTGCCGCTGCGCCCGGCCCTGGAAGCTTACAGCCTCGCCTTCGTCGCCAATCTGGTTTCGGCCTCGGTCAGGCTCGGCGTCATCGGACAGACCGACGGGCAGAGGATTACGGCTGGGCTGGTGCCGTCCTTGCATGCGGCTGCCACGCGCGCGGAAACCGCGACGCTCGCTGATCTCGGCGGCTGCGCGCTGCGCTCGGACCTTGCGTCCCTGCGCCACGAAACCCAGTATTCGAGGCTGTTCCGCTCATGACCCGCTCTCCCCACGGCCCCTTGCGCGTCGGCATCGGCGGCCCGGTCGGTTCCGGCAAGACCGCCCTGATGGAGGTGCTCTGCAAGCGCATGCGCGATCGTTACGATCTCTGCGCCATCACCAATGACATCTACACCAAGGAGGATGCGCGTCTCCTGACCGTCGCAGGGGCTCTGCCCGAGGAGCGCATCATGGGCGTCGAGACCGGCGGCTGCCCGCATACCGCGATCCGCGAGGATTGTTCGATCAACCTCGCCGCGGTCGACGAAATGCGCGGCAAATTTCCCGCGCTCGACCTGATCCTGATCGAGTCCGGCGGAGATAATCTGGCGGCGACCTTCTCGCCCGAACTCGCCGATCTGACGATCTACGTGATCGATGTCGCAGCCGGCGAGAAGATCCCGCGCAAGGGCGGCCCGGGCATCACCCGCTCGGACCTGCTCGTCATCAACAAGACCGATCTCGCTCCGCATGTTGGCGCGGATCTTGCTGTGATGGACCGGGACTCAAGAACCATGCGGGGCAAGCGACCCTTCGTCTTCACCAATACGCGGGAGGGCGAGGGCGTCGATGCGGTGGTGGATTTCATCGAGACCGTGGGCGGCCTGAAGGCGATCGCCCCGGGATAGAGGAGGCGAACATGCTGACGCGGTTGACGGGCGCCCTGGCGTCGCTCGTGACGATGATGGCGGCACCCGCCCTTGCCCATACCGGAGTGGGCTCCGTAGATGGTCTCGTTCACGGGCTGCAGCATCCGCTCACCGGGTTGGATCATGCGCTGGCGATGATCGCGGTCGGCCTCTGGGCCGGGCTCGTCGGTGGCAGGGCGCGCATCGCCTACCCCGTCACCTTCGTTTCGGCCATGGCGCTGGCCGGGCTCTGGGCGATGTCCGGCGGACCGCTTCCAGGCGCGGAGGTCGGTATCGCCTTTTCCATCGTCATCCTCGGGCTTGCCATCGCACTCAATCTCGCGCCGCCGCTCGCTGCCGGCGCCCTTGCCTGCGGGATCTTCGCGATCTTCCACGGCTTTGCCCATGGCGCCGAGATGCCGGAGGATGCCAGCGGTGTGAGCTATGCGATCGGCTTTGTGATCGCGACATCTGCCCTGCATGGAGTAGGCTTGCTTCTTGCGGGCCAGCTTGCGGTGCGGATGCCGCAGCTTGCCCGCATCGCCGGTGGTGGTTTCATTCTGGCAGGTGTCGCAATCCTGTCGGGCTGAGGACGGGCCTTATCCTCACTGCGTTAGGCGTCGTGGCTCATGACACCTGCGTTGAAAATTCTGATCGTCGACGCCAACCCGGTCCGGGCTGCCATTCTCGACGAGGGCTTGCGCGAGGCGGGCTTTACCGATCTCGTCCAAATCGGTGCGACAAACGGGCAAGTCACTAGCGTTGAGTCACATGACCCCGATGTAGTCGTGATCGATCTCGCGAGCCCCGACCATCATGCGCTGGCTGAGGCATTTTTGGTCAGCCAGCGCCCGAAGCGGCCGGTCACCCTGTTCGTCGAGCCGCCGGATCCGKCCTTGATCGAGGCGGCCGTCGAGGCAGGGGTCGCGGTCTATGCCGTCGACGGGCTGAACCGGGCGGCGCTCAAGCCGATCCTCCAGGCCTGCATCAGTCGCTTCGACGCTGCCTCGAAGCTGCGCGAGGGGCTGGACGAGGTGCGGTCGCAGCGCGACGACCGCGCGCTGATCGATCATGCCAAGGGGATCGTCATGCGCCTCAAAGGGCTCCCCGAAGCGGAGGCCTATGCCCTGATGCGCCGCACCGCGATGAACGAGAAGCGCAAGCTGGTCGACATCGCCCGTTCCATCATCACCGCGACCGAGGTCTTGAAATGATCCTGGGCCGGAGCGTCACCGTCCTGCGCCTCGCCGATGCCGCCGCTTGCTGATCGCAGTGGACGATGCCGGCTTTGCGGAAGGCCGCCCGGTCGATGACGTTGTCGCCGGTCTCGGTGCGTTGAACAAGGCCGGACGCCATCCTGACCGGCCCGCTTGTCATTCTGCCGTCATGCTGACCCGTCAAGCGCGCCCTCCCAGGGGCTGCGGCGGAGGCGGGCGTGTCACTTCATATCACGGGCGGAACAGTTCTGACCGCCGCGCTCACCCGTGCCGATCTCGTCACCGATGGATCGTCCATCGCTGCGCTCGATGCGTCTCCTCCTGCCGGCGCCTTGCGCCTGGACGCCACCGGCCTGCTCGTCCTGCCGGGCATGGTCGATTGTCATGGTGATGCCTTCGAGCGGCACATCATGCCGCGACCGCGCGTGTCGTTCGATATCGATCTCGCTCTGCGCGATGCCGATCGCGCCATGCTGAGCTGCGGTATCACCACGGCCTTCCACGGCGTCACCTGGTCCTGGGAACCCGGCCTGCGCGGAGCCGGTAATGCGCGGCGCCTGGTCGAGGCGATTGCACGGCTCGGGCCGGAACTTGGGGCCGATACCCGATTTCATTTGCGCCACGAGACCTTCAACCTCGATGCCGAGGCCGAGATTATCGAGTGGCTGCAGGCGGGGCGCGTCGGAGTGCTGGCCTTCAACGACCATACCGGCGGGATCCTCAAGGAGACGACCCGGCCGGACAAGGTCGCCAAGATGGTCGAGCGCACCGGCCTCTCACATGCCGACTTCATGGCCCTGGCGCAGAACGCCCATGACCGCGGCGACGACGTGCCGGAATCGGTCGCGCGGCTGGCGAAGGCCTCGCTGGCCGCCGGCATTCCGACGCTCTCGCATGACGACATGAGCCCGGACATGCGGCGTTGGTATCGCTCGCTCGGCGTGACCGTGGCGGAGTTCCCGATGGATGAGGCGACGGCGCGCGAGGCGGTCGCGCATGACGAGGCGACGGTGTTCGGCGCGCCCAATGTCGTACGCGGCGGTTCGCATACCGGCTGCCCGGCCGCCGAGGATATGGTCGGCAAGCGGCTCTGCACCATTCTGGCGTCGGATTACTATTATCCGGCGCTGCTGCTGGCGCCCTTCATGCTGGCGCGCAACGGCACGGCGAGCTTTCCCGAGGCCTGGAGGCTGGTTTCCGAGGCCCCGGCGGAAGCCCTTGGCCTGGCCGATCGCGGCGTCATTGCGCCGGGCAGGCGGGCGGATCTGATCATCGTCGAGGATGCGCCGCAGCCGCGCGTCGTTGCGACGATTGCTGGCGGCAAGCTGGTGCAGCTCGCCGATCAGCGTCTTCTGGCCTAAGTAGCGTCCCTGGCCTGATCAGGCGTCGTAGCCGCGCAGGCTGGTCAGGGTGGCCATCACGCCGCGCAGCTCCGCGAGGCCGCGCAGGCGGCCGACGGCCGGATAGCCCGGGAAGCTGCCCTTGCCGATATCGTCGAGCAGTTCATGGCCGTGATCGGGCCGCATCGGGATGCGCCAATGGCGCCAGCCGGCGGCCTTGCGGCGCTGCTCCTCGACCATCAGCACATCGACCAGCGCCACCATGTCGGTGTCGCCGCCGAGATGCTCTGCCTCCATGAAGGAGCCGTCCGGATCCTTGGCGACATTGCGCAGATGCGCGAACCAGATCCGGTCGGCGAAGCGCCGGGCGATTCCGGGCACGTCGTTCCCTGGGTTGGCCCCCAGCGAGCCCGAGCACAGCGTCAGGCCATTGGACGGGGTATCGACCGCACTGAGTATGAAGGCGATGTCGCTCTCGTCCGAGCAGATGCGCGGCAGGCCGAAGAGTGGGCGCGGCGGATCGTCGGGGTGAATGCACATGCGAATCCCGACCTCTTCCGCAGTCGGGATCACCGCCTCGAGGAACCGCTTCAGATTGGCGCGCAACCCGTCATGGCTCATCTCATGATAGCGCGCGAGCATGCGCTTCAGGCCGGGCACGTCATAGCGATCATAGGCGCCGGGCAGCCCGGCCATGATATTGGCGAGCAGACGGGCGCGATCGGCCTCGGTCGAGCGCTCGAACCAGGCCTTGGCCCGGTCCATCACCTCGGCAGAGTGGCCGTCGGCGGCGCCAGGTCGCTCCAGCATGAAATGGTCGAAGGCGACATATTCATGCAGGTTGAAGCGCAGCGCCGTGCCGCCGCCGGGCAGGGGGCAGGCGAGTTCGGTCCGGGTCCAGTCGAGAACCGGCATGAAGTTGTAGCAGACCACCTCGATGCCGCAGGCGGCGAGATTGCGCAGCGACTGGCGGTAGTTGACGAAGATCGGCTCGAGATCGCCTTCGCCGATCTTGACGCTTTCATGGATCGGCAGGCTCTCGACCACGGACCAGCGCAGGCCGAGGCTCTTGTCCTTTTCGATGATCGCCTTGCGCGCCTCGATCTCCTCGACGCTCCAGACGACGCCATAGGGAATCTGATGCAGCGCGTTGACGATGCCTTGCGCGCCCGCCTGCCGTGCCTGGGCGAGCGTCACCACATCGTCCGGCCCGAACCAGCGCCAAGTTTGTTCCATCGTCGCGTTCCTTCCTTGTCGTTTCTTGTCGTGATGCAGAGAATGCGGCCGGCTCAGGCCTTGCGGATCGGGGTGTTGGCGACGAAGGCGTCAACATGATTGCGCGCGATCGCCTCGATGGCGTCGAACACCGTGCGCAGATGCGCCCGCATTGCCGTCTCGGCGCCGAGCACGTCGCCGGCGCTGACCTTCGCGGCGATCTCGCGATGCTGGTCCATGATCATGCCGGGCCAGGACGCGGCCTCGAGCGACAGGCAGCGCACGCGGTCAAGCTGCGCCTTGACGCCTTCGATCAGGCCCCAGACCGAGGGGTGGCCCGATAGCCGCGAGAGCTCGGCATGGAAGGCCTCGTCAGCACGGAAGAAATTAACGCGATCGCCCACTGCGAGCGCCTGTTCCTGCTGGGTGATCAGCCGTTCCAGCGCGGCGCGCCCGGCATCGTCGATCCGCTGCGCGGCCAGCGTGACAGTGCGGCATTCCAAGGTTTCGCGCACGAACTGGCTGTCATAGACTGCCGCCAGATCGATCGGCGCGACGAAGGTGCCGACCTGCGGCACGACCACCAGGAAACCTTCGTCGACCAGTCGCTTGAAGGCCTCGCGCACGGGCGTGCGGCTGACCCCGAACTGGACGGCCATCCGCGCTTCCGACATCGCCTCGCCCGGCAGGAGCACCGCGTTGAGGACGTCGTCCCGCAAGGCGCGGTGAATCTGGTCTGTGCTTTGTCGTGCCGCTGCGCTGCCCATTGCCAAGCTCTGGTCCACTAGTATACTAGGATACCGGGCAATCCGAGGCGGCGTCAACGTGAACTTCGCCGAGGCTGATGCCGAAAGGTGTCTAAGAATCCAAAAGCGGTAAATCCGTACCGAAGGGAGAAGTCATGGTCCAGGACAGCATCAATCGGCGCACATTTCTCGGCGGCGTCGCAGGTCTCGCCGGTGCCGCGGCCTATGCGCCGGGCGCCTTCGCGCAGCAGCTCAAGCTGCCGACCTCGCCGGTCGCGCTTTCCGTCGTCGATGTCGCCGGCAATCTGGCGCTGACGCAGAAGGCCATTGAGAATTACCGCAAGGCCAAGCCGAACCTGGTCTCGCGCATCACCTTCACCAAGGCGCCCGCGCCGGAGCTTCCCGGCAAGCTGAAGGCACAGCAGGAAGCGAACCGCGTCGATATCGACATGGTGCTGACCGGGACCGATGCGCTTTCCGCCGGTGTCGACCAGAAGCTTTGGACGCCGCTGTTGCCGCAGCTTGCAGGCTCGCTGCCGAAGCTCGACGAGATCTATCTCGAAGGTGCCGCCAAGATGCAGGGCCTCGCGAGCGGGCAGGGCGTCGTGGTGACCTATTATCCGTCCGGGCCGCTGCTCGAGTACATGCCTGACAAGGTCAAGAAGGTGCCGACGACGGCGGAGGAGCTGCTCGCCTATACCCGCGAGAACAAGAACCGCTTCTTCTATGCGCGCCCCGCCAATTCGGGCCCCGGCCGGACCTGGATCATGGGCCTGCCCTATATCCTCGGGGATTCGAACCCGAAGGACCCGGTCAAGGGCTGGGACAAGACCTGGGCCTATCTCAAGGCGCTGGGCGAGAACGTCGAGTACTACCCGGCCGGCACGGGTGCGGTGATGAAGGAGCTCGGCGAAGGCTCCCGCGACATGACCGTCACGACCACGGGCTGGGACATCAACCCGCGCGTGCTCGGCGTCGTGCCCAAGGAAGCCAAGGTCGGCGCGCTCAAGGGATTCCATTGGGTCACCGACGCGCACTACATGTGCATCCCGAAGGGCGTCTCTGACGAGAAGCTCGCGGTTCTGCTCGACCTGATGAACTTCCTGCTCACCAAGGAGCAGCAGGCCTACACCTATGACGAGGGCTATTTCTATCCGGGTCCGGCGGTGAAGGGCGTGACGCTCGACATGGCGCCCGCCGATAGCCAGGCGGCGATCAAGGAATACGGCCGCCCCGAATACGAGAAGCTCATCGCCGAGGCTCCGCTCGAGACGCCGCTCGACCCCGACCAGATGGTGCTCGCCTTCCGCCGCTGGGACGAGGAAGTCGGCGGCGCCAAGCGCAAGTGAACGAAACCCGCTAACGACAGCGAGCCGGTTCCGGCCGGCTCGCTTCGCCGTCACATTTCCTGACTGAACCCATCAGCCGCTTTCCAAAGACGTGACCTAAATGACGATTCACGCTGCGAACTTCCGCGAGCTGCGGCTCGACAATCTGAGCCGCGACTTCGGCACTCACAACGCCGTCAAGGACGTGTCGCTGACGATCAAGAAGGGCGAGTTCATCGCGCTTCTCGGTCCGTCGGGCTGCGGCAAGTCGACGACGCTGAACCTGATCGCGGGCCTTCTGCCGGCGACGGGGGGCGGCATCTGGCTCGATGATCGGCGCATCGACCCGCTGCGGCCCGAGGAGCGCGGCTTCGGCATGGTGTTCCAGAATTACGCCCTCTTCCCGCATATGAGCGTGAAGCGGAATATCGGCTTCGGTCTGAAGATGCGCGGCGTCCAGAAATCCGAGATCGAGCGGCGTGTCGGCGAAGCCGCAGCCCTGGTCCGGTTGCAGGGCCAGACCGAAAAACTGCCCGGCCAGCTCTCCGGCGGACAGCAGCAGCGTGTCGCCATCGCCCGGGCCATCGTCGTCGAGCCGCCGCTCGTGCTGATGGACGAGCCGCTCTCCAACCTCGATGCCAAGCTGCGTCTCGAGATGCGCGCCGAGATCCGCCGCATCCACAATACGCTCGGCGCAACCACGATCTACGTCACGCATGACCAGGAAGAAGCGTTGTCGCTGGCCGACCGCATCGTCGTGATGCGTGACGGCGAGGTCCGTCAGGTCGGTGGGCCGGAAGACCTGTTCTCCCGCCCCGACCATCTCGATGTCGCCGAGTTCATGGGCTTCCGCAACAAGGTCGCCGGTCGCGTCGCCTCTGTCGAGGGCGAGCGTGCGACCGTCACCGTCGGTGACGCCAAGATCGTCGGGCGGGTGCGTGGCGCGGTGGCGCCCGGTGCTCAGGCCTGGCTCGCGATCCGGCCGGAGGATCTTCACCCCGCAACTGCCGGGGGCGCCGGGCTCAAGGCGTCCGTCGTCTCGACCGAGTTCCGCGGTCGCGAATTCGTCGGCTTCTCCCGCATGGCGGATGGAACCGATCTCTCCTTCCTGGCGCATGACCGCATCGCGCCGGGCGGCGAGGTCACTCTGGCGGCAGATCCCGATCGCGTCCTGGTTTTCGGGGGGGCGGCGTGAGCGCGACGACATCCATCCCCCTCAGCCAGAGGCTCGCCGCACGCGGCATCGATTCTCTGACATTGCTGGTTCTGCCAGCGGTGTTCTTCCTCTTGGCGCTGTTCATCTACCCGTTCCTCTATGGGCTCGTGCTCTCCTTCACGCCCAAGACCGGGCCGATGCTGGCGAACTACACGCGCTTCTTCTCGGATTCCTTCCTGTACGGGACGATCGCGACGACGCTCTGGCTGGCACTGCCGGTCACGATCGTGACGCTTCTGCTGGCGATCCCGATCGCCTTCCGCGTGCGGATGATGAAGCATCAGCGCCTGCTGACCACGATCCTCGTGATCCCGATCACGCTCGGCACGGTTCTCGTCGCGCAGGGCCTGTTGAATTATCTTGGCCCCCAGGGCTGGTTTAACCGTACCCTGCTGACGCTCGGGCTGATCTCGACGCCGGTGAAACTCCTGCACAATTACTGGGGCGTCTGCATTTCACTCGTCATCACCGGCTTCCCCTTCACCTTCCTGCTGACCCTGTCCTACCTCTCCGGTGTCGATCCGGCGCTCGAGCAGGCGGGTGCGACGCTGGGCGCCGGGCCCTGGGAACGGTTCAAGCACATCCTGCTGCCGCTCCTGCTGCCGGGTCTGGCGATCACCTTCTGCCTCAGCTTCGTGCAGGCCTTTTCGGTCTTTCCCTCGGCGGTCTTGCTGGGGGCGCCGGCCGGGCCGACGCGCGTCATCTCGATCGCGGCCTATCAGGCTGCCTTCGAGGAGTATGATTATTCGATGGCGTCTGCCGTCGCGATGATCATGGGCGTGGTGCAGCTCAGCATTGTCGTCGTCGTGCTGGCCGCGCGCGGCATGCTCTACCGTGGCCCCGCCGGTGGCGGGAAGGGCTGAGATCATGGTCAAGGATACCCGCCTCTCCAGCAAGCTCTGGGCTGCCGCCAACTGGACGCTCATCGGCTTCTTCATCCTCAATCTCGGCGCGATGATCGCGACGGTGGTGACCAGTTCCTTCGCGACCCGCTGGCTTGGCACATGGCTGCCGGCCGGCTGGACCACGCGCTGGTATTCGGCCGCCTGGAGCGAGTTCCAGCTCTCCGACGTGCTGAGCGTGACCTTCCAGATCGTCTTCCTGGTCGTGTTCCTCTCGGGCCTGCTCGGCGTTCCAGCCGCCTATGCGCTGGCGCGGCGGGACTTCCCGGGCAAGAAGCTCGTCATGCTGCTGTTCCTGCTGCCGTTGCTGGTGCCCCCGATCACCTTCGGCATCCCGCTCGCGACGGTGCTTTACAAGCTCGGTCTTGCCGGCGGCATGTCGGGTGTCGTGCTCGCCAATCTGGTGCCGACGGTTCCCTTCGTCATCCTGGTGATGATCCCGTTCATCGAGCAGATCGACACCAAGATCGAGGCGGCCGCCCGCGTCTTCGGGGCGAACACCTTCAAGCTCTTCATTCACGTCCTGCTGCCCCTGCTGATGCCGGGCATTCTGGCTGCATTGCTGCTGGTTCTGGTCAGGACGATCGCGATGTTCGAGCTGACCTTCCTGACCGCAGGCCCGACCAGCCAGACACTCGTCGTCGCCCTCTATTATGCGGTCTTCGCTGCGGGCGTCCGCGCCGTGCAGTCGATCGATGCCATGGCGGTGATCTACATGATCACGACGCTGATCTGGCTGGTGATCGCGCTGCGCTTCGTTAACCCGACGCAGATTGTCGCCCGCGCCAAGAAATAGAATGCCGAAGTGATCCCGGCCGCCTTTGGGCGGCCGGGCCCCTGCGACGTATGGGCATGGCGACATCCACCATACCGGTATGCTAGATAGACCAACGGATGGGGGATGAGCGGGACGCTCTGCCCATGACGATGGAACCCAGCCTCCGCCTTAAGGATCCGATCGCTCCGCAACTGGTTTCGTCCTTGCGGCAGGCGATTATTGCCACGCAGCTCAGGCCCGGCGAGGCGCTCTCCGAAAAAGATATCGCCGGCCGCTTCGGCGTCAGCCGTCAGCCGGTCCGTGAGGCCTTCATCAAACTCTCCGAAGCCGGTCTCGTGCAGGTCCTGCCGAGCCGCGGCACCTATGTGATGAAGGTTTCGATGCGGGCGATCGCCAATGCCCGCTTCGTGCGCGAGGCGGTGGAATGTGCCATTGCGCGCGCGGCCAGCGCATTGATCACCAAGGACGACGTGATGCGGCTGCGCTGGCTGATCGAGCGTCAGCGCGAGGTGTCTGCCCTCGCCGATCGCGCTGCCTTTGCCGTGCTCGACGAGAATTTCCACCAGACCCTGGCCGAGATCGTCGATTGCGACTACGCCGCCCGCATCGTCGAAGGTGCTCGCGCCCAGACTGACCGCGTCCGCTATCTGTCGCTGCCCGGTGCCTCGCCGGTTCCGCTGCTCGTTGCGCAACACGCTGCGATCCTCGATGCCATCGAGGCCGGAGACGCCGATGGAGCCGAATGCGAGATGCGCAGGCATTTGCGCGAGATCCTCAACGCCTTGCCCCGGATTGCGCAGAACTATCCCGAGCTGTTCGAGGACGAAGTCATGCCGGCACATACGCAGGTGCTGCACAGGCCCTGATCGGCGGGCCCAGGGGCTCAGGGAGCGTCCGAGACCCGTGCCGATCGATCCAGCAACGTGATCCGGGATCGCCCAATGGTGCGCAGCCAGACCACCCGAAACATGGCGCGGCCAGTGCAGACTGATCCCGAGTCATTGCTGTCCGAGAAAGTGACCCTGACCAGGGAGCGGGAAACGCTCCTCATCACCCTCTACGCCAAGGGCGAGGAAAGCCGCCTGCGGGATTCCCTGCTGCATGATCGCTTCGCCGCGAGCGCGGTCCGCCGGATCGACTATGACTTCCGGAAACTGGGCGTCAGCCGGGATGACATGATCGCGCTGGCGATGCGGGCGCATATTTTCGATGGCTGGACCAGTGATTTCATCATGCGGCATCCCGATGCGACGGTGCTGCATCTCGGCTGCGGCCTCGACAGCCGGGTCTTCCGGATCGATCCGCCCCCGAGCGTACGCTGGTTCGATCTGGACTATCCCGACGTCGTCGCGCTCCGCCGGCGTCTCTATCCGGAAAGACAGGGTTACACCCTGATCGGTTCCCCGGTGACGGAGTCGGGTTGGCTCGATGACGTGCCTTCGGGCCGGCCGACAATGATCATTGCGGAGGGGCTGCTGATGTATCTCCGACCGGATGCCGTGCCACGGCTGATCAAACGGCTGGTTGCGCATTTCGGGCATGGCGAACTGGCCTTCGATGCCTTCAGCCCGTTCGGATTATGGCTTGTCAGCCATCACCGCGCGGTGCGGGCGACCGGCGCCACGCTGTTATGGAGCATCGACGAGCCGCGCGAGCTTGAAGACCGCATTCCCGGGCTGAAGCTCAGGAATGACCTGACCGCCTATGATCCGCGCGGTTATGACTCTGCCCAGATTGCCAGAATGTCCTGGCCCGCCCGTCTGACGGTCCTCTTCCTCTCCGCCTTTCCGCCTCTCGGGCGCATGGGCCGGCTGCTCCGCTTCCAGTTTTGAGCGCGGCAGATCGCCGGGCTGAATCCCATGCGCAAAACCGGTCGAAAATTGCCTGGTTTCGCGTATAAGGGCGCGTGAAGCTCAACACGCGCCGCCCATGTCCGGATAAAATGCAGCACTATCAGTCATATCGATTCTCCGTCGCACCGATGATGGATTGGACGGACCGGCATTGCCGCGTCATCCATCGCCTGATGTCGCGCCGGGCGCGGCTCTATACGGAGATGGTGACGGCGCAGGCGGTGATCCGCGGCGACCGGCAGCGCCTGATCGGCTTCGACGCGATGGAGCAGCCCGTTGCCTTGCAACTCGGCGGCAATGATCCGGCCCTGCTGGCCGAGGCCGCGAAGATCGGCGCCGATTTCGGCTATGACGAGATCAATCTGAACTGCGGCTGTCCCTCCGACCGCGTGCAGGGCGGGGCCTTTGGCGCCTGCCTGATGCGGGAGCCCGCGCTGGTCGGTGACTGCGTCGCGGCGATGAAGGCGGCGGTCTCCGTCGCCGTCACCGTCAAATGCCGCATCGGCGTCGATGATCAGGATCCGGAAGCAGCGCTCGATGCCCTGACCGCCAGCGTGCGCGCCTCCGGCGTCGATGCCCTTATCGTGCATGCCCGAAAGGCCTGGCTGCAGGGATTGTCGCCGAAAGAAAACCGCGAGATCCCGCCGCTCGACTATGAGCGCGCCTATCGTCTGAAGGCGGCAAATCCGGACCTGATCGTGGCGATCAATGGCGGCATCCGCGCTCCCACGGAATGGCCGGCTCACTTGGCGCATCTCGACGGCGTGATGATCGGCCGCGAGGCCTATCAAAATCCCGAGGTGCTGCTGCAGGTCGACCCGCTGCTCTTTGGCGAGGCGGCTCCGGTCGACGATGCCTTCGCCATGCTGGAGGCGCTCGAACCGCATATCGCGACGCATCTCGAGAAGGGTGGCCGGCTGCATGCCTTCACCCGTCATCTCGTCGGGCTGTTCCCGGGCCGCCGGGGGGCGCGCCAGTTCCGCCGCCATCTCGCCGAGCATTGCGTCGGAAGCGAAGCGGGGCTGGCGGATTTGCGTGCGGCTGTCGCCCATGTCTCGCGCTACGAAGAGGCGGCCGCCGCTGCATAGGAGTCTGCCATGACCGTGCCCGACCAGTCGCTTCCAGATGCGGACGTGGTCAGGCGCATCGAGGCGAGTTTCGGCAAACAGGCCTTCATGACGACGCTCGGCGCCCGGCTTGCTCGTGTCGCTCCTGGCGAGGTCGAGATCGAGCTGCCGGTCTCGGCCCATCTCACCCAGCAGCACGGCTTCGTCCATGCCGGAGCGGTCGCCACCATCGCCGATTCCGCCGCAGGCTATGCGGCGCTGACGATGATGCCGCCGGGCACCGGCATCCTCACTGCCGAGTTCAAGATCAATCTTCTTGCGCCTGCTGCCGGCGAACGGCTGGTGGCGAAGGGCAGGGTGGTCAAGGCCGGCCGCACCCTGACGCTCGCGACCGCCGAAGTCTTCGCGCTGAAGGACGGCGCGGCCAGGCTCTGCGCGATGATGACGGCGACCTGCATGACCATTGCCGGTCGCGACGGCGTGTCCGACTGAATGCGTGCTCCGACCGCGGAAGAAGGCAGCGCCATGGATATCCTCGATCACGCCACTCAGCCGCAGGAACACTGGCGCGACGGGGTGAGGACGCTGATGCGCGTTTCGGCACGGGTCGAGAGCCGGCAGCTCTGCATCTTCGAGCAATATTGCGAGCCCGGCCTGGGCGCGCCGATGCATCTCCACGCCGTCGAGGAGGTGCTCGAAGTGATCGAGGGCACGGCCGAGATCACCCTGCGCGACGAGACCCGGACCGTGACGGCCAATCAGTCGGTGCTGATTCCGGCAGGCGCCCGCCATGGCTTCAGGAATGTCGGCGCCGGAATCCTGCACGTACGCGCCACCCTGGCCGCATCCATCTTTGAAGCGTCCTATGACGATCGCAACGAACTGTCCCGGCGCTATGTGCCGGATTGAGTGTGCCGGCGTGGCGCTGGATGGAGTAGGCGCCTCGTAGCCGCGTCTCCTGCCCCTTGGTCACGAGCGCTTGACGCTGCCTGAATCGATGCCTAAACTTAACTCAATGGTTAAGTATCAAGAGCCGTCGCTCGACCGCACCTTTGCCGCTTTGGCCGACCCGACGCGGCGGGCGCTTCTGGCGCGGCTCGAAGGGGTGGATTCCGTCTCGGTCAGTGACCTAGCGCGACCCTTTCCGGTCACGCTGCCGGCCATCATGAAACATCTCGACGTGCTGTCGGATGCCGGGCTGATCACGCGGGAAAAGACAGGCCGCACGGTATCGTGCCGCCTGAACGCCGCACCGATGGAGGAAGCTATGGGGTGGCTGCGCCGCTACGAGCGCTTCTGGCGTGAGAAACTCGATGCGCTCGAGGCCTATTTCAACCGCCCGCGCAAGGATCGGGAGCCTGATCGCGGCGCGCCACCATGCAAGACCAGCGACAAGACCTGATCGATCGACCGGAGGATAATCATGGACAAGAAGGTCGAGACCGCGCCCAGCCTGACGATGAAGCGGCGGCTCAATGCGACGCCGGCGGAGGTCTACCGCGCCTGGACGCAACCGGAACTGCTCGCGCGCTGGTTCGGGCCGGAGAATGTCCGGGCCGAGAAGGCGGAGATCGATGCGCGCGTCGGCGGCCATTATCGCATCTCGATGCGCGGCAGTGATGGTCAATTGCATCACGTGTCCGGCGAGTATCACGAGGTCGTCGAAAATGAGCGCCTCGTCTTCAGCTGGGCCTGGATCTCGACGCCGGAGCGCGTCTCACGCGTGACGGTGACCCTCAAGCCGGACGGGGATGTCACCATCCTGACGCTGCTTCACGAGCAGTTCTACGACGAGGCCGCGGCCGGCCGCCATGTGCATGGCTGGACAGGTTCGCTGGTCAAGCTGGAGCAGCTCTTCTCCTGACAGAGCCGGGCGAGCTCAAGGGACATCATCACCAAGGGGCGGCAACGCCTCCGGAGCCTTCAATAACGATGCACGATCAAGCCCCTCAGGCCGGTCGGCGCGAATGGATCGGCCTTGCCGTCATCGCGCTGCCCTGCCTGCTCTATTCGATGGATCTGACGGTCCTGAATCTCGCTGTGCCGCAGCTCAGCGCGGAACTCAGGCCCAGTGCCTCGCAACTGCTCTGGATCGTCGATATCTACGGCTTCATGATCGCCGGCTGCCTGATCACCATGGGCACGCTGGGAGACCGGATCGGCCGGCGCCGGCTGCTACTGATCGGTGCGGCGGCGTTCGGCCTCGCATCGATCCTGGCCGCTTTCGCCAATAGCGCCGGCACGCTGATCGCGGCGCGCGCCGCATTGGGTGTGGCGGGGGCGACGCTCGCGCCCTCGACGCTCTCCCTGATCCGCAACATGTTCCTCGATCCGCGCCAGCGGACCGCGGCCATCGGCATCTGGATCGCCAGCTTCTCGGCGGGCGGCGCGATCGGCCCGCTGGTCGGCGGCATCATGCTCGAGCATTTCTGGTGGGGCTCGGTCTTCCTGATCAATGTGCCGGTGATGGTGCTGCTGCTCCTGCTCGGCCCCGTGCTGCTGCCGGAATTCCGCGACCCGAATGCCGGCAGGCTCGATCTTGCAAGCGCCGCCATGTCGCTCGTTTCCGTGCTGGCCGTGATCTACGGGTTGAAGCGGATTGCCGAGGATGGCCTGGGCTGGCTGCCCATCATGGCGATCCTGGCTGGGATGGCGCTTGCCGGCCTCTTCCTGCGCCGCCAGGTGCGCCTGGCCGAACCGTTGGTCGATCTGGCGTTGTTTCGCTCCAGGGCCTTCAGCGCTTCACTGACGGTCAACATCCTCGGCTTCTTCATCGCCTTCAGCAGCTTCCTCTTCACCGGTCAGTATCTGCAGCTCGTGCTGGGAATGAAGCCGCTGGAGGCCGGGCTCTGGTCCCTGCCCTCTGCGCTTGGTTTCATCCTGGGATCGATGTTCGCGCCCCGTATCGTCGGCAGCGCGAGCCCTGCGCATGTCATGGCGGGCGGCTTCACGTTGACCGCGTTGGGCTTTGCGACGCTGGCCGGGATCAGCCATGTCGAAGGCCCCATGATCATCGTCGCCGGGACGGTTCTGCTCTCGCTGGGGCTCGCGCCGATCGTCACGCTGACGACCGATCTCGTGGTCGGCAGCGTTCCGCCCGAGCGCGCCGGCACGGCGTCGGGCCTGTCCGAAACGAGCGCCGAGTTCGGCGGCGCTCTCGGCATCGCCATCCTCGGAAGCGTCCTGACTGCGCTGTATCGCTATCAGATGGGCCTGGCCGTGCCGTCGGGCGTGTCGCCGGAGGCGGCCGCTGCTGCGCGTGATACGCTCGGTGGCGCATTGACCATTGCAAAGGAGGTCGCGGGGACAGCCGGGGCAGACCTGCTTGCGACGGCGCGTGCGGCCTTCACACGCTCCTTCGCCATCACGGCGGGGCTCTGTTCGGCGATTGCGGTCCTTGCCGGCCTCTTTGCGGTCGTGATGCTGCGTGGCGTTGGTGGCGGCCCGGACCAGCACCACGAGGCCGGCGCGCCGGCTCCGGTTGCGCGCTAGCTGCCGCAGCTGCGACGGCTAGATCATCGGACCGGAAATCGTATCCGGTCCGATGATCTAACCCTTTGTGTTTGCATCGGCTTTTCCGAAAACCGCAATCCACTTTTCGGGCCGATGCAATAGCGCGAGACGGTAAGAGGTCAGCCCGGCCCGGCGCCCTGCGTATTGACATAGACCGCGTAGATCGACTGGCTCGCTGCCATGAACAGGCGGTTTCGCTTCGGTCCGCCGAAACAGATATTGCCGCAGACCTCCGGCAGGCGGATGCGCCCGATCAGCTTGCCCGCCGGGTTGAACACCTGCACGCCATTATAGCCGACGGCGCGGCCGGCATTGCTCGAGACCCAGAGATTGCCGTCGACATCGCTGCGTATCCCGTCGGGCCCGCATTTCACGCCGTCGAGCATGCAATCGGAGAAGAGCTTCTGATTGCCAAGCTTGTTGTCGGCACCGACATCGAAGACATGAATGTCGCCCTTGCCGCCGGGGCCGGTATCGCCCGGCCCCTTTCCGGTCGAGACAACGTAGAGCTTCTTGAAATCAGGCGAGAAGCAGAGCCCGTTCGGGTCCGGCACCTGTTCCTCGGTGACGACGCGGTCGATGCGGCCGGACGGGTCGATGCGATAACAGTTCGTCGGCAGTTCGCGTTTGGCCATGCCGATGCCGGCGAGCTGGCCGAGCCGCGGATTGAGCCGCCCACTCGGGTTGCTCGGACCTCCGGCGGCGTCCGGCGCGCCCTCGTAGAGTTGGCCGCCATAGGGCGGATCGGTGAACCAGTAGCTGCCGTCGGGATGGGCAACGATATCATTGGGCGAGTTCAGTTTCTTGCCCTCGAAACTGTCGGCGAGCACGGTCGCCGACCCGTCGAGCTCATAGCGCACGACGCGGCGGTTCAGGTGCTCGCAGGAGAGCTGGCGGCCCTGGAAGTCGAAGCTGTTGCCATTGCTGTTGCCTGACGGTGTGCGGAAGATGCTGACCCGTCCGTCATCTTCCAGCCAGCGCAATTGCCGATTGTTGGGGATGTCGCTCCAGACCAGATAGCGACCCTGCGCGTTCCAGGCCGGTCCTTCGGCCCAGAGCGCGCCGGTCCAGAGCCGCTGGATCGCGCTGTTGGGCTGGGCATAATTGTTGAACACCGGGTCGACCGCGAGGACGTCGGGATCGGTGAAATAGGTTGTCGGGGCGCCGTTGCGGCTGAAATCCCGGGGCGGGCTGGTAATCGTGCTGGGCGGTCCGACCGGGCCGGACGGGGCCTGGGCGAGGGCTGGGTTCGTCGCCATGGCGAGCGCGCCGGTTCCCATCGCAGCGATGAGATGTCTCCGTGAGAGCTCCGGGCGTTGCTGCGTGTCAGTCAGTTGATCTGTCATCTTTAACCTCCCTGAGTGGCTTTTGATGAGATATCCCCCCGACCCTGTGGCCTTCGTCTCCGTGCGAATATTGTCCTTTCCTGTCAGGCTAGACTTAAGGCCGCACTCAGCACTGCCAACACTGCAGCAACCGGTCGAGCCTCTGCCGCTTGCGAGCGGGATTGCAGCAGCGGCATGGACAGGCAGTCCCCTGTGCGCCCCAGGGCCATACAATCACCGAAACTGCCGCAGACATAGCGGCCTTGCCGCGCAAGCCTTGCCCCGGCGCGCAAAATCGCCCAGAGGTGGCCGCCCGCCGCCAACGGATTGTTTCTATGATTGCTGGAATCCCCTTGGGCGATCTCGCCTTTCTTGCCGTGTCGCTGGTTCTGGCCGGTGCGGTCACCGGTGTTCTCGCCGGGCTCTTCGGCGTCGGCGGCGGCGCGGTCATCGTGCCGATCCTCTACGAGGTCTTCCGCGTCATCGGCGTGCCGGAGGAGGTGCGCATGCCGCTTTGCGTCGGCACCTCGCTCGCGATCATCATCCCGACCTCGATCCGCTCCTTCAACGCCCACCGGGCCAAGGGGCTCGTCGATCTCGACATTCTCAAGGTCTGGGCGGTCCCGGTCGTGCTCGGCGTCATGGGCGGCAGCTATATCGCGCGCTATGCGCCGCCCGACCTGTTCAAGATCATCTTCGTCGCGGTCGCCGTGGTGAGCGCGATCCGCCTGCTCTTCGCCTCGGACCGCTGGAAGCTCGGCGATGACATGCCGGGCAAGGGGCTGATGACGGTCTATGGTGGCATCATCGGCGTGCTCTCTGCGCTGATGGGCATTGGCGGCGGTCAGCTCTCCAGCCTGTTCATGACGTTTTATGGCCGACCGATCCATCAGGCCGTGGCGACCTCCTCGGGCCTCGGCGTGCTGATCTCGATCCCGGGCGCGTTGGGCTATATCTATGCCGGCTGGCCGAAGATGGACGTTTTGCCGCCGCTCTCGCTCGGCTACGTCTCCTTCATCGGCTTCCTGCTCTTCATCCCGACCAGCATCTGGACGGCCCCGATCGGAGCGCGGCTGGCGCATCGGCTCTCCAAGCGCAAGCTGGAGGTCGTCTTCGGCATCTTCCTGCTCTTCGTCGCGAGCCGCTTCATCTGGTCGCTGCTGTTCTGATCGATCCGGCGAGCTGCATGCGGGGCGAGGGCGCGCATGGTCACGACCCGACTGGCGACACCGGCTGACCATCCCGGGCTGATGGCCGTGCTCGTGGAGATGCAGGGCCACTACGCGGTGCCGTGCCCTGCGCCCGAGGCCATTCTGGCAGGGCTTCGCGATCGACCCGCCGGCACCGAGATCCTGCTGGCGGTGGAGCACGCCACGATCACCGGCTTTGCCGCCGTCGCTGCGATCTATCCCGGGCCAGGCCTCCAGCCTGGCTTCTTCCTCAAGGAGCTCTATGTCGCGGCGTCCGCGCGCGGCAGCGGTTCGGGGAAGGCGCTGATGCGGGGGCTGGCGCGGCTGGCGCTCGAACGCGGCTTCCAGCGCATCGACTGGACGGCGGCGCGCGATGATCTTGGCCTGAGGGGCTTCTACGAGGCGCTCGGGGCTGCGCCGCATCCCGACAAGATCTTCTATCGGCTGACCGGCGATGCCTTGCAGCGGCTGGGGCGCGAAGCCGAGGCTTAAAGCACCGGCCCGAAAAGTGGATTGCGGTTCTCGGGAAAGCCGATGGTCTAGCCTGTCGGCTGGCTCGACCGGTCCGACGGAATCTTGCGGCGAGACAATTCGGCCATGATGGCCAGCCGCTCGGGCTCGCTCAGCCGCGACCAGTCGGCGATCTCCTGAAGCGTTCGCAGGCAGCCTTCACAGAGCCGCGATACGGGGTCGATCACACAGATCTGCACGCAGGGGCTGGAGGCGCCGCTCATTGCCAGGCAGAGCCCAGCGCGAAGGCGAAGCCGCAGGTGAGCGCGATCTCGGCGAGTTGCTGTGCTGCACCCAGAATATCGCCGGTCTGGCCGCCGATCAGGCGGCGGCCGAGCCGGGCGAGCCCCGCCAGGACGAGCACGGATAGCGCCAGGCCAAGCGCAAGGCCCGTACCCGGCAGCCCGGTGGCCAGTGTCCCTGCGACGGCGAACGCGACCGAAAGCGCCAGCGCTGTCCAGGCCGTTGCGGCGGTGGGCTGGCCAACCGCAGCCGAGGCGCCGGAGCTCCGGGCAGGGGGCTCGGTGGCGAGCAGATAGAGCGCAGTGGCGCGCGACCATGGCGCCGCGATCAGCAGCGCGGCGGCTGCAGCCAGAGATCCGAGCGCCTGGAGAATGGCCGCAAGTGCCGTCACCCGCAGCAGCAGGGAGAGCCCCAGCGCCATCGCCCCGAAGGTGCCGACGCGGCTGTCCTTCATGATCTCCAGCCGCCGTTCCGGCGTATGCCCTCCGAACAGCCCGTCGGCGGTGTCGGCAAGGCCGTCCTCGTGGAAAGCACCCGTCGTCAGTGCCGCGACCGTGACGGCAAGCGCTGCTGCCAGCGGCGGGCTGATGCCGGCCGCGCCAGCAGCTAGGAGGACAAGCGTTGCGGGCAAAGCGATGACGAGCGCAGCCAGCGGTACGGCGCGCGGCACCAGCCTGAAATCCGGCAGGCCATGCGCTGAATCCTCGCCGGGCAGGCGCGGCACCGGAAGACGCGAATAGAAACGGATGCAGATCGCAGTCGCGATCAGCCAGCCCGGCCAATGCGGCCGGCCGGCCGGCAACTCCGAGATGTCGAGAGGGGCGTCGGCCATGCGGTCTCGGTATCCTCGATTGTCTTCCGCCGTCCAAGCCTATAGCAGCAGCGGCAACCCGGCGGCCACGCCGCATCCCGCCCGATTCCATCTTTCGCGAGACATCCAGCGATGCCCGCTTCCGGCCTTCCCTTCGACGACATCCGCAATCTCATCGCCAACATGCCCGGCCCCGATATGGGTGCCGCCAATGCTGTGCGGGCCCGAGACAAGGATCTTACCAAGCCCGCCGGCAGCCTCGGCCGCATGGAGGAGATCGCCGAATGGCTTGCAGCCTGGCAAGGCAAGGCGCCCCCGCGCGTCGACCGGCCGCTGGTTTGCGTCTTCGCCGGGAATCACGGTGTCGTGGCGCAGGGCGTCTCGGCCTATCCGCAGGCGGTAACGCGCCAGATGCTGGAGAATTTTGCCGCCGGCGGCGCTGCGATCAACCAGATCTGCGCGGCCTTCGATCTCGGCTTCAAGGTCTTTGACCTGGCCCTCGACCTGCCGACCGGCGATTTCACGCAAGGTGATGCGCTCGACGAGAAGGCCTGCGTCGCGACCATGGCCTTCGGCATGGAGGCGCTTGCCGGCGGGGCCGATCTGCTCTGCCTCGGCGAGATGGGCATCGGCAACACCACGTCAGCGGCTGCGATCTACGCGGCGCTCTATGGCGGCGGCGCTGCGATGTGGTGCGGGCGCGGCACCGGCGTCGACGATGACGGTCTGAATCGCAAGATTGCCGCTGTCGAAGCGGGCCTCGCTTTCCACGCCGCGCATCTGGGCGACCCGCTGGAAGTGCTGCGCCGCCTCGGCGGTCGCGAGATCGCAGCCATTTGCGGCGCGATCATCGCCGCCCGGCTGCAGCGCATCCCGGTGATCCTCGACGGCTATGTCGTCACTGCCGCCGCTGCCGTCCTGCATGCCATCGAACCGTCCTCGATCGACCATTGCCTTGCCGGCCATCTCTCTGCCGAGGGCGCCCATCGCGAAGCGCTGCTCCGGCTCGGCAAGCAGCCGCTGCTGGCGCTCGAGATGCGGCTCGGCGAGGGCACGGGGGCGGCGCTTGCGGCAAGCCTCGTCAAGGCCGCCGCCGCCATCCATTCCGGCATGGCGACCTTCGATCAGGCGCAGGTCTCGAAGAAGGACTGAAACTGCGGGAGCCTGACGGCAGCGTTGCTCCCAAGGCTCGTCTCGAACTCAGGCCCTGAGCGCGCCGTGCGGGGCCCGGGCAGCCCCGCAAATGCGCGACCTCGTCAGGTTGCGGCCTTCGTCTCGAAGGGTTCCCAGATACTGATCTGGCGCGTTTCCGGCATCAGGAAGAGGCAGAGCACGAAGCACACGGCCGGGACGGCGATCGGGTAGATCAACGCGTAGCCGACGCTCCCGGTCGCCGCGAAGGCCGCCGACGTGATGAATGGCACCAATCCACCACCCCAGCCATTTCCGATGTGATAGGGAACCGATACCGACGTGTACCGGATCCTGGCGGGGAAGTATTCGGCGAGGAAGGCCCCGACCGGCCCGTACACCATCCCGACATAGCAAACGAGGATGAAGATGATGAAGATCGCGGTCGGAAAGTGGACATTGCCGGGTCGCGTGACCGTTCCCAGCCACAGGTACAGCGGATAGTACGTGATCGCGGCGAGCAGCATGCCGCCCAGGATCACTGGCTTGCGGCCGATGATGTCGGATAGCCAGCCGAAGAAGATCAAGCTCGGGGTTGCGAGGAGCAGCGCTGCTCCCACGATGTAGGACGAGGTCAGCGGGTCCAGCTTTGAAACCTGCTGCAGGAAATACAACGCCCAGAACTGGCCGCTGTACCAGACCACTCCCTGTCCGATCAGCACGAGGGTGGCGATCCCGACATATTTGATGTTGGAGCTGAGAAAGGCTTCCTTCCAGGGGTTCCTGGTCATCTGTCCCCTGGCCTTGATCGCCTCGAAGATCGGCGTCTCCTGGAGCTGGAGCCGGATGTAGATTGCGACGGCGACCAGAAGGAAGGATATCAAGAATGGAACGCGCCAAGCCCATGCTTTGAACGTCGCCTCGCCGAAATAGGTGCGGGTCGCGATGATCACGATGAGCGACACCACGATCCCGAGCGTCGGGGAGGTTTGCAGCCAGCCCGTGTAGTAGCCGCGGCGCTCGTCCGGAACATGCTCGGCGACATAGGTGATGGCGCCGCCATATTCGCCACCCAGGCACAGGCCCTGGATGATCCGCAAACCGAAGAGAATGAATGCGGCAGTCAGACCGATGGAGTCGTAGGTCGGGATCAACCCGATCGCCCCGGTGCCCAGCCCCATTCCGCTGAGCGTAACGAGGAAGGTGTATTTGCGGCCGACCCGATCGCCCATCCATCCGAAGAGGAATGCTCCCAGCGGACGGATCAGGAAACCGGCGGTAAACAGCGCGATCGTGCTCAGTAATGCCGCGACCGGATGACTCTGCTCGAAGAACTTGACCGACAGAATGGCGGCCAGGCTGCCGAATATGTAGAAGTCATACCATTCGATGACATTCCCCACCGATGCAGCGACGATCACGCGGCGGAAATCACTCGGGATCTGGATGGGCATGGCGCCCTCCCTTTACTTCAAGGCACTTTCTCCGGTGTTTCACGCTTGATGGCTCGCACCGCGAAATCCACGCGTGACAGCTGTGGGGTGCCGTCCGCTGCGCTTGCCGTATGAAGCTCTGTATCGCTCGAGGGGAGCTCCAACGGCCATGGGCGCCGCGAGCCGTCATTCCCTCCTACCCGCCGTGAAACAAGGGCGTAGCCGCCATTTTAATCCTTAATGGGCGGTTGCGGTATCGATTTTCTACTTGAAGCCAGCTGGGCGAGCGGTGACTGCTGGACTTGCCGGGAGCGTCAAAGTGATCGCTTCGGATGCTGTCACGGTTGGCGCGGCAGCCCCTCAGATATGCCCCACCACCTGCCCCGGCAGCGTGGCGGATCGCGCGCCATGGCAGCGCTCATTCTCTCTCCCTTCGCGAGCGGGGAGGCCGTTCCGGCGATCTGCGTGATGGAACCGGGCAGTCTCGGCGGCCTCGTTCCATCCGATCGGAACTCCGCTCTGGCGAGCGCATCCCGTGCGCGCGCCTAAGCCGCCGATCGTGCCGGCTCGGGCAGCGCCGCCAGCGTGTCCATCACGCGCTCGGGCGGCAGGGTGATCGTCACTTCCGTGCCGGCGCGCGGCCTGGATTTCAGATGGAAGCCGCCATTATGGAGATCGAGCAGCCCCTTCACGATCGGTAGCCCCAGGCCGGAGCCCTGTTCGGCGGTCTTGATGGCGAGCGAACCGCGCCCGAAGGTCTGCAGCACGATCGGGATTTCATCCTCGGGAATGCCCGGCCCGGTGTCCGTGACCGAGACATATTGTCCGCCATTCGCCGTCCAGCCGACCTTGATGGTGATGTCGCCGCCCTGCGGCGTGAATTTGATCGCGTTGGACAGGATGTTGAGCACCGCCTGCCGGATCGCGCGCTCGTCCGCCCAGACCTTCGGCAGATCGGGCTCGGCCGCCTCGCGGATCGTTTGCCCCTTGGCCTTGGCGCGCAGCTTCAGCATGTGCCGGCATTCGTCGACCACGCCTGCCAGGCTGAGGGCCTCCTCGTTCAGCGCGTATTTGCCGGCCTCGATCCGCGAGAGATCGAGAATCTCGTTGATCAGGTTGAGCAGATGCTGGCCCGAGCCGTGGATGTCGCCCGAATATTCCTTGTAGGCCGGGTTGGCGTGAACGCCGAAGATCTCGTTCTTCATCACCTCGGAGAAGCCGAGAATGGCATTGAGCGGCGTCCGCAGCTCATGGCTCATCGTGGCGAGGAAGCGGGATTTGGCGAGGTTGGCCTCTTCGGCCTTGCGGCGCGCCTCGTCGGAATTCGCGGTCGCAGTCTCGAGCTCGGCGATCAGCGCGTCCTTCTCGGCGCGGAACTCGATGGTTGCGACCGAACTCGAATAGAGCCGGTGGGCGAGGAAGATGAAGAAGAGCTGGGCCGATGCCGCCATCAGCGCCATGGTGACGCTGTCGATGTCGGAGCGGCCCCAGAAGAACAGCGTGATGCCGATGGTGACCGGCCCCAGCCCGGAATACACCGCAAGCGGGATCGTCGCCGCCAGCATCACGGTCAGCGCGCTGACGACGAGCAGCGTCGTCATCACGAAGACCTTGGCGCCCGGTCCGTCGACCTGCGCGAACAGGACGAGGATCAGCGTCCAGGACAGGCCGTGAAAGGCTTCCGCCGCCGGCAGCAGGCGGCGCCAGCGCCGAATATTCACCTCGCCGGCCGGCTGCGCCAGGAAGCGGCGGCAAAGCAGGACCATGACCGCCGAGGCCAGGATGACGATGCCGAGCCAGGTGGTGACCTGGTAAGCCGGGACCCAGAGGCAAGCGGCGGTCGCGATGCACAACGCCAGGACCAGCGCGCCGACCGAGCCGTGCATCCGATACTGGGCGAAGACCCGCAGCAATTCGTAGTCGAAGGCGCGTTCGAGGCCGGTCGTCGAGGTCAGCCGCTCGCGCACGGACTTGACCTCGCGCGTGACGAGCTTGCGCCGCGCCAACGCCGTAGGGTCGGGACCGCGCCCTCGCTGGATCTGTTCGGCCGTCACTTCCGCCATAATCGGAACGCATGTACCTCTTCCGGCGGCAGACCCTGCACGCCCGGCTCGCCATTATGGTCTCGAAATCGTTAAGCTCTTACTGATGGCGCGCTTCGGATTCGGACGATCTCGGTATGGACCTTTCGGCTGGCGCCGCGTCAGCCGCCCGGTCGATCTGGTCGTCGCACTCGGGCTGCTCGGCCTGCTGGCGATTGCCGGCGCTGTCCTGCAATACAAGCTTGGCCCCGCCCGCATGCTTGCCGGAGCCGCCCAGGCGATCGATGGCGATTCGCTGCGGCTGAATGGCGAAGAGCTCAGGCTCGAAGGCATCGATGCCCCGGAATTCCGCCAGAGCTGTCGCGACAGCGCGGGCAGGGATGTGGATTGCGGCCGTGCCGCCCGCCGTGCCCTGCTGGCGCTGATCGGGCGCGGTCTCGTCACCTGCGACATCGGCCGGGTCGATCGCTACGGCCGCGGCCTCGCACGCTGCAGGCAGGGCGAGACCGATATCAACGCCGCGATGGTGCGGCAGGGCCATGCCGTCGCCTATGGTGATTATCGCAGCGAGGAAGACGAGGCGCGAGCCGCCGGGCGCGGCATCTGGGCGCTGCAGTTCGAGCGGCCGGAGGCGTGGCGCAAGGCTCATCCGCGGTAGAGCATTGGACCGAAAAGTGGAATCCGGCTTTCGGAAAATCCGATGCTTAAGCAAGGAGCTGGATCGCCGATCCTGCGTCCGAACGGACGCAGGGCGACTCTAGCGCGCATGGCTGCGCCATCACGAATGGGTTTGAAATGGTTGACCGCCGGACCTCCGCCATGGTCGGGTTCGCACGCGGTTTCCGATGAGGTTGACGATGAAGCTCTATGATGGCGGGCGCGCGCCCAATCCGCGGCGGGTCCGCATCTTCTTCGCAGAGAAGGGCGTTCCCCTGCCGGAGCTCGTGCCGGTCGATATCACCCGGAAGGAACACCTCACGCCCGAATTCGCCCGCATCAACCCGCTGAAGCGCCTGCCGGTGCTCATGCTCGACGATGGAACGGCGCTTGCCGAGACGATTGCGATCTGCCGCTATCTCGAAAGCCTGCATCCCCAACCCGTGCTCTTCGGTGGGGATGCCAAGGAACAGGCGCAGATCGAGATGTGGAACCGGCGCGTCGAGCTGGGCCTGTTCAGCAGTGTCATGTCTGTCTTCCGGCACAGCCACCCGTCGATGGCGGAGCTCGAGCATCAGGTGCCGGAATGGGCCGAGGCCAGCCGCGAGCAGATCGATGACCACCTCCTGATCATGGAGCTCCAGCTCGCGGGTAGCCGCTTCCTGTCCGGGGATCGGTTCACGGTGGCCGATATCACTGGAGGCATCGCCGTCGACTTCATGAAGCCGTCCCGGGTTCGGTTGCCTGAGGAATGCGTCAACATCCGCCGGTGGCATGACGAAGTGTCTGCGCGGCCAAGCTGGAAGGCCTGATGCGACCGGTCTTCGCCATTCTGGCGCTGCTGGTGCTGGTCCAGCCCTCCGTCGCGGCCGAACGGCTGAACGGCGAGGCGATCAAGCGAGCCTTCGAGGGCAACACGGTGAGCGGCCGCTACACCAATGGCGGGTTCTTCACCGAGTATCATGAGCCGGATGGCCGCGCACTCGGCCATAATGGCTGGCAGCCGAACAAGGATGCCTGCTGGATCACGAAGGAGGATCAGGTCTGCTACTACTATGGCCCTCCCAGCGACCGCACGGTGCATTGCTTCACGGTCGAGCTGACGGATCGGCTCTATGTCCTGCGCAATGTCTCGAACGGGCAGATCAATGCTCTTGCCACGATCGAGCCCGGCAATCCGCGCGGGCATTCCGACAAGGGGGAGCCCTGGTATTGCGACGGCCTGATCTCGCGGGCACCTGAGGTCCCGATGTCACGGCGCAGGCTTGCCTCGCGATGATGCGTCTGCTGCTCCTTGCGGCCGCGCTCATGCTTCAGGCCGCCGCCAACTCTCCGGTGACGGCCGCGGAGCGCCTGAGCGGCGAGGACATCCGCCGTGTCTTCGAAGGCAATACCGTCAGCGGCCGCTACAATAACGGCATGCCGTTCAGCGAGTACCATCACGCCGACGGCCGGGCGAGCGGACATAACCGGCACGTGCCGAACCGCGACGCCTGCTGGACGACCACACCGGACGCGGTCTGCTATTACTACGGACCGCCCGAGCAGCGTCGCACCTATTGCTTCACGGTCGAGCGCAGCGGAGGCCTCTATGTCCTGCGCAACCGGCCGAGCGGCCGCATCAACGGCATCGCCACCATCGAAGCGGGTGACCCGCATGGCTATGCGACCAGCGCCAAGATCTGGACCTGCGACGGCCTGATCTCGCAGCGGCGCGGGGAGCCGTCCCGTCTGGCGGCGCGATGAAGTCGGATCGGGAGCGCCCATCGGAAACGCTCGCCGCGGTGCTGCAGGAACTGGCTGCCTGCCGCATCTGTCGCGACGAGCCGCGCTTCCAGCCGCCGCTTCCGCATGAGCCGCGCCCGGTGATCCAGGCCTCGCCGACGGCCAGGCTCTGCATTGCCGGCCAGGCGCCGGGCACCCGCGTCCATGCCAGCGGCAAGCCGTTCACCGATCCGTCCGGTGTCCGGCTGCGGCAATGGCTCGGGCTCGACGAAGCGGCGTTCTACGACGCAGCCAGGGTCGCGGTCGTGCCGATGGGCCATTGCTTCCCGGGGCTCGACGCGCAGGGCGGGGATCTGCCGCCGCGCCGCGAATGCGCACCGATCTGGCGCTCACGCGTGCTTGCGGCGATGCCGCAGGTCGAGCTCGTGCTCGCCATCGGCCGCTATGCGCAGGCCTGGCATCTCGGCGCGAAGGCGGGCGCCAATCTCTCCGCCACGGTCGCGGGCTGGCGCGCGATCCTGGCGGAGCCGCGCCGCCCCCGCGTGCTGCCGCTGCCGCATCCCTCCTGGCGCAACAACGCCTGGCTGAAGCGCAATCCCTGGTTCGAGGCGGAGCTTCTGCCGGTGTTGCGCGAGGAGGTGGCGCGGCTGGTCCTGTGAACGCGGAGAGCCCCGCTCAATCCTCGAGGCGCGCAATCAGGCTGGACGTATCCCAGCGCCTGCCGCCCATCTTCTGGACTTCGGCATAGAACTGGTCGACCAGCGCGGTGACCGGGAGCTGGGCGCCGTTGCGACGCGCCTCCTCGAGCACGATGTCGAGGTCCTTGCGCATCCAGTCGACGGCGAAGCCGAAGTCGAATTTCCCGGCATTCATGGTCTTGCCGCGGTTCTCCATCTGCCACGAGCCGGCGGCACCCTTGGAAATCACCTCCAGCATGGACTCGACATCGAGGCCGGCGCGCTTGGCGAAATGAATGCCCTCGGACAGCCCCTGCACCAGTCCGGCGATGCAGATCTGGTTGACCATCTTGGTGAGCTGGCCAGAGCCGGCCGGGCCCATCAGCTTACACATCCGCGCGAAGGCACCGATCACCGGCTCGACCCGGGCATAGGTTTCCGGGGCGCCGCCGCACATCACGGTCAGCACGCCGTTCTCGGCGCCGGCCTGGCCACCGGAGACCGGTGCATCGATGAAGCCGAAGCCGCCGGCCTTCGCGGCCGCGTCGAGTTCGCGGGCGACGCCAGCCGAGGCCGTGGTGTGGTCGACGAAGACAGCGCCCATCGCCATGCCCGCAAAGGCTCCGGCTTCGCCGGTGGTCACGGAGCGCAGATCGTCGTCATTGCCGACGCAGGCGAAGACGATCTCCTGGCCCCTGGCCGCCTCGGCCGGTGTCGGGGCGGATCTGCCGCCATGCTGCGCCACCCAGGCCTGGGCCTTGGCCGCGTTGCGGTTATAGACGGTGACGTCGTGGCCCTTGGCCTTGAGATGGCCGGCCATGGGGTAGCCCATGACGCCGAGACCGAGGAAGGCAACCTTAGCCATGTTCCGCTCCGCTGATAGGTTCTGGTTTCGCTTCGGCCTGTAGCGCGCGCGACCCGTAGGGGGAAGTCGCGCGGACGCCAAGGCACTTTGTCAGGAATGGAGAGGGGGCGCGCGGCGCGCCCCGCTCAGCGTAGCGCCATATGCCGCGTCAGCCTGAGTTCCAGCCGGTCCCAGACCCGCCGGATCACCTCGACCAGAAGAAGATAGATCAGCGCGGCGTAGAGATAGATCGTGAGATCGAAGGACCGGGCGAAGGCGAGCCTTGTCGCGCCCATGAGGTCGAACAGCGTGACGAGCGAGGCGATTGCGCTGGCCTTGATCATCACGATCAGCTCGTTGCCGAGTGGCCTGAGCGCCAGGATCATCGCCTGGGGCATGATCACAAGGCGCAAGGTCGACCAGCGATGCAGCCCGAGCGCCATGGCGCCTTCGAACTGGCCGCGCGGGATCGACTGGATGGCGCCGCGCAGGATTTCGGCCTGATAGGCGGCCGTGTTCACGGTGAAGGTCAGCAGCGCGCAGTAGAACGGCTCCCGGAAGAACCACCACAGCCCGACATCCTGCCAGAACAGCCGGAATTGGCCGAGCCCGTAATAGACCAGGAAGAGCTGGCACAGCAGCGGCGTGCCGCGGAAGAAGGTGGTGTAGCCGTTGATCGCGGCCTTGGCCCAGCGCGGCCCGTAAAGCCGTGCGATGGCGAGCCCGAGTGCCAGCACAAAGCCGATCGCGACCGAGATTATGACCAGCTCGAAGGTCACCCACAGGCCGCTCGCCATCCGGCAGCCGTAGTTCTGGAAAACCTCGCTGCCGAAGAGATAGCCCGGATATTCGCACCAGCTCATCGCGTCGCTCCACCAAAGGCAGCAAAGCCGCGATTGGCGCGGATCTCGAGACGCCCGACGCCCCAGGCCGAGATCAGCGAGAAGAACAGGTAGATCAGCATCGCCGCACCGAAGAACAGGAACGGTTCCTTGGTCGCGACATTGGCGCGGGTGGTGATGAACATGATGTCGGGCAGGGTGATGACCGAGACCAGCGAGGTCTCCTTCAGCAGCACCATCCAGTTATTGCCCAAGCCGGGCAGCGCCACCCGGATGAGCTGGGGGAAGACCACGAGGCGGAAGGCCTGCCCTTTGCTCAGGCCGAGCGCGGCGGCGGCCTCGCGCTGGCCCTTCTGGATCGAGTTGAGGGCGCCGACCCAGACCTCGCTGGAGAAGGCGGAGAGCACCACGCCGAGCGCCACCATGCCGGCGACGAAGGGTGGCATGCTGAAATTGCCGGGCAGGCCGAGCGAGACCCAGGCCTTCTGCAGCACGATCTGGATGCCGAAATAGATGATGTAGAGCGTCAGAAGCTCCGGCACCCCGCGGAAAACGGTCGTGTAGACCGTGGCCAGCCAGCGCAGAACAATGTTCTCGGAGCGCTTGCCGAGCGCGACGATCAGGCCCAGCAGCAGGCCGAAAGGCAGGGTTGCCAGCGCGATTGCGATGGTGATCCCGGCGCCCTGGAGCAGGGCGAGGCCCCAGCCGCCGTCGCCGAAACCGAGCAGTGCGAGTTTGTCGAACATGGATAAGCCGGCGAGGGGAGGGAAATGGACCACCGCCGGCGCGCGAGGCACGCCGACGGGGTTCGGTCAGCCGGCTATTGTCACAGGATAGGGAACTTGAACCACTTGTCCTGGATCTTCTTGTGCGAGCCGTCGGCGATCGATTCGGCGATCGCCTTGTCCCACATCGCCTTCAGTTCAACATCGGCCTTGCGCACCGCGCCGGCCGTGCCGGGGCCGTGGATGGTGGCGTCACGCGGAACGTCGGCCGCCTTCTTGCAGCAATCCTTGCCCTTGCCATTGAGGAAGTCCTCGAGCGAGAGCGAGTCGGCGATGATGTAGTCGAGCCGCCCATTCGCCAGGTCGAGATTCGCCTCTTCCTGGGTCGGGTACAGGCGGATGGTCGAATCCTTGTAGAACTTCTCGAGGAAGTTGGCGTGGATGGTCGAGCCCTGCGTGCCGATGGCCTTGCCCTTCAGGGCTGCCGGCGAGATGTCGGTTCCAGCCGACTTGGCGCTKATCGCCCAGATSGGGGTCTTGGTGTAGACCGCGGTGAAGTCGACCTGCTTCTTGCGCTCATCGGTGGCGTTCATGCCGGCGATGATGATGTCGTATTTATTGGCGAGCAGCGCCGGGATGATGCCGTCCCAGTCCTGGACCACCCAGGTGCATTTCACCTTCATCTTCTCGCAAAGCATGTTCGCGTAGTCGATCTCGAAGCCTTCGAGTTCCTTCTTGGCGTTGAGATTGTTGAAGGGGGGATAGGCGCCTTCGGTGCCGATCCGGATCTCCTTCCACTCCTTTGCCTGGGCCAGGACGCCAGTGGCGCCGGCAGCCGTCAGCACAGCGGCGGCGATCAAACGAACGAAACCTTTCATGGTACCTCCCACAGGTTTGACCGGCCGGGCGTTTCGAGTTCCCGTGTCCGGCTTGTGCTTACAGATTGTGCGATCCTGTGCCCTGCCCGCAAGTGGGGGCATGCAGCTTTTCTGAGCGAAGCCGCTTAAAGGGGAGGCAGCGCAAATCATTGATTTTATTGATTGTTTATGCCCCTGTCTGATTCCGCGCGGATTGTGCCTGCGCGCTTCGACACCGTGCTCAGGCTGCGCTGGCCCTGCGCTGTCCGCCAAACGCGGCAAAGACTGCCTCGCAGCGGTCGAGTCCCCAGTCCAGTTCCGCCCGGCTGATCGTCAGCGGCGGGGCGAATCGGATGACCGTCTCGTGCGTTTCCTTGGTCAGCACGCCGGCGCTGGCCAGTGCCTTGACGAGCGCCTTGGCGGAACCCACTGCCGGATCGATATCGACGCCGATCCACAGACCGGCTCCCCGGACGTCCCGCGCGATACCGCGGGTCATCGCGGCAAGGCGCTGCTTCATGTGAGCGCCCTGTTCGGCGGAGCGCTGCACCAGCCGCTCTTCCTCGATGATCTTGAGCGACTCCAGCCCGATCGCGGCGGCGAGCGCGTTGCCGCCGAAGGTCGAGCCATGCGAGCCGGGCTCGAACAGGCGCATGACATCCCGAGAGGCAAGGAAGGCCGAGACGGGATAGACACCGCCGCCAAGCGCCTTGCCGACGATCAGGCCGTCCGCTCGGATGCCCTCATGCTGATGCGCGAACCAGCGCCCGGTGCGTCCGAGCCCGGACTGGATCTCGTCGAGGATCAGCAGGACGTTGTGGCGGTCGCAGAGTTCGCGCAACCGCTTGAGATAGCCCGCAGGCGGCATGACGATGCCCGCCTCTCCCTGGATCGGCTCGATCATGATGGCGGCGGTGCGGGGGGTGATCGCCGCCTCGACGGCCGCTGAATCACCGAAGGGCACCGTCACGAAGCCCGGTGCGAAGGGGCCGAAACCGTCGCGATAGCTGTTCTCGGAGGAGAAGCCGACGATCGTCGTGGTACGCCCGTGGAAATTACCCGCGGCGACGATGATCTCGGCCTGATCCCTGGCGATATCCTTGACCCGGTAGCCCCAGCGCCGTGCCGCCTTGATGGCGGTTTCGACCGCCTCGGCGCCGGTGTTCATCGGCAGCGCCATGTCCTGGCCCGATACGGCGCAGAGCTTCTCGAGGAAGGGGCCGAGAGGTTCGCAGTGGAAGGCCCGGCTCGTCACCGCGAGCTTGCGCGCCTGTTCGCTCAGGACCTTGAGAATACGCGGGTGACCGTGGCCCAGGCTGACGGCCGAATAGCCGCTCATCATGTCGAGCCGTTTCACCCCGGAGGTATCGGTCAGCCAGACACCCTCGCCATGTGAGAGCATGATCGGCAGTGGCGCGTAGTTGGCGGCACAGACCTGCTGCTCGAGCGCGATTGCATCCATGGTCGTTCTCCCTCGTTCCAGCGAGGGTAAATCTGCCGAGACGACCGGTTCGTGTTGGAATCAGCTCCATCGGCGGCCGATTCTGTCGAGTGAGCGACAGAATCGGACACGCCAGCGCCGCATGGACGTGGCTAGGCCGTGCCGCGACGCGCGATCGGTATGACGAGATAGACCATGCCGAGCACCATGGGCGGCACGGCCAGCGCGGTGACCGACCAGGTCGACCAGCCGGCCGTCAGGGGAGCAAGCAGGCTCAGCAGGGCGTTGATGAGAAGATAGGCGCCGACCATGAGCGTGCCCAGGAAGCGAAGCCTGGCGAGGATGCCGGGGAGTGATGACGATTGAGACATGCTCTTCTCCAAAACGAAACGTACCGTTTCGATATATTGATATGCACAGCCCGTTTCGTTATGCAAGAGGCGGATGACATAAAGGAGTCGCGTCGTCACTCATGAGCGGGATCGATCAGCCCACGCCACGGCGCGCCTCGATTGGGGCCAAGCGCAGTCCGGCCTCTGAGGCTGCGATTCTCGCCGCGGCCCGCGCCGTGCTGGCTGAAGGGGGCTATGCGGGTTTCTCGATCGACGCCGTCTCCCGGCGCGCGGGTGCCGGCAAGCCGACGATCTATCGGTGGTGGAAGACGCGCGCCGATCTGCTCATGGACGTCTATGACGCCGAGAAGGCGTCTATGCTGACGCAGCCGATGACGGGGGACCTGACGGGGGACCTGGTCGCCTATACCGAGGGGCTCTGGGACTTCTGGTCGGCAACGCCATCAGGCCGGACCTTTCGCGCCCTCATCGCCGAAGCCCAATCGAACAGCGCCGCTCTCGACGCCCTGCGCCTGAAATTCCTGCCGAAGCGGACACTCCACCTGAGCAAGCTCTTCACCGCTGCGGCCGGGCGAGGCGAGATTGCCGAAAGCGAGATCGAGACGCGGCTCGCGCTCTATATCGGCTTCAACTGGTACTATGTCCTGACCGACCGCCTCGACGAGGGGCGGGCGGCCATTCCTGCGGCCATGAGTCTGATCGCAGCGCCAGCGTCCCGCTGACGGGACGCTTGGCAGGGGCTTATTGGAGACGCTATTCGCCCGGGGCGAGCGCTGCCCTGCCTGCCTCGCTGGCCTGCATGTCCCACAGCGTCAGCAGCCAGATCGCGAAGCCACCGAGCGCGAGCGCGCTGCCGACCCAGCCCGTCGAGGTCCAGCCATAGCCGGAGGCAATCGCCATGCCGGCGAGCAGGGGGCCGAGCGCATTGGCGAGGTTGAAGGCGCTGTGGTTCAACGCGGCAGCGAGGGTTTGCGCGTCCTCCGCGACATCCATCAACCGGGTTTGCAGAGGCGTGCCAAGGCCGCCGCCACAGCCGATCATGAAGACCACGATCGAGACGGTCCAGATATTGCCGGCGGCGAGCGGAAACAGGGCGAGCGAGGCCGCGCTCCAGAGCAGGATGCCACCGACCGACGGCATCAGGGCCCGGTCCGCCGCCCAGGCACTGACGATCGTGCCAACGGTCATGCCGAGCCCGAAGATGGCGAGCACGACCGGCACCATGCCCGGCGCGACATGCGTGACCTCCATCAGTGTCGAGGCGACATAGGTGTAGACCGCGAACATGCCGCCGAAGCCGATCGCGCCGATCGCCAGCGTCAGCCAGACTTGCCTGTGCCGAAGCGCGCCGAGTTCGCGCAGCGGGCTCGCCCCGGGCTGCGGCCTGTCCTTCGGTGCGAACGCCGCGACCAGAATGACGGTGAGGAGGGCCAGGGCCGCAACGACGCCAAAGCCCCAGCGCCAGCCGAGCGCGAGGCCCAGCCAGTTGGCGAGGGGCACGCCGAGAATGGTGGAGATCGTCAGCCCCAGCATGACGCGGGCGACCGCCTGCGAACGCCGGTTCTTCGGCACCAGCGAGGCGGCGACCAGGGCTGCGACGCCGAAATAGGCGCCGTGCGGCAGGCCGCTGAGAAAGCGGAAGACGAGCATCCAGCCATAGGTGGGAGCAAGCGCGCTCAAGCCGTTGGTGATGGCGAAGGCCGCCATCAGCCCGATCAGCAGCGTCCGCCGCGAGAGTTTTGCCGCGAGCACTGCGATGACGGGGGCGCCGGCAACGACGCCGAGCGCATAGGCGCTGATCACGTGCCCGGCGGTCGGCCCGTCGACGCCGAGGCCGACTGAGAAATAGGGCAGCAGGCTCATGACCGCGAATTCGGCCGTCCCGATGGCGAAGCCACCCATCGCCAATGCGAACAGAACGAGGCTGGTGCGTTGAGCCGGCGCGGCAAGCGATCCTGCTGGGCGCGCGACAGCCGCTCCCGTGCTGGAGGAGGTCATGGAATTCGTCCGGGTGATGAAGGCGCGATGCTGCGGCGCGATGTTCACGCTGCGCTGCAATATATTGTCTCCGACATGCGTTCGACGCAAGAGCCCAAGGGCTCAATCGCGCGTAGGGCAGGGCGCCATGAATTCAGGGCATGGCGCCCGCTGCGCTGCTTACTGCTCCGCCAGGGGGTATCCGTCGAAGTCCTTCAGCGCCTTCAGTGCGAAGGTGGTGGCAATCTTGGCCACGCCGAGCTGCGCATCGGCCAGCCAGGTCCCCGTCAGTTCCTCATACTCCGCCAGTGAATCCGCGACGATGCGGGCAAGATAATCCGCCTCGCCGCTGACCACCTGCACCTCGACCACGTCCGGACAGGCCCTCAAGACCTTCTCGACCCGTTCGCGCCGCCCGACCGAGTGGTCGCGCAGCGAGATCTGCGCGAAGGCGACGATGGCGTGGCCCGCGATCTCCGGCGACAGCCTCGCGCCATAGCCGAGGATCAGCCCCGAGGCTTCGAGCTTGCGCACGCGCTCGAGGCAGGGGCGGGCGGACAAGCCGACCCGCTCCGAGAGCGCCTGATTGGTGATGCGGCCCTCCGCGCGCAGGATCGTGACGATCCTGCGGTCGATCGCGTCGAGCTGGACGGCCTTGCGTTTCACGGCCTGCCCTTGCCGGCAGCGCGCGCCTCGGCGATCAGGCAGAGTTCGGCGAACAGGACCTGCGCCGCGCATTGGGCCGTATTCGAGGTCGCGTCATATTGCGGCGCGACTTCAACCACGTCAGCCGCGACGATATCGCGGCCCTTGAGGCCGCGCAGGATCGCAAGGGCCTCGCGCGGCGTCAGGCCGCCGACCTCGGGCGTGCCGGTGCCGGGCGCGAAGGCCGGGTCGAGCGAATCGACATCGAAGGAGACATAGGTCGGCCCGTCGCCGATCACGGCAAGCGCCTTTGCGATCACCGCATCGAGCCCCATGCGGTCGACCTCATCGGCATGGATCACGGTCATGCCGGACTCGTAGGAGAACTCCCAGAGATACTCGGCGCCGCCGCGGATGCCGATCTGGATGACGCGCTCGGGATCGAGCACACCATCGAGTACGGCCTGCCGGAATGGCCCGCCATGATGGAATTTCGAGCCTTCATAGGGCCCGGACGTGTCGCAATGCGCGTCGATATGAACCATGCCGACCGGGCGCTTCTCGCCGACGGCCTTGAGGATCGGATAGGTGATCGAATGGTCGCCACCGACCGCAAGCGTCGAGACGCCGGCCTTCACGATCGTCTTGAAAGTCGCTTCGATATCCTCGTGGCAACTCTCGAGCGAATAGCGCGAGCGGAAGGGCACGTCGCCGATATCGGCAACCTTGAGCTGGCCGAAGGGCGCCATGCCGGTGACGTGATCCATCGGCCCCATGCGCTCGACGGCCCGGACCGCGCGCGGCCCCAGCCGCGTGCCGGCACGGTTCGTGACGCCGAGATCCATCGGCAGGCCAATGATCGCGACGTCGAGCCCGCCGAGATCGGGCTTGCTCAGTGCATCGGGCTGGTAGGGCGCGCTGATGAAGGTCGCAACGTCGGAGAAGGGCCATTTCCGACGGTCGCCCTTGAACTGGTCGGCAGCGACCTTGGCGAAGCGCGGGTCGTGGATGTCGCCCCCGCTCGCGCCGGCATAGCGGGCTCTCAGCCTGGCGAGTTTGTCCTGATCCATGTCGCGTCTCTCATCAATTTGTCTGCATTGCGCGATCGGAGGTTGACCGGGCCCCGCGAAAGTACCATGCGCTTCGTGTGCAGCCGTGCCATGCCTTGAGCGCAATTGTCGAGGCGTCTGGGTTGGTTGACGGTGATGCGATGTTTGGGGAGAGCTGCGCAAATCTTGTGCAGGCGCGGATCGGCGGCAGGAATGAAAGTTTGGATCAACCAAACATGCCCGCAAGATCGACTGCATTCCTAGCCAGAATGATCCTTGAAACTTCGCCGTAACGGGACCGAACCCGCCTGCGCATCGCAAAGTCGAAATCCGAGGAGATGTCCATAATGAAGCGTCGTCAATTTATTCAGGCCGCCACTGCTGGCGCTGCGGCCTCCGCTGTCGCCATGCCGGCCGTTGCGCAGTCGAAACCGGAAGTGAAATGGCGCCTGGCGTCGAGCTTCCCGAAGTCTCTCGACACGATCTATGCCGGCGCCGAGATCATGGCCAAGATGGTCTCCGAACTGACCGACGGCAATTTCCAGATCCAGGTCTTCGCGGCGGGCGAAATCGTTCCCGGCCTGCAGGCGGCGGATGCCGTCACCAACGGCACGATCGAGATGGCGCACACCGTCTCTTATTACTATGTCGGCAAGGATCCGACCTTCGCGATTCCCGCATCGGTGCCGTTTGGTCTCAACGCCCGCATGCAGAATGCCTGGCTCTATCAGAACGGCGGCAATGAGCTGTTCAACGAGTTCTTCAAGAAGTTCAACATCTACGGCCTGCCCTGCGGCAATACCGGCGCGCAGATGGGCGGCTGGTTCCGCAAGGAATTCAAGACCGTTGCCGATCTTCAGGGCCTGAAGATGCGCATCGGCGGTATCGCCGGCCAGGTTCTGGCCAAGCTCGGCGTCGTGCCGCAGCAGCTCGCCGGTGGCGACATCTATCCGGCGCTGGAAAAGGGCACGATCGACGGCGCCGAGTGGGTCGGCCCCTATGACGACGAGAAGCTCGGCTTCTCCAAGGTCGCGCCGTACTACTACTATCCGGGCTTCTGGGAAGGCGGGCCGACGGTCCATGCCTTCGTCAACCTGGAGAAGTGGAACGCCCTTCCCAAGGCCTACCAGGCAGCCCTGACCGCCGCCTGCACCTATGCCAACACGCAGATGGGCGCGCGTTATGATGTCGTGAACCCGCCGGCGCTGAAGCGCCTGGTCGGTGCCGGCACACAGCTGCGCCCGTTCTCGCAGGAGATCCTCGAAGCCAGCCTCAAGGCCACGAACGAACTCTACGCCGAGATCTCGGCCAAGAACCCGGACTTCAAGAAGGCCATCGATACGATGACCGCTTTCCGCTCGGACCAGTATCTCTGGTGGCAGGTCGCGGAACTGACCTTCGACGTCTTCCAGGTGCGTTCGCGCGCGCGCTGAGATCGGCAACATCGACTGAGATCTTCTCGGTCGAGATCAACGCGAAAGCCCGGCGCAAGTTATTCCACCCAACCTTTGATACATAGTTGGTGGGCTCAGGGCCAAAAATCTAACAAAGCCCCTCTCAGAGGGGCTTTTTCTTGCAGAGCTTGGCGAGAAGCTTAATCATAAATGTGCATACTATGATTCGAGGAAAAGTAGGAGGAGCACGAGTTGTGTTTGGCTGACGCGAGCAGTTGCCCCGGCTGAGCTGGTCAGGGTTGCTCGGCCGGGGCGGCTGCGCCTTCAGATGGGAATTGGATCGTGGCAGGTTGAAGTGTGATGCTTGAAAGACCCACCATCGTGATGGCTGTCGCTGCGGCGGGTCGCTTCGCCGACTTGCTAGAAAGGACGCTCCAATGTTTGTGACCGTGAAGGCGCGCGTCTTCACCGACGAGTCCGGTGCCTACACCGAGATTCCGGGCCTCATGACGCCTGCTGGAGTGCTCGAGCCGTTGCTGGACTATTTTCTGGCTCGCAGCCACGACCGCAGTCTTGCCTGGATGGCTAAGGTCGCGCGCTCGATGCGCATGTTTCTTGAGTACATTCAGATCAACCCGCTTCAGCGGGACAGCTATCATTTGTTCCAGAACTTCGCGCAGCGCCTATACACAGGCACCTTCGATCGCCAAACCGGCTTGGATCCTAGTGGGCTAGCCTGGCGCGCGCGGTCGGCAGTGGATGCTAGCCATATAATTACCCATCTCACGGACTTCTTTGATTGGCTCAGTGAGATGCGACCCGGCGTGGCGACCGTCAATCCTCGCTATTCGGGTGGGCTCTATGATCGCCTCTGCGACGAAGCTGCCTATCAGTTTCGCCGCGACCGTGCTTTCCTGGGCCACATTTGGCCTGCGAACTCTACACCAAAGAAGGCAGGGCGCCGGGTTCGCGCTGCACGGGTCCCTAAAGTCGCCCAAGGAGAACCACCAGCCTTCCCCGAAGAGTACTTCATGGATTTGCTCACGAGGGGCTTTAGGGCAGGCTCACGGCCGGATTATCGCAACATTTTGATTACCCTGCTGTTGCATGGAGCCGGCTTTCGGGAGTCTGAGCCCTTCCATCTCTACGTGGGAGATGTCTTTCCCGATCCCGCCAATACCAGCCAAGCGATGGTGTTGATCCATCATCCCTTCGAAGGCATGGCGCCAGCCGACTGGTGCGATGAACTTGGTAGGCCGCGCGAGGGCAACCGCGCCGCATATCTGCGTGAAAAGTTCGGCCTCGTGCCGCGGACGCAATTTCTCGACAGTCGGGCTGCGGGTTGGAAAGGGGGCATACACGACGGTCCATACTATAAGCAGGCCTACTGGTTCCTGCCCGAATACGGCGAACTCTTCCTACAGTGGTGGTACAAGTATCTTGAGGCCGTTGCGTGCCTCGACCGGCCCCATCCTTTCGCCTTCGTTAACCTGCGACGCGCACCGCTCGGAGGGATGTATTGCCTGAGCCAATATAACAAAGCTCATGCCGCAGCTTGCGAGCGCATCGGGTTACGGGTCAGCAAGTGGCTCGGCACCACGCCGCATGGGCACCGGCATGCGTACGGGCAGCGCCTGCGCAAGGCCGGACTCGAAAAGGCACTTATCCGTCGTTTCATGCACCACGCCTCACTCGAGAGTCAGGAAATCTACACCCAGCCCACCACGCGAGAGTTGCGGACTGAACTATTAGCCGCAGCCCAGCGCTTGAGTGCAACGACAAGCTCGTCAGCCTCGCCACTGCTGTTGAACGGGGGCCAGAGCGTTCGGAGGAAGGACGAAGTGAAGGCATGATCCAGAGCCGCCCAATAAAGTCGCTTACCTTTAGTCATAAGAAAATAGGTAAAAAGCGGAGCAGTGATCTGGAGCTGGACTGGGTAGGGCGCGAGTATCCCCATCTGAGTGTTTGGCGCTCCTTTGCCGTTGACTGGCTCAAAGGCGAGTCTCGAGGACTTGAGAACCGCCTCCAAGCTCTGGTCAGCTTCTTTAAAATGTACCTAATTGGTCAAAATCTACCGACCGATCCCAGCGTATTATTTGCGAGAAGCGAGCGGTTACCTGATTTCTTCGCGACATCTTGCCCGGATTCGAGGCATGGAATTATGTATAATAATCATATCAGCGATTTCTTGAATTTTGTTCTACTCCGCGAATACAGCGAGATTGATGATTTCGGGCAGCCGTGTATTTTGCCTATTTTTCACAACCCCGTCCCTCGACGCTCTAGAGATCGCTTTCCGCGGCGCGATGAAAGTGTATTTTCTCCGCTGCCCTACGGTTACATCGACGAACTGCGGCAGATGCTCGCCGAGGGGCCTCACTTTCGGAATTGGACATGGGCGCAGACGTCTCTTGGTGCGGAAATCGGAACTCGCGGGCGAACAGCTCCAGACTGGTTCGAGATCACCGCCGACCGAATCGATCGAAATGACCCAGATTGTGTCTGGCGCGTTCGACCGCGGCCCAATCACCGCGATGGGGATGTGCTGGAAATGTGGAGCCCGGTGCGCTGGGTTTGCCTGCTCGTCAAACTCCTCCTGCCACTCCGCACCTATCAGGTACGAATGCTGGATTCGGGTGAGGCTGACACTTGGCGCTATGATTCAACAGACAAGGGGCAATCTGGTGGCTGGCAGCTCAACACTCATCCGCATACTCAGCATCTCATGCACGGGAGCGAGCGCCAGCCTCTGCAACAGGGCGTCTTTCGCCGCAGCCGGCCAATCAGTGACGGTGATGAAGTCTCAACGGTACTATACATTAACACAAACAAGACCGCCGACATCAACCGCTCGGGTGCTGAGAAGGGCTACGTCCTACCTTGGATCGAAGGCGGTCCGGTGCATCTCGATGTCTTTTATTGGCTCGAGAAGCTGCGCAACTGGCAGAGCAAGTACAATCCAATCCCCCATCGTACGTCCTGGACGGATTTAGACGGGCGTCACATAACAGCTAAGAGCGCGATACAACTAGCGGGGTATCCTGATACCTGCTTCCTGTTTCGTTTAGCCGAAGGATCCTCGGGCGAACATCACCTGCCCGTTGGCGAAGGCACCCTCTCTGGACCCTGGTTCGAACTGCTGAAGGCACTGGAGAGCCGCTTTGCTGCTCGGGGCGAAACTCATTCCAGTGGATCGCCCATTCGGCTCGTGCCACCGGCCGAAAAGAACAATCTCGGCAAGACCACTTACTACCCTCTGCACAGTCTACGCGTTTCGCTGGTGACGGCGCTGGCGCTTGAAGGCCAGGTCCCGTTCCCTGTTTTACAGAAGCTCGTTGGGCACAGCAGGCTCCTTATGACTCTCTATTACACCAAAGTGGGAGCGACTTATATCCGCGATGCCTTGGCCGGGGCGGCGGAGCGGCTTGAAGCACGCAAAGACGCGAGCATCCATAACTTCCTGCTCGATACTGAGTATGAAACGATGCTCCAGGAGGCAATTTGCAACAGCTCATCGAGCCTTGCAGCGGTTGTCCCGGAACATCCGGCAAACCGTAATCCTGCGGGTTGGATGGCCATGCACCACGGTCTTTGCCTCGTCGGTGGAAATACCAGCGAATTAGAGGGAAATCGCGCCATTGGCGGCTGTTTCAATGGCGGGGAAATGATGGCCGGCAACGGTGGCCTGAACCCTAGGCACGGCCCTGTGCCGGGCGGAAGCCGCAACTGCGTTCGCTGTCGCTGGTTTGTCACCGAGCCGCATCATCTGCCGGCCCTGGCTGCTCATTTCAATAACCTCGCGTTTCACTTCGACGAGGCACGCAATGCTTGCCTTTCACATGAAACCAAATTGCAGAAACTCAAGCGCGAGAAGGCCGCGGTAGAAGCTGAGGGTCGTCCCTTCGCCGAGCAAGGTGCTGTGCGCCAAGCCGAGCGTATTTGGGAAACCGCCATGAAGCGCTTCAGCGATTTGGCCGAAGACTTAGTCGCTTGCTGGCGGCTTATCGAGCGCTGCAAGGCCGCTCTCGATAAGCCGATGGGCAATGGAACTACCCTGGTGGCAGCGGGGACAGCACTTGAAGTGCAAATCGTCTTTGAGGAAACTGAGTCGGAACTCCTACAGCTGTCGCTGGTGTGCCAAGATGCCGAGATTTATCCTGACTTGGAACCCGGCAAGGCTGTTATCCGACGCGGCCAACTCCTTGATGCTGCTCTCTACCGTGACGAGCTTCCGCCCATTTTCATGCAGCTCTCGGAGGAGGAACAGTTGCGCGCGGGCAACGCCTTTATGCGCCGACTTGCCAAACAAATGGACCCCGGAAACCCTGCCCTCGGGGAGCGCCGTGTGATCGAGATCATGGACGCTGGAGAGCGCCTCAGCCAATATTTGGGGGTTGACCTCACTGGATTGCTGCCGACTGGGACGGGCCTCTCTTCAGCTCCAGGTGCGGGTATCACTTTGGTCGGAATTGGCCGATGATCCCGCAAACCTCGATCCATCCCGATGAGGTGTTGGATTCGCTGCTGGCAAAAGGCGGTCGCTCGCAACGGCTGCGCAATTTGACCGCCATAAATGAAATCTGCCGCCGACAGCACCAAGTCGGCTCGCGGGATTTCTCGATCGCAGCGATCGGTAAGCACTGTGAAGCGGATGGAATCCTGAAGGGCCGGGCCCTGTACAATGCGCAATCTACCGACTACAGGGCCCTCATCGATGCATGGCAAGCTTATGTCGGTCCGCCCGTGCCGAAGCAGGCCAAGGTGCTTGCTAGTAATGACTACTTAATGCGGATTCAGGATCCGGCTATCCGGTCTCTGATGCAAGCGATCATCGTCGAGCGGGACAAGCTCAAGGCGCAGCTCAACACATTGAAGGCCAACACCCACTTGATCGTGGACCGCCGTCCATTGGGCGGAAACGTCGTCTCCACTCCCAGGGCAGACCCCTTGATGCTTCAGCCAGCTGGAGCCCAGTTGACGGAATCAGAAAGACTCGCGCTGCGAAGGTCCACCTCCCGCGACTTCTTGGAAAGCCGGGGTTGGCAAGAAATCGATCTGGGGGAAATCATCAACGAGAAGGGGCGGACGATCTTTGATCCCGGCTATGCTACGGCCATCCGCAAGCTGTTGGGGGAAATCAAATGACTTCCTGCCGTCGGAGCCAACAGGCTAGTTGCAGGCAGGGGCATCGTTAGGCACGCACCGTCTTGCGAATTCAGCTGCTAGGGGGAGCGTCGCGTTCTTTGGGGAGAGTCTGCCACACGCGCAAGCCAGTGCTCAAAGGGCGCGAATTGGCTGCTAGGGCTATTTTTTGAGGGCGGCAATTACTCCTTGAGGAGATCCGCCACTTTCGCATTCAGCGCCATCGCCGCGCGGCTGAGAGTGGTTATGGTGGGATTTCGCATTCCGCGCTCAATCCCACTCACGTAAGTTTGCTCCACCCCCATACGGACAGCTAACTCCTCTTGCGAAAGCTTCGCCGTCGTGCGGAGCACGCGCACGTTTTTTCCCAGTATCTGACGCACGTCCATGCCCTGACCGAAGCCGAGGGCGTTTTGCGTTGCTAGGTATTATAGTATCTAAATCACCTTTCCGGTAACTTCTCGGTGGCGGCTGCAGTGGACGATCAACGACAGAAGCTCATGGGATTTGCAGGTTTGGAATTCGAATTCTCAATCGACCGAATGGATCCTGGAGTAGCTAGTTTTGAACTGCTTGTTAGCGCGACAGGGACCCGCCCTGATCGCGAACGCTGGCTGCATGGCTTTCAGCGCTGGTGCGACCTCCACGGATTAAGGCCAGAGGTCATCCGCGGCAATTCACGTACCAATAGGACCGCGACGAGGACGGTTGTGGCGTGCAAGCCTTCGATCCAAGCTTTCTTATTCCATTGGATTGGGGGCGACTGGCTTCGCTATTCCCAGCAGAACGCGACAACGTTATCCGCCGTTGAAAACTGGCAGATCGCTGCGCTTCGCCAGCAGATCGTCAAGCTCGAGGAACGCGTTCTTCAGTCTGAAAATTGCGTCGACCTTGACAGTATGATCCCCAATCGGCGGCCGCGGCGGACTTACAGCACTCGCTTGACAGCCTTCGCGAGATCTCGCGGAGGCGACCGATGACCCGGGGTGTCAACTGGTGGTCCGCCAACAGAGGGGAATGTTGATCATGCGCGCGCCACGCAGCCTTGAGGAGTGGCGACGCATACGCCGCCCGAGCCTTGGAGATTTTTTGCGGGTGGCCGATCGTTGGCGACTGTTGGAGGATGATCAGGTTCGCATTCTCCGGTGCGGTTCCGTTGAGCAGTTGAGACGCTGGATCGCGATCAATCAGACCAATGAGGCGTTGGTCATGAGCAGCGATACAGGGGAACGCATTACTGCCGTCGTCGGAGCGGCCGAGGCTGCAGGATATCTTTACACCTCCGAGGACGAACCACTCTGGCTCCGTGGTCCAATCACGGGACAACCGTATCAAGGCCAGACGCCCTTGAGCCTCATGAAGGAGGGTAGCGTCGAGGACATCATGAACGTTCGTCGGTATCTCATGGGCCTCACTCAGGGCGGCCCCGGTCCAAATGACGTCGATCGCGATTTCACTCCCTACACCGACGATAACTTGAAGTGGGAGTGACGGGTCCTGATGTCGGAAATCCGGGCAATCTGTTTCGATGCGTTCGGGACGCTTGTAGAAATCGTCGATAAGCGCCGTCCATTCCGAAAGCTGATGAACGAAAAGGGAACGGATCACCGTGCGGTCGACGTTCTGACCCGCCCCTTGAGCCTTCGAGAGGTTGCCAAAGAACTCGCCATAGTGATCGGCGAGGCGCGTTTGCGGGAACTGGAACTCGATCTTGATGCCGAGCGTGCTTCTATCCAGCTGCGCCCCGGAATGGCGGTGTTTTGGGCAGCGCTCCGACGGGCGGACTTGCGCATCGGAGTCTGCTCGAATCTGGCCCAGCCTTATGCAGAGCCGCTGCTAGCTATCCTCCCAGGCATTCCTGACGCGCTCGTCCTTTCGTTTGAGGTCGGCTTCATCAAGCCACAGCCAGAAATCTTTCGTTGCGTTTGCGAGGAATTCGGCCTTCGTGCCGAGCAGATCTTGTTCATCGGTGACACCCCAGAGGCAGATATCCTGGGGCCGAAGTCCGTCGGCATGCACGCCATCACAATCGACGCGTTCGAAGCCGCTGTGAACGGACGTGAAGAGCCCCGGATATCCGCTGAGGAAGTGCAGCCGCCTGAGATTCATCAGCTACTCGAGCGGGTTTGCGAATGCGTCTGCTCGTGATCTCGGACCTTCATCTGGAATTCGGCCCCTTCGAATTTCCGACGTCCATGCCGGAGTTCGACGTCGCTGTGTTTGCAGGTGACATCCACGAGCCCATCGTTGACGCAATCAACTGGATGGTGCGCCAACGGGAGGAAGGACCGCTCAGAGGCCGCCCAATCGTCTACGTCGCTGGCAACCACGAATTTTACAATAGCGAGATTAAGAGCAACTTGGCTAAGGCGGTTGCGCCAGCCGAAAACGCCGGTATCGATTTTCTGCACCGACGCACTGTCATAATCGATCGCGTCCGCTTTATCGGTTGCACGCTTTGGACCGACTATCGACTGCTTGGGACCCCAAAGCCCTCGATGATCATGGCCGGCCAAGAACTGAATGACCACCGCCTCATCCGATACCGCGAGGACAGCGGCCACTACAGCCGATTCATGCCTTGGCATGCGGCAGCCGAGCACCGGCTCGACCTCGCCTTCATTCGCAGCGAACTAGCAACGCGGCATGATGGGCCGACCGTCGTGGTGACGCATCATGCGCCACACCCGCAATCGGTCCAGCCGAGGCACCAGGGAAGCTCCCTTTCGCCGGCATTCGTTTCGGACCTCAGCGCGCTGATTGAACACTATCAGCCTGAGCTTTGGATCCACGGCCATGATCACGGATCGCATGATTACCGTGTTGGCAAAACGCGCATATTTGCAAATCAGGCCGGTTATCCAAACCTCCATCGGGATCGCGAGAACAGAGGCTTCGATCCGCGCTGTGTCATTAAGGTCGATGGAGCACTGAAATGAGCGGCTACGACGAAATTCGGTGCGAGATGCCGATGCATGCCTCCGATCTGGGGCCTGACACGGTGTTTCACACGCGAGCGTTCGTTGCGGTCTTCGGGGAGCGCTACACGATCACGGCGGATGGACGGCTGGTTCGCGATCCATGGTCCTCGCCCATCGACCACGGACAGGAAGAGAGTTTCACAGAGAGAGATGTCCGTGATGAGGCCGATCAAGCGAGCAAGGGCGAGGAGGTTGCGTTCGATGGGCATATTGAGTTTTGGACGACTGAGGCCATTCGACGGACGTTCTTCGCATGCTTCGTCGAGAGCCGTTGCGTTCAGATCTTCAAAGAGGCCGAATATCGTGAGTTCACGGAGGCGGTGCGGCGCTTCGCATTAGCGCGTCTGACCGAGCCGGGCACACCCATTGCAGTAAATGCGCGGGTCGCTGCATCTGAGGATGGCCTGCTCATCTCGCTTCCGAAAGCTATTGTTGAGGCGCTGTCGCTTAGGGAAGGCGACGAAGTCGAGGCAAAGATCGTCGGAGAGCGTGCGATCGAAATCGCTCGGGTTCATGCCCAGGCACAAGATCCTGATCCTGAACAGTAACCGGCCTTCCTGAGGGATCCACTCGATCTCTGCACGACCCTACCGGTACAGCTTTACAGCCGCGGATTGATGTCCGGGATTTCTCTCGCTCGGCAAGAGCCTAGTTCAAGCGCGTGCCAAAGTGCTTGCTGAAGGCCATGGCGTCTTTGGCGTCGGGAAAACTCACGCGAATGCGTTGGTGCTCGGGCTGCATCATTATGCGAGCTTGATGCGAAATCTCGTGGTCACTCAGCCATATCCCGATGTCGAACAGGCGCTCGTTAAGCGTGAACGGTTCGAGTGGAAGGTCGATCGCGAATGACCCCGCGGTGCCGACAATGTTGGTCACAGCGATGCCGAATTTCTGCATGCTGCCCTCCCGCCGCTCAGGACGAAGTCGCATAGTTTAGTCCTCCCTAGCGGACTTGTTCAATCGCGAAGCCCAGGCTGCGTAAGGCGTGTTCTTGGCCAAGTGCCGATTGAAGTCCGGAGCGCCGTCGTCCCACCAGACAGGGCCCCGCTCACCAAGCGCAACCTTGGCTGCTTCGACGGCGGCGCGGGCGACATGGAATTCGCCATTTCTACGTTTGGCGTCCTTCACCGCGCGACGAGCATCCATGAGATCGGCGACAAGCTCATGACGGCGCGCAGCCGAAAGGGTCGGATTTGTTGACCGCCACAACCTGCCGGCGACCATGAAATACCTGCTGTCCGCTGTTGTCGGATGATCGCGCCGGTCGCTCAATCCGGATACTCGCGGGCGAGGCGATCGTAAGCGTCCTCGGCTGTGAAGTCGTCGGCTATGGCGCTTTCGAGTTCATTCTCGTCGACGAGCACTCCGCCGAAATGGCCGATGAACGCACGCGCCAGGCCTCGGTCCTCGAATGCGATGCGGATCGTCTCCGAACCGGGAAAGCGGTCGAGAACGCGAAAGCCGATTTGCCAGTCTCCACACCAGCTCTCGATCCTGCGCAGGCGTTCCGGCGCAGCGGCGGCATCCAGTTTCATTTCGACCTGATGTCTGAAGCCTGGCATCACGCTCTCCCTACAACCGGAACCTCGTCGAGCCGCGTCGTGTAACGCGGCGAACGCATCTCGAATTTCGTGACCCACGCCTTCTGCTGCCGACCGATGCCAGCGGCTGCAGGAAAAACAACGCCACGACCGTACATCTTGTTGCACGCGTCCAAGGCCTCCATCAGCCGGCCGCTCTTTTCGCGATCGAGGGCGCCGATCAGGGCTCGCTGGGACATCTCCGGCGCCACCAGGTCGACCGTCATCAAGCCGGCCTTGGCGTAGCGGTAACCCGGCTTCCAGATCCGTCGCGCTCCCCACTTGGCTGCACGGACCAGGACGAGGGTGTCGTTGCTCGCCTCGGGGAAGTCGACCGTTGTCGAGACTGAACGGGCAGGGCCGTTGTCGAATGGAGAGGTGTGGAAAAAGACCGTAACGTGATCCGTCGCCAGCTCATGATGGCGGAGCTTCTCGCCAAGACGGGTAGCATGGGTAGCGATGGCCTCCTCCATCACCTCGAGGCTTTCGACCCGGCCGGAGAATGACCTCGTGACGGCACAACCCTTTCGAGTGGGGGCGACTGTATCGAGGTTGATGCAGGGCTGGCCGCGCAGCTCCTGGATGATTCGCTCGCCGACGACGGTGAGCGTCTGGCGAGCGAGCTTGGGATCGAGAGCAGCGACATCGGCGGCCGTCTTGCAGCCGAAGGCGGTCAGCTTGGCCTGGCTGGCACGGCCAATGCCCCAGACGTCCTCTAGCGGCATCAGCGGCAGCCACTCCCGGCGGACCGCCTCGCTCGTCAGGTCGCAGATGCCGCCGAGCTGAGATGTGGACTTCGCGATCTTGTTCGCGAGCTTTGCCAGTGTCTTCGTGGGGCCGATGCCGACGCAAGTCGGGATACCGGTCCATTTTGAAACCGTGGACCTCAGATCGCGGCCCAACTCCTCGCGGTGCTCCAGTGCAACCGGGGTCAGGTCGAGGAAGCTCTCGTCGATCGAGTAGATCTCGATATCGGGGGCGAACCGCTCATAGACGGTGTTCATCCGGCGGCTCATGTCGCCGTAAAGGGAATAATTCGACGAGAAGACGACGACGCCCTCGCGCCTGCACAGGTCGCGGATCTGGAACATCGGCGCGCCCATCTTGATCCCGAGCGCCTTTGCCTCAGCCGTCCTGGCGACCGCGCAGCCGTCGTTGTTCGACAGCACGATCACCGGCCGGCGTCGAAGCTTCGGATCGAATACGCGCTCGCAGGAGCAGTAGAAGCTGTTGCCGTCGATCAGGGCGAACGACCGCGTCATCGCCGGAAGCGCCGCACCGCGTTGGTGACCACGCCGAAAATGTCGATCTCGGCGTCTGGACCCGGGTCGTAGTCGGGATAGCGCCGGTTGCCGAACGCGAGACTTGAGCGCCCCCCGGCGATCCTGAAAATCTTGACGCTGCGCTCGCCGTTGACATCCACCACGACGGCGTCGCCGTCACGCGGGACGAGGCTGCGGTCGACCGTGATCAGGCTGCCGTCGAAGATCCCGACATCGATCGCGCTGTCGCCCGCGACGGTCATAATGTAGGTCGCGGGGGCGTTCTTGATCAGCGCCCGCGACAGATCGATCGGTGTATCGAGATAGTCGTCGGCCGGCGAAGGAAAGCCCGCGCGTACGGCCTTCAGATAGACCGGGAGAAAGACAGGCGGTCCGAGGACGACGGAGGACATGTGCATCGAGATGCGCTCTGGTTGACGGAACATAACAAGAACATCAGAAGCGCGGTCCGAGTCAATGTGGGCAATGCGTCTCGGGTCTGATGAGGCACGCTCTGAACGGGCGCCGAGCATTCTTCGGCATCCGGGATGTGCACATGCCCTCCTCCAGCGGAAGGCTTTTTTGCTTGGGTCGATTCTAACTTCTCCGGGCCATTTGAAGCGCGGGCTCTAATGCCCGAAGTTGGCGGCATCCGGTCCTAAGCGGCGGAACTCGCGAACTTCGGCTTTCCACCCAACTCAGACATTGAACTTGTCCCGCTATCCCGTCTGGAGCTGGAGCCATTCCAGACTCTTGCAATGTCCGCTGTTTCAGTCTCCGGCAGCGGCACCGAGTAGATAATCCTTCTGCAACTGCTGAGTGCTTGAAGGATACAGCGTCTGGCATTCCCGCCAGTAGCCGGACTTGGGCGCCCGGTTATTGGGATCGGCGCAGATCGCGGCGAGCTGCTGGGCCCGTGATTGCGAACTTTGACAACCCGACAGGATCAATCCGAGCGATAGGGCGATGCCGGTTAAGACGTAGGTCTTCATGACGTCCTTCCTTGATTGAGGTCTGGTGCTCGCCCGCTTGAGTGCGGGCAATGAATACTCGGGTTAGCGCGTCTGCTTCCGGCCCTTACCAGAGCCGAAAGCAACGCTGTGGGTTTTCTCGACTTCCCCGTGCTCTGCAACTGGTGCCGAACGGGTCAGTTTACCTTCCTGACCTCGGGCGGCTGCCACGCGCCGCTCAAGACGGACGCTTCGGGCCAATAGAGCCGCAGGATCAGCGAGAAATGTTCGGCAGGTGCCGGTATCCAGTTGGCTTCATTGTCCGCGCCCGGAGAATTTGCGCCGAGGTACAGGGTCAACGAGCCGTCCGCGGCGTATTTCAACGTCTTGTTCTTAGTGCCGAGCGAAAAGCGGTTGAGCGTATTGGGGTGGAAGAACTTTTCTTCGTTGTAGAGGGTCAACGACCAGAAGCCCTTCACCGGCGGGACCTGCCCCTTTGCGAAGGTCACGGTGTACTGGTTCTTTCCATCGAGCGCTTTCCCCTCGCTGTCGAACTCGCGCAGATTGTACTGCGTTTCCGCGGAGGTATTCTGGTACATGCTCGATTTGCTGATGGCGGTCCGGTTCAAATAATCGGTGCCCCATTCGGCGGCATTCGCCGGCACGGTCCAGCCATTGCCCATCGCCCGGCCATTGTATTGGAACTGGAAGAACGGCTCGACGAGTTCCTTCTCAGCGGCGGCGAACGAGTCGATCAGGGTCTTCTTGGTTCTCGGATTGCGATCCGCGGCGTCCCAGACGGACGCGATCCAGCGATAGAGCGCCTCCTCGCCGGGCAGCGGCGGCACCTCCCACATGACCATCCGCAACTCGTCATAATAAGTTTCCGGGTTCACCCACTTGCTCTCGCCCTTTGGCGCATTGGCTGGGGCGGGGGGCACAGGGAAATGCGGCGACTTGCTGTAATCCTTCGTCTTCACTGTGCCGGTGTACTGGCTGAGCGGATACATCACGATCTGATCGATGATCGGCTGCACGGCCGCGGAATCTTCGGGAGTGTTATCCTTGAAGACCCGCGGGACGATAAAGACGAGATCCGTGGATGAACGGATCACACCAGTGATGCCCTTGGGATACTCCCCCCTCCAGCTCGGCCCGACGATCATGTAGAAGCCGGGCACGGTCCCATACTGTTTTCCGACCCGGCCGATTTCGTCGGTGCGCTGGTCATACATCGCATAGACGTAGAAGCGCTCCCCGAAATCCGGAACCTGAATGACGGTTGGTTCCTTTTCGAGCGCGGTGAAGCCTGCCCCGTAGGCGACATCCTGGTTGGGACAGACGATGAAGGTCTGATCGGGACTGACATAGCTGGTCAGCATCTGGTTGAATCCGACCGGGGCCACCGGCACGACGCCGCCCAGGAGGCCCGGCTCAGGCGCATGGGCAAAGGCAGCACGGCGGTTGTGCGCGTTCACCATCGGATAGCCCCACATGTAGGCCATGCGTCCAACAAGCTGGACATAGGCATCCGTCATCGTGTTGCCGGGGACGGGGCCGGGAACCTCAGCCGCGGTCCGTGGGATAGGTACCTGGAGTGCTCCGGTTGCAGGCGCGGCTGTTTGGGCGCCGGCTATTGAGGGGAGCACCAGCGCGGTGCAGACCGCAGTTGCTGCAAGAAGTCCAATCCGTGGCATCAGTCGGCTCCTGGAACATTTTGGTCGTGGGGCGAACGGGGCCTCAGTGAGCGTGCGAGACTGATCGGAAAACCGATGCAGCGCTCACCTCACCAGTTCGATCTCGCTTGGGCGCCAGGCTTTGGTGAAGAACGGTTCGAGCGGGCTGTAGAGGCGCAGGATCGTGAACCAGCCCTTTCTCGGGTCGGTTTGGACCCAGTTGCCGTCACCAATGCCAGATGGCTTGCTCGGGCCGAAATAGACGGTGGTCGAACCATCGGAATTGGTTGCGGCGGCTGGTGTCGGGTAGCTCTGGCTGCCGGCGCGCGGGTAGCGCTGCGGCGTGTCGAGCATCGACCGCGTCTGATTGTCGTAGACGGTGAAGGACCAGAACTTCCCGGCCGGAATGTCGTTCGGGAGCGTGACCTTGTAGGTCTTGCTGCCGTCGAAAAACTCGCCCGCGGGATCGACGGTCTGGATCAAATACTGCGAGCCAATATCCGTCAGCCGCATGATCATTGCGGGGGTGATGAACGTGTAGCCAAAGAACATCGCCGTCCGCACGTTGAGCGTGCGCGCCCCTGTCGGCGGGTTCGGGGTGATGACGCCGGTCGCGCTGACCTCAGGCGGCGGCGTCTCCATATTGTAGCCGCCGAGGAAGAGCGGGTTGAACCAGGTCGAGTCGGGATAGTAATAGCCGCCGTCGGATGGACGCCATTTGAAGTTCAGGGTGCGGGCCGCGGCATTGCCGATCGCGGCCGCATCGATCAGGATTTTCTTCATCCGTGCGTCAGGATTGAAGGCTTTGCCCTTCACGATTCCGATGGCGGCGAGCGATCCCATGATCTCCGGGTCGAGCGCGCCTGCCGGCTCCTTTTGCACCAGATCGTTGAGCATCTCGAAATAGCTGAAATCGCTCGGCGGCACCGTGTTCATCACCTTGCCGCTGCCTTCGGTGAACGCCACCGGCTCCTTCGGGCGAAGAAACTCCCAATCGAGCTTGTGGTCCGGCGTGCGGGCCAACGTCGCGTTGCCTTCCAGTGCCGAGCCGATGCTCGTGCCGAAACCTCCGGGAAGGTAGGGATAGACCTTGAGCGTCTTCTTGATCAGCGCGACGACCGGCTTCGGGTCGTCTTTTTCGAGGAAGGACCGGCCGAGCAAGGTCGCGCGGGTCGTGCGCATCTTCTGGACATAGTAACCCCCCGCCGGAAGCTCGCCCTTGTAGTCGGGCGGCACGAACAGGTATTTGCCTCCCTCGCCGCGGTCGGGCCCCGGCAGACCGAAGTCGGTCACCCACTGGAACCACATGTCGTCGACCACCCCGAGCGAAAATGGCGGAGTCTCGACGACGATCGGCCCCTTTGTCGCGTCCAGATTGACCCAGAAATAGATCGTGTCCGCATTGGCGGTCAGGAACAGGGACTTGGCGTCCATCAGTTCCGAGAAGATCAGGGCGGTGTTGTTCGGGATACCTGCATCCGCCATGCCCTTGAAAATGGCCGACACCGACGCACCCTGGTAGGCGTTCACGAACGCCTCGACCCCATGCATCAGGTCGAGAAAATCGTAAGCCTTGGCCACCGTCTCCTTGCTCGGCGCACCGTCCTTGTATTGCAACGGGCCGATGCTCGAATCGACCTTGTCCGGGGTGCTGATCGTCGGAGGCGTCGGGGGCGCCGTCTGGGCTGCCGGCAGGTGGGGGAACACAAACGTGGCGCATATCGCGGCTGCTGCAACAATGCCGATCCGCATCATCAGGCTCCTCCATGGATATGTCAGACGGGGACTTGCGTTGGACGTTACCTACCGGCTGGGGGCGGCGAAACTGTCCCTGGGGCCAGTGGCGACCGACGGCGGATGTGGATCAAAGTAAAATTATCAATATTCGCAGCAGTTTGCTGCTCTATGTGGGTCATCATAGCCAGAGGCTTGCAAGGAAAACCTTAAGTGAGGCCTGCAAGGAAGTCTATCGGTAGAGCGCGACGTCCGCCCGCCTGAAACCGGACCTTCCGAATGGCCACCGAGGGGAGAAACGCGGACATGACGTCAGCCTCCTAGACTTCTGCTTCCACCCAAGTTGAACGTTGACCGGTGGGGCGTGGGAAGACCCGAAATTAGCCTATTCCAGATTCACCGAACGCCGCGCTGATAACCTAGCGGGGGCTTCCAAGTGTTCGTGGCGTTCCTGTCTGGTCGGAGGGCAATGGTTATCGCGTCGAATAGAGCCGAATTCTGCAGAGGTTTCGAGAGAATGGCGATAATATCCGAATGGTGAGCCCACTCCTGATCCCCATCGTGCGCGGTAATGACGATCGTCGGGATATGGATGTTGGCCTCGATCAAGCGATGGTGAAGCTCAGGGCCGGTCATGCCCGGCATCATTACGTCGAGGATGAGGCAGGCGGGTGTCCCGTCGGAAAAAGCCGCGAGAAAATCGTAAGCTGATTTGAATATTTTCGTCTCGTAAGCGTGAACTCTCAATGTCCGGCTCAGGGATTTCAACACGGACGGCTCGTCGTCCACGATAGCGATCCAGGATAGACCTTGCCCCATGGAGCGGAGGCTGACGCAGTTCTTGCTTATTGTCTACCGAACTGTTGGATCGTATGTGAACGATAGTCGAGACGAGCGCAGCTTCCTACCCCACCCATCTCGGCCTCACACCGCATCCCGCGCGCGGACCTTAGGGACAATAGTGGGAACAGCGCGTTAGTGGCAGCATTGTCCAGCAGGAATTGACTTCCCTATATTCCTTGAGAGCGATGTCCAAGCTGGTTGAGGCCTTGGCCATGACGCTGACCCAGAGGCGCGGTCGTGCACGTTTGATGCTGCGCTTGCCTCATTGGCGTGTCGCCTTTGATCAGAGCCGCGATCCGGCGTTTCTCGATATCTGCGAGGCGTACGAATTGACATGCAATGGGCTTGAATTCTGGCGCAGTTCGGACGCGCCCACACGCTCTGAACGGATTGCGGAATACCACGAGCTGGCAACCTCATTGGAATTGGACGCGGAGGCCATGGCGACCGCCTGGACGAAAATCGGAGAACACGATTGTTGAACTAGCTCAGCGCCAACAATCTAGAGATCGCCGCGGCTGTCTGGCCATCGGGCCCAAATTACATGCATCGTCGAAGGTCCCCTAAGGAGCTACCGAGACCGCCCCAAGGCTGTCCGTTCCTGGGCAACCCCTCAATGTCGGAAGTTGTTGCGGAAGAGACGTGAGACAGGCGCGCGGCCAACTTCCGCTTCCCACCCAAGTTTGCCGTTGACCGAAGGGCGGAACTGGCACGGCGGGAGCCCGCCGTGCCAAAGCTCATAGGTCCGTTTGCTCCGAAAGGAGAAGCGCGTCGTCAACCTCGATACCGAGGTAGCGCACGGTGCTTTCCAGTTTCGTGTGACCTAGAAGAAGCTGGCAGGCGCGCAAATTGCCCGTGCGCTTATAGATCAGCGCAACCTTCGTTCGCCGGAGACTGTGCGTCCCGTAGAGCGCTGGATCCGCGGCCGTACTGGCGCGTTGTAATGTGATCGCCGTGCCGGCTACGGCTAGGAAAAAGCCAGTCGTCTTCACGAGAACCTCGCTTTCTAAGCCAGGCAGTAAGTGCTTCGCGGGCTGAGTCCGTCAGTTCGAATGGTACCGGCCGCCCCGTCTTCTGCTGAACGATCGCGGTTCGGAGGCGAACGGTGCCTCCGAGGACGACATCGCCGACACGAAGGCGAACGAGATCGCACCCGCGCAGCTTGCTGTCGATCGCAAGATTGAACATGGCGAGATCGCGGGTTCGCCCCTCATGCTGAAGCCGGGTTCGCAACGCCCAGATGTGCTTTGGCTTCAGAGGCGGCTTCGGTCCGATGATGCGCCTGAGGTTCCACGCATTACGAGGCAGTTGGTTCTGCGCCTGGATATCCATGGCAGATCCCCTTCTTGGGATGCCGCATCCTGGAAAATTCTATCAAATGCGGACGGGTCTCTCACGCCTCGTGGTGAAAACCGCGGGGAGGAGCGCAGCTTGCGCCAAATGCAGAAATTTGGCGCCCTGCCCGATACCGGACATTCCAGCACATTGACCGCTCCGCCTTTGGCCACAGGCCTAGAGTTTCGTTTTTAAGCTTGCATTCAGCCGGCACCCAATCCGGAATTCTACCGCCACTCAAGAACAGCGGCGCCTGGCGCGTGAATATGGCCACGGTCGACCGAATTGGTACCTAGTCTCCGACCGGAAAATATCGACAGTTTCAAAGTCTTTTATTTCGCTTAAAATCGCCCTTCCACCCGCGCAAGATGCCTCGTCCGAGAACCTGAAACTCAAGGGAATGGCATGTTTGGCAAGGAAGCGCGTGAGCCGACCCGACGGGGGCTGCTGAAGACATCCGGAGCTGCATTGCTGACGCTTCCATTCCTGTCGCGACGCGCTGTCGCCCAGGACGCGATCTTTCTGGTCTCGGTTCCCGACGCCGCGCTGGAAAAATTCGTCATCGATGACGTCGCTCCCATCATGAAGAGCCGATATGGCGCGACGATCCGAACCCGGACGGCCGCCTCCTCGGGGGCCTTGTCGACGCTGCGGGCGCAACGGCGCGCCCCAACGCTGATCGCCACGACATTGGACCAGAGCTATGCCATCCAGGCGCTTCAGGAAGATCTGGTCGAGCCGGTGTCGGTGGGACGGGTCCCTCATCTCGCCGACGTGACGGGCAAGGCGAAGGTCGCCGACGACAGCATTGTAAGCTTTATCCTGAGCGTCGACACGCTTTGCTACAACACGAATGCCTGGCAGGGGGCGCCGAAAAGCTATCGGGAGGTTTTCCAGGATGGCCCGATGTCGAAAGCCGCGATCCCCTCGCCGAGCGGCGGGATCGGTTTCGAGTTTCTGGCGATCCTCTCATCGATGGCGACGGGCAAGCCGCTCGGCGAGGCGGCGCTGGAGCCCGAGGCCGGCATCGACTATCTCGCGCGGTACCGCGACAAGTTCGGGATGATTTACGCGCGCACGCAGGAGATGATGCCGCTGCTCGCGAATGGCGACATGTCCTCATGTTTCACGAAAACGCGGTTCCTGGCGGACTGGATAGAGCGAAAGGCCCCCGTCGACTGCACCGTTCCCCAAGAAGGAGCCTTCTACAGCCTCAACTGCCTGTTGCCGGTCAAAGGCAGCCCCAGCCTGGACATGGGCATGGCCTTCATCGACGTCATGCTCTCGCCGGCGATTCAAAGCCGGCTGGCTTCGAAGATCGGCTCGGCACCGGTCAATCTGAAGGCCGAGAGCAAAATTCCCGATGCCTTGAAGAACGTCGTGCCCACGCCGGCGCAGATCGACGGTCTCTCCCTGCTGCCGGACCTGACGCCCGAAAGGGTCGCTTCGGTGGCCAAGATGTTCAATGCGAAGATCGCTCGCTAGAGACTGTTAGGAACCTGATGGGCCGTTCCGCTGGGTTTATCGTCATTCCGGACAAGCGGCGAAGCCGCGCAGCTCCGGAATCCATCGTAGAGCGCAGGCCCTACGATGGATTCGGGCGTTCCGCTGCGCTCCAGCCGGAATGACGAGCCCCATGGTCCCTGACGGCATCCGGACGCGGCCGAAGACGCTCGACATGCCTTCGGTTACTGGAAAGCGCCTTCGCCGATGATGCTGGCGACGATGTCGGTCGCCTTGATGATGGTCGGGTCGGTGACGGTCCTGTTGCAGAAGACGGCATATTGCAGCGTTGGAGGCTTGAACTTCGTCTCGATGATCTGCAGTTCGCCGGCCGCCAGCTGGGCCCGGCAGTAGGCTGGAGGCAATGCCGCCGCACCCAGGCCGACGATGGCGAATTCGCGGAGCACGGAGAGATTGGACGCGGTCAGGATGCGGGAGGGATAGAGCCCGTGTTGGTGAAAGAAGCTGATGATCGCCTCATGGAACAGGGACATGTTCGGCTGGAGCAGCAGCGGCAGTTCGGCAAGCTCGGCCAGTGAATCGACCTTTCCCCTCGGCAGCAGCCCCGGACTGCAAATCCAAGTCGGGCGGCTCTCGGTCAGGATCGTGCAGTTGAACTCGCCCGCGCGCATCGGCAATGACGGGCAAATGATGAGATCGAGCATCTGGTCGCGCAATCCCTGCACCAGAATGTCGTTCCAATCGACTGTGGGGTCGATCTGCAGGCCTGGAAAAGCTGCACCGATCGCCTCCATCAGCTGCTTCAGATAAAGCGAGGCGACCAGCTCGGTGATGCCGAGACGCAGCACGTTGCCGTGTTTATGGGTCGGCTTGGTCAGCCGGAAGATGTCGGCTCGCGTATCCAGCAGCTTCTCACACAAAAGCAGGATCTGTCGCCCCTCGGCGCTGGCAACGAGCGAGCGTCCGTCGCGCTCGAACACACGCATGCCCAGCGCGGCTTCGAACTCCTGAAGGCGCTTGGAGACGGTCGACTCGGTCGTGTGGAGCCGTTCGGCCGCCTTCACGATCCCGCCCAAGCGAACGACGCTGTGAAACGCCTCGACCTGTTTGAAGGTAATCACGGGCTCCTCCAATATTGGAAAAATACGACATCGATACTGCTAATTATTTCGCTTTCTTATGTTTGTGAGCGGGCTCAGGATGACTGTCAACAGCCAGCCAGGAGCACGACGTGAGCTCAGATGCTTTGATCCGCGATTTTTCCGGCCTGTCCACGACCGTGATCAGCGACAACCTCGACAGGTTGCGAGGGGCGGTCGGCCTTAGGCCGCTGCATGGTTCCAAGCCGGTCGTCGGCCGGGCCTTCACCGTGCAGACCCGTCCCGGCGACAACCTCTTCGTCCATCTTTCGCTCGATCTGGCCAAGCCGGGCGACATCATCGTCGTGGACGGAGGAGGGCTCGAAACCGGCGCCCTCATGGGCGAGATCATGATGCGCTATGCCCAGAGCAAGGGTATTGCCGGTTTCGTCATCGACGGCGCCGTTCGCGATGCGGCCGCGTTCGTCGAGGCTGAGTTCCCTTGTTTTGCCCGGTCGACCTCGAACCGCGGCCCGCACAAGAACGGGCCCGGCACCGTGCGGCAGCCGATCTCGGTCGGCGGAATGGCGGTGCAGCAGGGTGACATCATCGTCGCGGACGTCGACGGTGTGGTCGCGATCCGTCCGGACGAGGCGGAGCATGTGCTCAAGCAGTCCACTCAGCAGCTCGCCAAGGAACGGCAATTGCTGGAGGACATCGCCGAAGGCCGTTTCGACAGGCGATGGCTCGCTGAACTGATCGAACTCCACGGCGAACGATAGAGCTCGGAGGAGCGCTGGATCATGGCCTCGACGCTTAAGACATCCTCGCGAGGAACGAAAACCTTCCTGTCGGGCTCGGCCGCTCTGGTTCTTCCGGCCATCCTGCTGTTGCTCGTCACCTACATCCTGCCTTTGCTTCAGGTCCTTAGGCTGAGCGTTTCGTCGGCGGATCCGAGCGTGCTGGACGGGGCCGGTTTCACGCTGCGGCACTATTTCGAGTTCTTTGCCGATCCGACATCGCTGCGGGTGATCTGGCGGTCGCTCTGGATCTCGCTCGTGAGCGCGCTCATCGCGCTGGTGATCGCCTATCCCTATGCAATCACCCTTGCGAAGAGCGGGCCGGTAATGCGGCGCGTTCTGGTCTCGTTGGCCCTGCTGCCCATGACGACCAGCGGGGTGGTGCGAGCCTATGGCGTCATCATGGTTCTGGGCCGGGAGGGCCCGCTCAACAATCTTCTGATCGCCCTGGGCATGGTGTCCCAGCCCGTCCAGTTCCTGTATGGGCCGGCGGCGCTCATCATCGGCAATATCTACTTCGTGCTGCCCTTCGTGATCTTGCCGCTGGCGGCGGGAATAGCGCGCCTCGATGGACGGTTGCTCGACGCCGCGTCGACCCTGGGCGCAACCAAATTCAGCATCAACCGCACGATCACCTTGCCCTTGCTGATCCCTGCGATCGCCGCAGGCTCGATCGTCGCTTTTACGTTGAACATGACGGCCTTCGTCACGCCGGGCCTGCTCGGTGGGCAGGGCTATCTGATGCTCACGACCCTACTCGGGCAGCAGATGTTCAATCTCGCCAACTGGATCACGGGTTCGGTGATCGCCGTGGTTCTGCTCGTGATCGTGATCGTCACCATGGCCGCCTACCAGGCGTGGCTCGACAGGAAGGCAGGGTTCTATGCGCCAAGATAGCCGCAAACGCCCCCTGGCCGGGGCCTCTGGCAGCGACCTGCTGCGCTACGCCGCTACGCTGTTCGGCGCCGTGGTCCTGGTGCTGCCCATGCTGGCCGTGATCGTCTCGTCTTTCGGGGAGACGGCCTATGCACGCTTTCCGCCCCAGGGCTTCACCTTTCACTGGTACACCGCGTTCGGCGAAGTTCCGGGGCTGGTGGATTCGCTGGTCTACAGTCTGAAGCTGGCGCTCATCGTCACGGCGATCTCGGTGGCGCTGGCCCTGCTGAGCGCGATCGGATTGACGCTGCGCATCATTCCCGGCCGCGCGCTCATCACCAGCTTCCTGATGCTGCCACTCGTGCTGCCCTCGATCGTGGTCGGCCTGGCGCTGATGCTCTTCTTCAGCGCCTTTTGGACGGCGGACTACTTCACTGGCCTGGTGATCGGCCATCTCGTGATCAGCTTCCCCTATGCGCTGCGCAGCATCCTGCCTGCTTTGGAGACCTTCGACAGGAACCTCTGGGCGGCCAGCCGTACCCTGGGCGCCAATCCGTGGCAGGCCTTTCGCACGATCCTGGCCCCGATTGCGATGCCGAGCGTCCTTTCAGCCGCGCTGTTCGCCTTCCTGATTTCTTTCGACAACTACAACGTCTCCGCGTTCCTGCAGGACCCGCTGACACCGCCCCTGCCGGTGGTTCTCTACAACCAGGCGGAACAGGCACTCAGCCCAGTGCTGATGGCCGTCTCGTCCGCCTTGATCTTCTTCTCCGCCGTGTTGGTCGCCCTGTTCGGCAAGTATCTGGTCAGCACCGGCAAGTGACGATTTCCATAAAAAAAAGGGGAACTGAAATGACCATCGCGACAAAGGTGACGCCATCGCGCCGAACCATTCTGAAGGCAGGAGCGGGCGGTTTGGCCATGCCGTTCCTCGGCAGCCGGGCGTTCGCCCAGAAGGTGTCGCAGGTACTGGTGACTTTGCCTGACGCCTCGATCGAAAAACTCGTCCTCACCAAGGTCGCTCCGATCCTGCGGGACAGGTTCAAGGTCGAGTTGAAGACCCAGCAGGCTTCATCATCGCAAGTCTTGTCCACCATGCGCGTGCAGCGCAACCGACCGACGATCCTGGCTGCGACACTGGATTTGAGCTTCGCGATTCAGGCTCTGGACGAGGGCCTTGCTGAGCCTGCAACCGTCGCCAACATTCCCAATCTGGCGGATGTCATTCCCAAGGCCTTCGCCGCGAACGGCAATATCGTCAGCTTTATTCTCAGCGCAGATACGCTGACTTACAACACGGCGATCTGGACTTCGCCTCCCAAGAGTTACACCGAGATCTTCGATCCAGCCAAGGTGAGAACCACGGCCGTGCCGGCAGCCGGATCGAATATCGGCCTCGAGTTTCTTGCCGCCGCATCGGCTGCCAGTTCCGGCAAAAGCATCACAGAGGCGATGAACGATCTGGAAGCGGGCGTGCGCTATCTCGGCCGGTTCCGCGACCAGATCAAGATGATCTACAACCGTTCGCAGGAGGTCATGCCGCTTCTAGCCAATGGCGATGTCGGCGTGTGCTTCAACAAGACCCGCTTCATGACGGACTGGATCGTCCGGGGCGCACCGCTCGACTGCATCGTGCCGACGCAAGGTGCGTTCTACAGCCTGAACTGTCTGGTTCCTGTGAAGGGCTCTCCCGTTCCGGAGATCGCCAACGCCTATATCGACATCATGCTGTCGCCTGAGATCCAGGGGCTCTGGGCATCGGAGATCGGCTCGGCGCCGGTCAACCGGAAAGCCGTCGTCAATATTCCAGAAGCGATGAAGCGCATCGTGCCCACCCCGGAGCAGATCGAGAAACTGGCTCTGCTGCCGGAACTGCCGCAAAAGCAGATCGCCGAGCTGACCAAGCTCTTCAACAGCGAAGTCGCGCGATGACGTCGCCGAAGAGCTCTCTCCCTGCTCTGGAACTCCGGAACCTCGTCGCCTCCTATGGCGGCGCGCCGGTGGTCAATGGCATCGACCTCTCCGTCGCTCCCGGCGAGTTCATCTCCCTGCTGGGCCCGAGTGGCTGCGGGAAATCGACCACGCTGCGGTTGATCGCAGGGCTTGAGAACCCGCTGAGCGGCGAGATCGTCGTCAACGGCAAGACTCTCAACGGCGTGCCGCCGCATCGCCGCGAAATGGGCGTCGTCTTTCAGGATTACGCGCTTTTTCCGCATATGACCGTGTCGCGCAACATCGGCTACGGACTCGAGATGCGCGGCAGGGCGAGCAGCGAGATCGCGCAACGCGTCGCCGAGATGATCGAGCTCGTCGGGTTGTCGGGCTTCGGCGACAGGCTTCCGGGCGCCCTCAGCGGGGGGCAGCGCCAGCGTGTCGCGCTGGCCCGGGCCCTGGCGCCCAAGCCCGCCCTGTTGCTGCTCGACGAACCGTTTGCGGCCCTCGATCGTCACCTTCGGGTGCGGATGCAAACGGAGCTGCGGCGGATTCAACGCCTGATGGGCGTCGCGACGATCTTCGTGACGCATGATCAGGAAGAGGCTCTGGCCATGTCGGACCGGATCGCCGTGATGTCCACGGGCGTGTTCGCGGATGTGGGCGACCCCCGGCGAATCTACATGAAGCCGGCCTCCCGCTTCGCGCTGGATTTCATCGGCGGTTCGTCGGCGCTGCCGGTCGTCGTCGAAGAGGTCGGCGAGACGGAACATCGCTGCCGGGTCGAGGCCACTGGCGAGATCGTCATCGCCGGCCAGTCCCTCGACTATCGGCCGTCCGCCGGCGCCAGGGCGCTGCTGGCGCTTCGTGCCAATCAGATTCGGCTACGGGACGCGGTCGCACCCGGCGAGAACGGCTGCCGCGTGCAGATCAAGGACAGCGTCTTTCTCGGGACCTCGACCGAGTACGCGCTCGATCTTGGGGGTGTGTCGCTGGAAGCGATGCTGCCCGCCTCGGACCCGGCCATCGCTCCATCCGAGTCGAAGTTCGCCTGCTGGTCCAAAGCCGATGGCTGGCTGGTTTCAAGAAATTAAACGAGAAAAGGAAAGACGATGCCCGTCCCATTCAGTAATTCGCTCAAACAGAAGCTGGCGCAGGGCGCGACCTGCTTTGGTGCCGTCATGCGGCTGCATTCGACCGAGATCGTCGAGATGGCTGGAATTGCCGGTTGCGACTACGTCGTCGTCGATGCCGAGCATGAGCCGTTCACGGTGCGGGAGGCCGCCGAGCTGGTCCGGACGACCCTGCTGTGCGGCATGACCCCGATCGTGCGGATCGGCCGGTCTTCGATGCATATGATCGATCCAATGCTGTCGGCCGGCGCTCAAGGCTTCAACCTCGCGCGGGTCAAGACGGCAGCCGACGTGCGCGAACTGACGGACGCCCTCTATTATCACCCCAAGGGGACGAGGACTGTCTATGCGCTCGGCCGCTCCGGACGCTTCGGTTTTGAGACCGAGGAAGACAACTGGATGAAAGAGGTGAACGCCCAGCTTCTGGTCGGCGTGATCGTCGAAGAGGCCGAAGCCGTCGACAATCTCGATGCGATTCTGGCCGAACCGCTGCTCGACTTCGTCGATTGCGGCGCCAAGGACCTCCGCCAATCGATGGACATGCCACCGATGAGCGAAGTGAAGGCGATCGAGGCCTCGATTTTCGCACGGGCGAAGGCCGCCGGCAAATTCACCGGCCACAGCGTCCAGGGCCACCTGCCCGACGAGGCGGTCTACAGGTCCTTTGCGAAGGGCGGCGGCGTGATGCTCAACGCGACGCCGAGCGGCATCATCATGTCGGCCCTAGCGGCCCAGGCCGCGCTGGCCAAGAAGGTCTCGGCAAAGCAGGAGAAGGCGGCGTGAAAAAGACCTCGCTCTCCCATCTCACCAATATCGAAGCCCTGAGCGCGGCCCAGTCCGGCAGCCTTCTGCTGCTGCCGATCGGCACGGTGGAAAGCAACGGGCCGCATCAGCTGCTTGGATGCGACTTCATCATTGCCGAAAAGCTCGCTCTCGCCGTTGCGGCGCGCACGAACGCTCTCGTTATGCCGACCCTGCATTATGGGCTGTCGGAAATGCACGATTCCTTGCCCGGCACCTTCACCTTGTCGGAACCCCTATTCTCGCAGCTCGTCGAGACAATCGTGCGCGAGGCGGCCAGAAACGGTTTCACCAAGATCGTCATGTTCAATTGCCATCGGCAAAACATCCAGCCGCTGGAAATCATCGGACGCAAGATGCGGCGCGAGGCCCTGGCGGATCTGGCGCTGCTCGATCCCTTGGAAATCACCCGCGACGTCGCCGGCGAAGCGTTCAAGGGCGACGGCAAATGGGCCACGGGCCATGGCGGCGAGCCTCTCATGTCCCTGATCGCTCATCTTCAGGGCGATGATATCAGGCTCGATGCGCGGTTCCCGCCGGGGCTCAACAGCGTCRCCGGGCTGCAGCCGCTGGGATCGTCGAAATTCGCCTTCAAGGCGAGCAAGGTCGGGCTGTTTCCCCTGTCGAAGGAGGTCAACGCCAGCGGCGCCTGGGCCGACGTAACCAACAGCAGCGCCGAGCGCGGCCGGGAGGCTTTTGACAAGCTTTGCGACTATGTCGTGGAGTTCGTCGAGATGTTCGGCACCACCGATATCCTGGCAGCTGCCGATCAGGCGGCGCGGCCATCGGCGCGGGCGGGATAGGCCCGTGACTTCGCCCGATCAGGATCTCGCCGGCAAGGTTGCCATCTTCGCGTTGGGCGGAACCATCGCCATGGTGCCGGGGGCCAATAGCGGAGCCGTCCCGCGGCTCGATGCGAACGATCTGGTCAAGGCCGTTCCCGCTTTGGCGGCCTTCGACATCGATGCGGTGAGCTTCAGGCAGAAGCCTGGTGCCCACCTGACATTCGACGATATCGAGAGCCTCGCCGGTCAGATCGAAAAGGCCTGCGAGCGCGGGGCGGCAGGTGTCGTCGTCACCCAGGGAACCGACACGATCGAGGAGGTCGCCTTTGCCCTCGATCTGCTCCTGAGCCTGCCTCAGCCCGTGGTGGTCACGGGAGCGATGCGCAATCCCTCGCTGCCTGGGGCGGACGGGCCTGCCAACCTGCTCGCTGCCGTTCAGGTTGCCCGCTCGCCCGTCGCGCGCGATCTCGGCGTCCTCGTCGTCTTCAATGACGAGCTTCACGCTGCGCGTTTCGTGGCCAAGCAGCACACGACCAGCGTGGCCGCTTTCGTCTCGCCAAACGCGGGCAAGATTGGATGGCTGTCGGAAGGCATGGTCATCCTTCCTCTGAGGCTTTCCCGGGGGCCCTGCATCGGGCGCCTTGCGGAGGTGCGATCCGCCCATGTTCCGCTTGTGACGCTGACGCTCGACTTCGATATCCGCAGTCTAAAGGCCGTGGCGGAAGCGGGCATCGATGCTCTTATCGTCGACGCACTCGGAGGCGGTCATTGCGGCCCCGATGCAGGCGCGGTGCTCGCTAGCATCGCCACCGAAAAGCCTGTAATTTTGGCGTCTCGCGCTGGGGCTGGACAAGTGCTGCGCAACACCTACGGCTTTCCAGGCAGCGAGATGGACCTGCTGGGAAAAGGCCTTGTCGGCAGCGGCTGGCTCGACGGGAGAAAAGCTCGGATTCTGACAGCGCTGGCTATGAGGCACGGCGCGTCGGCACAGCGGGTCGGCGACCTGTTTACGGCATTTCGTGGCTAGCAGGAGTCTGGATCGCCTATCCAAACAAGGCAAGATTGAAACGGCACGCCGGCGTCGCCCACACAGGCTGCGAGTGGCATGCCTCTAGATTTCACGGTCGGATCGAACTGGAATCACTCGGGAGGCGTGCGTCCTATAAACGGATTTTCAGAAACTCCTTAGGATCACGTCCCACCGAAGGCATATTTAGGTGTTTGCCCAGTCGATTTGCCGGGAGGCCGACCTCAGCGAGGACTCGAATGCGTCAGCCTCGCCTTTGCCGCTGCAACGCCAGTTAGACTGCCCGAAACCGGACGCTACGAGAGTCGGCAAAGGGCCAATGTCGCCCGTTGGCCAGTTTACGAACTGCCCACCCGAAAGCGGGCTCCCCGGATGTCGGCAAAGGCCTCTCCTGCACCTAGCCCCCACGACGCGTGCCAACGTTCTAGGTGACCTCTCCGAGAGTGCATAACGAGTGAAAAAGGGAGGGCGTGGTTACGCCACGCCCTCCCTTTTAGCTATGTACTTCGATGTATGTTCGCATCGCAGGGGGATATCGCCCAAGCCTTTGGTAAAATTGATCTATCACCTAAACGCGCACGAAGTATGCATGCTTAGGGTATAAGTCGGTGAGCCGGGCTTTTTCTTTGGTCGTTCGCGCGAGATCGGTCTTCCCTTCGGGGCAGGCGGGCCGGTCTTGTTTGACGGAACTCGCTTTCCCCTGCGACGAAAGTACTATCCTGCAAAAAATGCATAGGGGGCATGCTTTCCACTTGCGCGGATCACAGGACCTGCTTTTCTGGAGCGCGCGCGCAAAGCCGGATCAACCGGTGCCGCTGAACGTCTCTGAGGGGAGAAAAATCCAGATGAAGCGTCGCCATTTCTTGAAGGTTGCCGGGGCGGGGGCTGCCGCTGGCGCCATTGCCAGCCCGGCCATCGCCCAGCCTATGCCTGAGCTGAAATGGCGAGTGACCTCGTCATTCCCGAAATCCCTCGACACGATCTACGGCGCTTCCGAGATTCTCGCGAAGGCCGTGTCGGAAGCGACCGACGGGAATTTCCAGATCCAGGTCTTCGCAGCCGGCGAAATCGTTCCCGGCCTGCAGGCCGCCGATGCGGTGACCAATGGCACTGTCGAGATGTGCCACACCGCTTCCTATTACTATGTCGGCAAGGATCCGACCTTCGCCTTCGGCACTGCGGTGCCGTTCGGCCTCAATGCGCGCCAGCAGAATGCCTGGTTCTACCATGGCGGCGGCAATGAATTGCTCAACGAATTCTACAAGAAGCACAACATCTACGCGATTCCCGGTGGCAATACCGGCTGCCAGATGGGCGGCTGGTTCCGCAAGGAGATCAAGACCGTCGCCGATATGCAGGGCGTGAAGATGCGCATCGGCGGCTTCGCCGGACAGGTCATGAGCAAGCTTGGCGTCGTGCCGCAGCAGATCGCCGGTGGCGACATCTATCCGGCGCTGGAAAAGGGCACGATCGACGCGGCCGAATGGGTCGGCCCGGCCGATGACGAGAAGCTTGGCTTCAACAAGGTTGCGCCGTTCTATTACTATCCGGGCTGGTGGGAAGGCGGCGCTGCGCTGCATTTCTTCATCAACCAGGCGAAGTGGGAATCGCTGCCGAAGGTCTACAAATCGGTGCTGACCACGGCGGCGGCACTGGCGAATGTCGACATGCAGGCCAAATACGATGCCAGGAATCCCGCGGCCCTGAAGCGTCTCGTCGGCGCCGGTGCACAATTGCGACCGTTTTCGCAGGAGATCATGGAAGCCTGCCTCAAGGCATCCAAGGAGGTCTATGCCGAGACCTCAGCCAAGAACCCCGACTTCAAGAAGGTCTATGAGGCGATGTCGGCCTTCCGCGGCGACGAATATCTCTGGTTCCAGATCGCCGAATACAGCTTCGACAATTTTCTGATCCGCGCGCGCGCGGCCAACCAGCTCTGAAGAGAGCGACCCGCCGGGAAACCGGCGAACTCGATCCCTGTCGGACCCCGGCCGCGAGGCCGGGGTTTTTCGCATCCGCCGGGCATGCCAATGGGGCGGCGGCCGGCCATTGCTTTGCCGCGCTTGCGGGCTAGACTCAGGGCTGGTCACGCCTTGCGCGCCGCTTGCGCATTTGTTCGGGAAGTCTTGCGAATGCCGCGTCTGATTGTCGGTCTGCTCGCCGTGTTCGCTGCAACGGTCCCCGCCGCGGCTCAGTCGATCGGCGAGCCCCTCCCTGGCCGCGGCGTCCCGTCGGCCAAGCTGCCTGCACCCAAGCTGGATAAGGCGACGCGTCCCTGCCCGGAATATGGCCCCGGCTATGTCAGGGTCGATGGTTCCTCTTTCTGCGTGCGCGCGGGCGGCTCGGTTCGGGCCGAATTCGGCAAGCGCTCCGATAATCGCTATGGCTCTGCCGTCGGTGCCACGGCCCAGCTCGAGGCACGCGGCGAGTCCACCCTCGGGCCCGTGCGCGCGATCGTCCGCGGCAAGGTTCAATCCGACCGGGGCTTGTTCGGCGACAGCTTCTATCGCTGATCCCAAGCGCTGCCGTACGGACATGAAAAAAGGCGGGGATCGCTCCCCGCCCTTTTTGTTTCGGCTGACCGGCGCCTATTTGAGGTTGAGCGTCGGCGGGGCGTTGAGGTCGAGACCTGGCATGCTGCCGCCCAGTCCCGGGATCTGGATCGAGTCGAACTGCTTGTCGATCGACTTCTGGTCGAGCTGAATGGCCGACGCCTTGTAGTGCATCACCATCTTCGGGAAGATGATGACGAGCGCCACCATGATGCACTGGATCACCACGAAGGGCACGGCGCCCCAATAGATCTGGCCGGTGGTGACGGGCTCCATCTGCAGGCCCGTGACCTTGTCCTTGTAGCGGTGCTTGGGCGCGACCGAACGCAGGAAGAACAGCGCGAAGCCAAAGGGCGGGTGCATGAAGCTCGTCTGCATGTTCACGCCCAGGATAACGCCGAACCAGATCAGGTCGATGCCGAGCTTCTCGGCCGCGGGGCCGAGCAACGGCACCACGATGAAGGCCAGCTCGAAGAAATCCAGGAAGAAGGCCAGCAGGAAGACCATCACGTTGACGACGATCAGGAAGCCCGTCGCGCCGCCGGGCAGCCCGACCAGCAGATGCTCGACCCAGACATGGCCGTTGACGCCGTAGAACGTCAGCGAGAACACGCGCGCGCCGACCAGGATGAAGAGCACGAAGGCCGAGAGCTTGGCCGTCGACTCCGTCGCCTGCTTCAGCAGCTCGAAGGAGAGGCGGCGCTTGCTGAAGGCGAGCAGGATCGCACCCGCCGCGCCCATCGCGCCGCCTTCGGTCGGTGTCGCGACGCCGATGAAGATCGTCCCGAGCACGAGGAAGATTAGCGCCAGCGGCGGCACCATCACGAAGATGACCTGCTCGGTCATGCGCGACAGCAGCTTGAGCCCCAGCATCTTGTTGATCAGCGCGATGACCAGCGAGACGCCAACCATGATCGACATCGTCAGCACGACGAAATCGGCCCCGGCATCGACCTTGGTATAGAGCTTCATATAGGCGTAGGCGACGCAGAAGGAGATGATCGCGACAACCAGCAGCGAGAACCGGCGTGTCTTGCCGTCGGCGTCGCGCAGGGTCTGTGCCTCTGGCGGCAGGCCGGGAGCGCGCTTCGGGTAGACGATGGTGACAAGGAAGACGTAACCGGCGTAGAGCCCGGCGAGGACGAGGCCTGGGATGAAGGCGCCCTCATACATGTCGCCAACGGACCGGCCGAGCTGGTCGGCAAGCACGATCAGAACCAGCGAAGGCGGGATGATCTGCGCCAGCGTTCCGGACGCTGCGATCACACCCGAGGCGAGTCGGCGGTCATAGCCGTAGCGCAGCATGATCGGCAGCGAGATCAGGCCCATCGAGATGACGGAGGCGGCAACGACACCGGTCGTGGCGGCGAGCAGGGCGCCAACGAAGATCACGGCATAGGCGAGGCCGCCGCGGATCGGGCCGAAGAGCTGGCCGATGGTGTCGAGCAGGTCTTCCGCCATGCCCGAGCGCTCGAGCACCAATCCCATGAAGGTGAAGAAGGGAATGGCGAGCAGCACGTCATTGTTCATCGTGCCGTAGATGCGTTCCGGCAGCGCCTGCAGGAAGTTCTCCTGGAACATGCCGAGGTCGATGCCGATCAGCGCGAAGAGCAGACCGTTGGCGGCGAGTGCGAAGGCGACGGGGTAGCCGAGCAGGAGGAAGAGCACGAGGGCGGCGAACATCACCGGCGCCATGTTGACGCGCAGAAAATCCCCGATCCCCGCGGCATGGGCATCGCCCATATGCAGGCTGAAGAAGGCAGTCAGGGTGAGCGCGAGCAAAAGCCCGGCTGCGCGCGCGAAGCGGGAGGCGGTCATCGGCGGTTTCCGGAGTTCTTCTGGGTTGCTCACGAAGCCAGGCCCTGGGCCTTGGCTTGATCCAGCAGGCGTTGCGCTTCCGCTTCCGCAGCGGCCGCATGGCCACGCAACGTCTCTTCGTCCTCCAGGAGGCCGCGCATGATCGCGATCTGCTTGATGACCTCCGAAATGCCCTGGCAGAACAGCATGAAGAAGCCGACGATCAGGAGCCCCTTGGCGGGCCACTGGGGCAGGCCGCCGGCCGAGAGCGACTGCTCATTGACCGCGTAGGAGCGCCAGAAGAACGGCCAGGAATGGTAGATCATCAGCGCGCAGAACGGCAGCAGGAACAGGAGATGACCGAGAAGGTCGATCCATTGCTGAACGCGCTTCGGCAACTGGCTGTTCAGGATGTCGATGCGGATATGCTCTTTCACCTGCAGCGTCCAGGAGGCGCACATCAGGAAGACGGCGCCGAACAGCATCCATTGCAGCTCGAGCCAGGCATTCGACGACATGTTGAACATCTTGCGGATAATCGCATTCACCGCTGCGACGATGACTGCCAGCAGGATCAGCCAGGCAACTTTCTTGCCGATCTGACTGTTGATCGCGTCGATGATGCGGCTGACCTTGAGAAGTCCCTGCACACCCGCTCTCCCAGATTATGAATGCACGCGACGCATGAGGGCCATGTCGCGCTGGTTAAGCGCTGGTTATACGAAGGTCTGGGGCAGCACAAGATTACGCAGGGCGACAGGCTGGGGATCAGCTGTGTCGCCGGAAGCCGCTGAAACGCAAGGAAAATAGCCCGATCGCCATCATCAGCCACATCGTGGCGATCAGGGACTGCGGCCAAAGTATGACAAGCCAGCTGATCACGATCGTGGCCAACGCACCGACACCGAGCTGGATGGCTCCCATCAGCCCGGCTGCGGAGCCGGCAAGTTCGGGTTTGGCGGACAGCGCTGCAGCTGCCGCACCGGGAATCGTCAAGCCATTGCCGACCGAGCTGATCGCCAGCGGCAGGAACAGGGTCAGCGGCGTCCAGTAATCGCTCATCGCGAACACCATCGCGATGCTCATCATCACCACGGAGATGATCAGGCCAAGCCGCACCAGGGGAGCGGCCCCGCGCCTGACCGCGAGCCGCGACATCGCGAAATTCCCGACCATGTAGCCGAACGCGCTCAGGATGAAGTAGGCGCCATAGACATCCGAGCCCCGGCCCATCGTCTCGACGACGATGAAGGGGGCTCCGGCGACGAAGGCGAAGAACGCGGCCGATGTCATCGAAAGCGCGATGACGTTGACGATGAACTCCCGGTCGAGCGCCAGGAGCGGGAAGGAGCGGAAGACGCCGAGCAGCGATGTCCTGATGCCGACATTCGGAGCGGTTTCCGGCAATCGGGCCGCCGTCAGCAGGAGAACGAGCACGCCGGCTGCGGTCATTGCCCAGAAGATCATCCGCCAGCCGAACCAGGTTTCGATATGGCCGCCGAGATAGGGTGCGATCATCGGCGCCACCACCATGACCATGGTGACGCTGGCGATCTGGCTCGCTGCCTCGTCGCGATGGGCGCTGTCGCGGATGATGGCCCGGGCGAGCGCGAAGGTCGTACCGGCACCAGCGCCCTCCAGCACGCGCGCCGCCAGCAGGACTTCCGTGGTGGGGGCCAATGCTCCGAGAATCGAGCCGAGAATGAAGACGATGATCCCGCCATTGACGCAGGGCCGCCGCCCGAAGCGGTCCGAGAGCGGGCCGATCAGCAACTGGATCAGCGCGACAGAGACGAGATACAGCGTCAGCGTGAGCTGGATCGTTGCGTAGTTCGTGCCGAAATGGCGCGCCACGGCTAGTGTCGCAGGCGCGAGAAGGTTGAGGGCGATCGGCTGCAGGGTCGAGATCGCGACCAGGACGAGCAGGGCGGGCTTCGCTGCAACAGGCTGGCCGCTCATGACGCAGGCCCACCCTCGATCTTGAGCTTGGCACTGGGAACGACGCGCTGGCGATGCAGGGTGTAGAGGCCGCTGCCGGCGATCAGCGCGATGCCGGTGACGGCCCAGGCGTCCGGAATCTCGCCCCAGAGCAGGTGCCCGATCAGCACCGCGAAGGCGACGCCGGAATAGCGGTAGCCGGTGACGACCCCGACATCGGTGTTCCGGAAGGCGTTGACGATGCAGAAGCTGCCAAGCGAAACCAGCACGGCCGCGCCGCCGACATAGACGGTCTCGATCCGCTGGACCGGCACCCAGGTCTCGAAGAAGCCGAGTGCGAAGGCGGAGAGGCCGACGATGATCGTCGCCGTGAACGAAATCACCGTCGAAGGGACGTGGTTGCCAATCCTGCGGGTAACCAGATCGCGAACCGCCGCCAATATCGCGCTGACGAGGGCCGCAATCGCGGCGATGTTCATATGCTCGGGCGTCGGCCGGATCACGACCAGCACGCCGATAAAGCCGACCGCGACGGCAACCGTCCGGCGCCAGCCGACCTTCTCGATGCCGAGCGCCACCGCGAGGACGAGGATGATGAGCGGTGAGGCCATCAGGATGGCGGTGATGTTCCCGAGTGGGAGCTTGGCCACCGACCAGATGAAGATCAGGGCGATTGCGGCCTCTATCATCCCGCGGAGCAGGACCAGCGGCCTGAACATTTCGCCGAGCTTGCGGCCTTCGCCCATCATCCAGATCATGGCGAGGGCCGTCGTCACCGCAAAGACGGCCCGCAGCGAGATCGCCTGCCCGACGGGGTAGACTTCACGTGCCAGCTTCATGAGCGCGTCGTTGCAGGTGAAGAGAAACATCGCCAGCAGCATGGCGATGATTCCGCGACGGTTTTCGGCTGAACTGGCCAAGGCAAGGTCCTGGTGGCGTCGAGAGGCCGTCGCGCAGAAGTTCTGCGCCGGGCTCGCGGCGGCTCACGCTTCCGGAAAGCGGCTGAGCGAGAAGGGTTTGAGATCGAAAGCGGATTGGCCGGTGGTGGAGAGGTCGGCGAGGATTTCGCCGATAGCGCTGGCGAATTTGTAGCCATGGCCGGAACAGGCGGATGCGAACACGGCCTGCGGGACGCCCGGCACGGCGTCGATTACGAAATCCTCGTCCGGCGTCACCGTGTAGACGCAGCCCTTGAGGCTGAGCGGTTCTCCGGCGGCATCGGGCAGGTAGCGGGCGAGGCAATCGCGGATCAGCGCCACCTGGCGCGGGCTCGGCGTGCGGTCCGGCTCGCGCGGATCCATCGGCTCGCGCCCGAAATGCGGGCCGCCGAGCTTGAAGCCGGGATGCTCGTAGAGCGGAAAGCCGTAGAAGGTGCCTTCCTCGACACTGAGGATGAAGACGGGGAAGGCGCCCGGACGATACAGCTCCGGCCGTCGCGTCGTGAACCAGCCGATGGCCTGCCGCACGGTCGAGACATTCGCAGCCAATGCCGGGACCGCGTCGGCGATCCAGCCGCCGGAGGTGATCACCAGCCGGCCAGCGGAATAGGTGCCGCGCTCGGTGCGAACGACCACGCCGCCTTGCGCTGTCGGCGCCCAGTCGAGCAGCGGCTCATTGGTCCGGATCTCGGCGCCACGCGATTGGGCGAGGCCGACATGGGCATAGATCGCCTTCTCGGAGGCGACGAACCCGCCATCGGGCTGCCAGAGACCGACATGTCCCGCCGGCAGCTGAAAGCCAGGGAAACGGCGCGCGATCTCCTGGCCCGAGAGCACCTCATGCGTCAACCCGTGGTCGAGGCAGGAGCGCAGCGAGGACTCGACCGGCCCGGCGCCTTCGGGGGCGAGATCGAGCGAACCGGTGACGTGCAGCAACTGCATGCCCGCTTCCGCGCCGGTCTCGGACCAGAGCTGATGCGCGCGCCGGACGATCGGCACGTAATGCGAGCCTTCGAAATAGGCGAGGCGGATGATCCGCGTCATGCCATGCGACGAGCCCATCGCATGGCCGAGGTCGAAGCGCTCGAGGCCAAGGACCTTCAGTCCGCGCCGCGCGAGATGCCAGCAGGCGGCGGAGCCCATGGCACCGACACCGGCAACGATCACGTCGTAGCTATGACTGGTCATGGGCTGGCCTGGGGGAGGGCAATGCGGATGATCAGAGCTTTAGCTGCAGCCTCGCATCGGGTCCATGCCGGTCCGGGACGGCGAATCCCGCTTCCGGCGCATGGCCCTGCGCGCTTTCGGCCTCTCGTTTGGGCAAGTCGTGGCTTCGGGAGAAGCTTTGTTAACATTGCCCGACCATAAAGGTTCGACTTTGCGCTGTCCGGGATTGGCTGATGTTTCGCGAAAGGGTCCGGCGCTGGTTGGGCACCCAAGACCGTGCCGTTGCAGCCGGGCCTGTCGCCACTGCGGAGCCGACGTCGCCGGCAGAAGCGATCGAACTTCCCGATCCGCTCGACGATGCCTCGATCCGCGAAGCCGTCAATGCGCTCGAGCAGGATGTCGTTGCCGCCCTGCGACGCCTCACCGGGCGCCTCTATGAGGCAGAGCATACATCGAGCCAGGCCGAGGGTGGTTCGATCGGCATTCACAGGCGTACCGGCGATCTGAGGCAGGCGGCCGAGACGGCCAGCATGAATTCGAGCGCGCTCGCGACCGCCACCCAGCAGGTCTCCGACGCGGCCGAGCAGGTCGGCAGCTCGATGAATGGCGCGCGCGACATGCTGGAGGCGGCGGCCATGCGTGCCGGCGAGGCGACGCACATGATGACAGGCCTCGCCTCCGCCACGGTCGAGATCCGCAGCATCGTCGATTCCATTGCCGAGATCGCGCGCCAGACCAATCTGCTTGCCTTGAATGCGACCATCGAAGCGGCGCGCGCCGGCGAGGCCGGCCGCGGCTTCGGCGTGGTTGCCCAGGAAGTGAAGGCGCTTTCCATCGAGGTGCGCGACGCGGTCGACCATATCCGCAACCGTGTCGATCGGCTGACCCAGACGGCCCAGGGCTCGGCCGCGATCGTCAATGATGCGCTGCAAATGGTGCGGGACGTCAATCCGGTGATCGCGGCGATCGGCAGCGCCTCGCTCGAGCAGGCAGCAGCGGCCTCGGAACTGTCGCGCAGCGCCGACGAGACGGCCCGCTTCATCGATACGGTTTCCCGGCAGGTCGGTGAGATCGACGAAATGGCCTTGGGCGCAGCGGCCCGCAGCGCCGAGGCGCGCGCCGCCATGTCGGATGGCGCGCGCCAGGCCGAAGGACTGATGGGGCGCTTCGTGCCATTGCTGCGGCACACCGTCTTCGCCGACCGCCGCCAGCATGACAGGTTCCCTGCGGAGTATCCGGTCGAGGGACACTTCGGCGCCACGACCTTCAACGCGCAGACGATCGACCTCGGCTTGGGTGGAACGCTGCTGCTCGCCCAGTCCGATCCCGGCATCCGCCCAGGCACGGGCGGGACGATCACCATCGCTGGCCTGCCGCCTTTGGCCTGCCGTCTGATGGCGTCGAGCCAGCTCGGCCTGCATGTCGCCTTCGGCGAAGCGACCGTCAGGGAGCATGAGCCCCTGCGCCGTCTGCTCGACGAGATCGAAGAATCCTATCGGCCGCTGATCGAGCGCGCGCAGCTCTTCGCGGTTCGCCTGGGCACGCTCTTCGAGCAGGCACTGCGGGATGGGAAGCTGTCCGAGGCCCAGCTCTTTGACGTCAACTATCTGCCCGTGCCGGAGACCGAGCCGCAGCAATACACCAACAGCGCCTTGCCGGCCCTTGAGGCGCTGTTGCCGCCGGCGCTCGCCGAGGAACTGGCCAGCGATCCGCGGCTGGTCTTCGCCCTGCCGATCGATCGCAACGGCTATATTCCGGTGCACCACCCCGAGTTCGCCCATCCGCAGCGCAAGGGCGATCCTGCCTGGAACGCGCCGCATAGCCGCAACCGCCGCATGTTCCACGATCGCGCCGGCATCATGTCGGCCCGCTCCGTGCGCCCCTTCCTCGTCCAGTCCTACCGGCGCGACATGGGCGATGTCACCCAGCTCATGCGCGAGGTCGACGCGCCGCTCCGCGTGAATGGCCGGCATTGGGGCGGTGTGCGGATGGCCTATCGGATGTAGGAGGCCGGGGCGCTCCGCAGCCACCTGGAGAGTGACCGGTTCCCTCAACGTGCTCGTCCTTGCGCCGGGCAGCGGCATCGTAGAAAGAGCTCTGCCCTGAATGGAAGAGCACTGGCATGCCGCCGCCCATCACAGTTGAACTGCACCCCCATGATCCCCATTGGTCCGATCTCGCCGGGCGCGAGGCGCAACGTCTTGCGGAGGCGATCGGGCCATGCCTGCTCATCGTTCATCACGTCGGTTCGACAGCGATCCCGGCCATTCACGCCAAGCCGATCCTGGACCTTCTGCCAGTGGTCGGGAGCCTGGCTGCGCTCGATGCCCGGCAAGGCGAGCTGGAAACGCTCGGATACGAATGGTGGGGAGAGCTTGGCTTGGCCGGCCGGCGCTACCTTACGAAAGCCGATACGGAGACGGGGCGCAGGCTCGTCCAGCTCCATTGCTATCCCGAAGGCTCCCCGGAGATCACGCGACACCTGGCGTTCCGCGATTATCTCCGGGCCCGTCCCGACATCGCAGCCGCCTATGATCGCGTAAAGGCGGACTGCCGGAGCCGGCACCCCGACGACTCCCACGCTTATGGCGACTGCAAGGATGCGTGGATCAGACAGGCGGAGGCAGATGCTCTCGCGTGGTATCAAAGCCACTGAGCTGCGACGTCTTTGAGACCGGCCGGCCCCGACCTGAGCCAGCCGGCGGGGATGACAGGCCGTCCCCGTGGATAACCGCAGGCCGCAGGTCGCGCTTCCGGATCGTCGGGAGTTGCCCGCTTGGGCGACAGGGGGCGCAGGTTATTGCCGCTGGAGACAAGTCTGGCACATTCGGCTGCGCGCGCCGACCGTCAGCCCCCCGTCACGCTCATATGGCGCCTGACGGCAGGGCGGGCATGCCTTCGGTCGATGACGAAGTCATGGCCCTTCGGCTTGCGCGAGATCGCCTCGTCCATGGCACGGTAGAGCAGGGCATCGTCGCCGGAGGCGCGCACGGCGGCGCGCAGATCGGCGGCGTCCTCCTGGCCAAGGCACATGTAGAGAGTGCCGGTGCAGGTCAGGCGCACCCGGTTGCAGCTTTCGCAGAAATTATGGGTCATCGGCGTGATGAAGCCGAGCAGCCCGCCGGTCTCGCGAACTCGGACATAGCGCGCCGGGCCGCCGGTACGATAGGGATCGTCGTCGAGCGTATAGCGGTCCATCAGCCTCGCGCGGACGATCGAGAGCGGCAGGAACTGGTCGATGCGTCCGGGCTCGATCTCGCCGAGCGGCATCACCTCGATCAAGGTGAGGTCCATGCCGAGTCCATGGGCCCATTGCATCAGGCCCTCGATCTCATCCTCGTTGACGCCCTTCAGGGCCACCGCATTGATCTTGACCCTGAGCCCGGCCTCGCGCGCAGCCTCGATACCGCGCTGCACTTTGCCGAGATCGCCCCAGCGCGTGATCGCGCGGAATTTGTCCGGATCGAGCGTGTCGAGCGAGACATTGATGCGCCGCACGCCGCAGGCTGCGAGCTCGCTCGCATAGCGCTCCAGCTGCGAGCCGTTGGTCGTCAGGGTCAACTCATCAAGCGCGCCGCTGGTCAAATGCCGCGAGAGCGAGCGGAACAGGTTCATGATGTCGCGCCGGACCAGCGGCTCGCCGCCGGTGATGCGCAGTTTGCGGGTGCCGCGCGCCACGAAGGCGGTCGCAACCCGGTCGACCTCTTCCAGCGTCAGCAGATCGCGCTTGGGCAGGAACGTCATGTCCTCGGACATGCAGTAGACGCAGCGGAAATCGCAGCGATCCGTCACGGAGATGCGCAGATAGCTGATCTCCCGGCCGAACGGATCGATCAGCGGCGGGCGCATCACGGGCTTGTGGGAGTCGATCAGCACTCTGGTTTCGTCTCTACAGCGTTTCCACCATCCGCTGCTCGCACGTGCGTGGTGGCAGCCGCATAGCTATATCATGTTCAGACATTGGCACTGGCGTGCGTGGCGTCAATAGCTGCGATCGTCACATCCCCTTGGTGAAAAACGAAGATGTCAGCCTGGCCCACCGAAATCCGCCTCTCCAAGGATCGGCGCACCCTCCACATTGCCTTCGAGGACGGCGCGAGCTTCGCGCTGGCGGCCGAGCTGCTGCGGGTGGAAAGCCCGTCCGCCGAAGTCCAGGGCCATGACCCGAGCCAGAAGAAGACGGTGCCGGGCAAGGCCGAGGTCGAGATCATCGGCGTCGACCCCGTCGGCCACTACGCCGTCAAGCTCTCCTTCGACGACATGCACGATACCGGCATCTTTGCCTGGGACTATCTGCGCGAGCTCGGCGAGCATGCGCAGGAGAAGACGCAGGCCTATCTCGACGCTCTCGCCGCCAAGGGGCTGTCGCGGGAGCCTGTCAGACGGAGGTGACCGGCTTCCGAACCGGCGCGGTCAGGACCGCCCGGCTCGAACAAGAAAAAGGCCGGCACGAGGCCGGCCTTCCTTATCCAGGGAAGCGGGTCGCTCAGCGGGCGACGACGACCCGGGTGCCGACCTTGGTGCGCTCGTAAAGGTCGATCACATCATCGTTCAGCATGCGGATGCAGCCCGACGACACGGCCTGGCCGATCGTCTCCGGCTCGTTCGAGCCATGGATGCGATACAGGGTCGAGCCGAGATACATGGCGCGGGCGCCCATCGGGTTCTCCGGGCCACCGGGCATGAAGCGCGGCAGGTCGGGGCGCCGCTTCAGCATCTGCGACGGCGGGGTCCAGGTCGGCCACTCCGCCTTGCGCGTGATGGCCTGCGAGCCGGACCAGTCGAAGCCGGGGCGGCCGACGCCGACGCCATAGCGCACGGCCTTGCCTTCGGGCAGCACGAAATAGAGTCGGCGCTCGGTCGTGTTGATCACAATGGTGCCGGGCCGCTGCCGGGTGTCATAGGACACGATCTCGCGGGGAATGGCGGTAGCCTGCGCCTTGGCGGCCTCAGGGTTCTGCATCAATGGCTGGCGCGTCAGCGGATCGATCTCATAGGCATTGGCAGTCGACGCGGCAGCCATCAGGCCCAAGCCTGCGAACATGGCCATTCGGAAAGAGCGGTTCATCGGGACCTCAGGGCGTGGATTCGCGCGGACATGAAGTTGACCGGAAAAAGTCAACATCTCCTCAATCTCCTGTCAGACTCACGTTTGGCGTGCAATCATTGTGGCATCACATCGACGCGAGGCACGGGCTTTCGACCGCCGCGTTGCGCACCTGCAACATAAACTTGGCCGCTCAGCTCTTGAGCACGACGCAGGCCCCGTTCTGCGCCTGGATGCGACGGCACAGCGCGGTTGCCTCGGTTCGTGTGGCGGCTGGCAGCCGCACCCGATAGAAGGCCCGCGTCCCGCGACTGCGCAGCCGTGTGCCGATGATCATCGGTTGCAGCTCGGCAATGATCGTCCGGTGCTTCTCGCTCGCCCGCTGGAAAGACGCCAGCGCGCGTGCCTTCGAGAAGTTTCCGGCCAATTGCACGCCCCATGGCGCGAAGGGCGCCTCGCGCAGCTCGAGCGGCTTGCTGCCGGCGCGGATCGCCACGACCGTCGTTGCGCAGAACGAGGTTTCGTCTCGCGTTGCGCGCCGGGCAGGGCGGTCGCGCCCGTCGCCGTTCACGGCCGCGCGCGCATCCTCGGCCCAGGTCTCGGCGGCGACGCCAGTGATCGAGAGCACATAATTCTCAGTCTCGAATGGCAGGCCGCCGCGACCGGCGAGCCAGGATGCGACCCGGTTCGGGCCGCCGTTATAGGCGGCGGCGGCAAGTCCCCAATTGCCGAAGCGCTGGCGCAGCTCCGCCAGGAAATGGGCAGCCTTCGGCACGGCCTGCTCCGGGTCGAACGGGTCGAGCAGGCCGCGCTCGCGCGCCGTGCCCGGCATGAACTGCGCCACGCCCTGGGCTCCTGCCGGGCTGGTGACGCCCGGGCGAAAGCTCGATTCCTGAAAGATCAGCCGGGTGAGGAAGGCGGCCGGAACCCCCTGGCCCCGCGCCGCTTCGTCGATCAGCCGGCAGAGGGCCTGGTCGATTCCGGAGGAGGCTGGCTCCTCCGGCGCTGCCAAGGCCGGACACGCGAGCAGCGCGCCTGCGAGGCATGTCACTGGGACCAGATGGCGGTGACGCCGCCGCGGACAGGCCGTTGCCGCCCCGCCGAGCCGCCGCAACAGGCGCGGCAGGATATCAGCCGCGGCCTCAAAGGCGTCTGCGATCACAGTTCGAGGGGTTGGGCGGATCGGCATGGCTCTGTATCGCATGGGCGCACTGATTGCTCGACACATCCCGCCCGTCTCGGTCACAATCCGTCTCGGGTCCGGAACCTGTGTTTGACCGGACAAGTCTGCGGAAGGGCCTAACGATGTTCAACTGGATCATTCAGGCATTGCTGGCCTTGGCCGGGATCGTCGCCGCTTGGTTCGTTGCTCCCAGCGCTCCCAATTTCGACTTTGTTCAGATGGTGGTCGCGCTTCTCCTGCTGACGGTCTTCGTGGCGCTCGCGGCCTTCTGGCCGACATTGGCCATCTGGCGCCGGAATCGTCGGCCCCGCGACCGGGCATGATCAGGTGTTCGAGGGACGCGCCTGCTGCCGTGCCGGGGCGAGGCTGAAACCAATCGGGTGTTCGCGCGTAGTTGCTTCATCTGCAACCGCCATAGGGAATTCCTGTGTCCGAGCCGTGCAAGGGGCCGGTGGATGGTGCGCAACGCGCGAGGGCGGTCGTCTGATGCAGGTTTCCGCTGAGGAGCAAGCGCTCGTCGGGCTTTACCGGTCGCTCTCCTTCGAAAACCAGCGAAATGTCATCCGCTATGCCGACGCGGTGCGGGATATCGGGACCATGTTCAAGCGCGCCCCTGCAGGGGATTCCCCCTGACCGCGAAGCCGGCGCAATGGACACGATCCGGCATCGTGGACACACTCCGACAGTCTGAGCAAACCAGTCCAGCGAAGGAGTTCGCTCAATGCCGATCGGGTCGCCTCTGCCTGTCCTTGCCGCAGTTTTCCTTGCCATCGCCTCGGGCGCCGCCCCCGCCGCAGCCCAGCAGCGGACGCTCGGTGCGCCGACAGGCTCGGTCCGCATCCAGCAGGTCCAGGTTGCCTTCATCGGCTCCGGCGAGGTCGGCGGCGGAACGCTGAAGTTCGGCGGCCGTTCCTACGGCATCACGGTCGGCGGTGTGGGCTTCGGCGGCTTCGGCGCCTCACGGATGACGGCGTCCGGGACGGTCTACGGGCTTCACCGCTTGCAGGATTTCACGGGGGCTTATGTCCAGTTGCGCGAGGGTTGGGCGCTGGGAGCGTAGGGCAAGGGCAGCGTCTGGCTCCGCAACAGCAATGGCGTCACGATGAAGCTGAACACACGCCGCCAGGGTCTGCAGCTTGCGCTGGGGGCAGACGGCATCCTCATCGGTTTCAAGTGATCCGGGGCCGAAGGCCCGCGCTCTGACACAATCGGACCTGACGAGATCGCGAGCCAGGGCTTGCTCGCGATCTCGCCGAGATTTCTACTGAATGGCGCCGCGCTTGGGGCCGAAACCGTCGAAATAACAGCGGCAAGGGGCGCCTCTTGGCGATGGCGGCGCTTCGCAGGAGCCGCGGGAGGTGACGCACATGTCGCCATAGCGCGGCTGGCGATAGGGGCGCTCATAGCCGTAGCGCGGCGGCGGTGGCCGGTCGTAGTCCCAGCCCCGATCATAGCCGTAGCGCGGCGGCGGGCGGTCATAGGGATCATAATACTGTGCGTGCGCCGCTGCCGCCGGGATCAGCGCCGAGACCACTGCCGACGTGAGGATCAATTTTCTGAGCAGCATCGATGGGTCCTCCAATTCGAGGCGTGAATAGCTCGCTGCGGATGAACGGAACGTGACCCGCTCCGTTCCCTCCAGAGCCAAAGGCGCGCTTTCCCCCTGGGCAACGGATATGCGCGGCGTGAGCGGCAGGTGACGTGCGTGCTCTGCGGCCTGGCGGTCCTTGCCAGCGGAGTCAGCTGTCGGGATTCGCCGCAATGTCGCGTTGTGCGGAGTTGCTGCCTGATGGGGGCGGGGAGGGCCTCCTACAGCACTGCAGCTGGATCCATGCGGAGATTTCCCCGGCTGCGTGCGGGCTTGGCGGAACTGCGCCTTGACGGCGCATGTGTCCGCGACTAGGAGAAGCGCCGGTCCGGGCGGCTAGCTCAGCGGTAGAGCACTCCCTTCACACGGGAGGGGTCACAGGTTCGATCCCTGTGCCGCCCACCATTTTTCCTCTTCATATCGCTATCGAGATCTGTGCAGAGCGCGCTTTGCGTGCATCAGCATGGCTATCCAGTTGTGACGCAGATATCGCGCGGCTTGCCTCAACGACGGGCCGCGTCACCCGACCTGATCGGTCAGCAGCGGAGCCGATCAAAGCCCCGCCGATCGCTATTTCGCCGATGCGCAAAGCGCGGGCGCCGGCTCCAGTATCTGCCGCACGGCGCCGTGCAACTCGTCGAAATGCTGGATCACGAGATCGGGCTCCAGCTCCTCGATCGGGACATCGGTATAGCCGAAGGGAACGCAGATCGAGGGGATACCGGCGGCACGCGCGGTGGTGATATCCGTGCGTGAATCGCCGATCATCACCGCGCGCCTGGGGTCACCGCCGGCGGCTTCGATCGTCAGCGTCAGGTGGCGGGGGTCGGGCTTGTGGAAGGCGAAGCTGTCGCGCCCGGCCACAGCCGCAAAATGCCCGCTGATGCCGAAATGCTCGAGGATCAGGCGCGTGTGCAGGATCGGCTTGTTGGTGCAGACGGCGAGCGCATAACCGTCCTCCGCCAAGGCCTGCATGGCAGCAACGACGCCCTCGTAGAGATAGCTGTTCGAGGCGACGTCCTCGGCGTAGATTCGCAGGAAGTCCTGAAACAGCCGCTCCAGCGTCTCTTCGTCGAGCGGCCGTCCGGAGACGCGAAAACCACGTTCGATCAGGGCGCGGGCGCCGGCGCCGACGAGTTCACGCGCGCGTTCCAGCGGCAGGGGCGAGAGCTTTTCCTGCTCGAGAATGACGTTGAGCGTGCGCATGATATCGGGCGCGGTCTCGGCGAGGGTGCCGTCGAGATCGAAGACGACGATGGGGAGCAAGCTCATGGGCGGGGTTCCGGTGCGCAGGTGCTTTGGGCCTCTACAGGCGGTCTGGTCCGGTTTGGCAAGCGAGCCGCGCCGGATCGTCATCTTGGCAKGCAGCAACAATGCTATCTTTGCCTTGATTCGCGTGAAGGATGGCAGTGGTGTCTGAATATCTTGAAAACGCCGGCTTCCGCCGGTCGGTGCTCGGGGCGCTGCTGGCGCTCGGCACCTGCATCGTGCCGCATGTCTCCGCTCAGGCCGCGCCCTTCGAGTTTGCGCCTGCGCCGCAGACGGATCTCAACCGTGTCTACAGGGTCGATCGCGCCACCGGCGAGGTCGGCGCCTGCCAGTTCCAGCTCAAGGAAGGCGGCGTCGGCGTCACTGTCTGCTTCCCGGCGGGGGAGGGGGCCGGCCCGCAGGCGCCGAGCGACTACCTGCTGATGCCGTCGCGCCACGAGCGTGAAGGCGGCATCTTCCGCGTCAATGTTCGCACCGGCGAGATGAGCATCTGCTACGTCTTCGACGACAAGGTGGTCTGTACACCGCAGACGAAATAGCCCCGTCCTGCGCTTCGAGCACCTGCAGCATGCGGCATTTTGAATCGGCGCGACGCGATCGCTCGTGCTAGAGGCCCGGGCATGTCCGCAATCGCGTCGAGGCCCGCCATGCTGAAGCTGAATGATCCGTCGCTCCTGAAATCGCAGTGCTATGTCGATGGCGCCTGGATCGGCGCGGGCGTCGATGCGGTCGACAATCCCGCAACCGGCGAGCTGCTGGCCAAGGTGCCGCGCTTCGGCGCCGATGAGACCACCGCTGCGGTCGAAGCCGCCTCGCGGGCCTTCAAGCCCTGGGCGAAGAAGAGCGCCAAGGAGCGCTCGGTGATCCTGCGCAAATGGTTCGACCTGATCATGGCGAACCAGGAGGACCTGGCGCAGATCATGACCGCCGAGCAGGGCAAGCCGCTGAGCGAAGCGCGCGGCGAGGTCGCCTATGCCGCCTCCTTCGTCGAGTTCTACGCCGAAGAGGCCAAGCGCATCTATGGCGAGACGATTCCCTCGCCCTTCCCGAATTCGCGCATCATCGTCCAGAAGCAGCCGGTCGGCGTCTGCGCTGCGATCACGCCCTGGAATTTTCCGGCCGCGATGATCACCCGCAAATGCGCTCCCGGTCTCGCCGCCGGCTGTACCTTCGTGGTCAAGCCGGCCCCGGATACGCCGCTGACGGCACTGGCTCTGGTCGAACTGGCCGAGCGGGCCGGTTTCCCCAAGGGCGTCATCAATCTCGTCACCGGCGATGCGCAGGCCATCGGCGGCGTGATGACCTCGCACCCGGCCGTGCGCTTCATCGGCTTCACCGGCTCGACGCCGGTCGGCAAGCTCCTGATGCAGCAGGCCGCCTCGACGGTGAAGAAGGTTGGCCTCGAGCTCGGCGGCAATGCGCCCTTCATCGTCTTTGACGATGCCGATCTCGACGCTGCCGTGCAGGGCGCGATCATCGCCAAGTACCGCAACATGGGTCAGACCTGCGTCTGCACCAACCGGCTCTTCGTGCAGGACGGCATCCATGACGATTTCGTCGCGAAATTCGCCGGCGAAGTCGCAAAGATGAAGGTCGGCAACGGTGCCGAAATCGGTGTCGTGCAGGGGCCGCTGATCAATGAGCGCGCGGTCGAGAAGGTCGAGCGTCATGTCGCCGATGCCGTCGCCAATGGGGCGAAGGTCGTGGTCGGCGGCAAGCGCCATGCGCTCGGTCGCACCTTCTTCGAGCCGACCGTGCTTGCCGGCGTCACCACGAAGATGCTGGTGACGCGCGAGGAAACCTTTGGCCCGCTCGCTCCGGTCTATCGCTTCACCAGCGAGGACGAGGTCGTGGCCATGGCCAATGACACGCCCTTCGGGCTCGCCGCCTATTTCTACACCCGGGATCTCGGTCGCGCCTTCCGCGTCGCCGAGGAGCTCGAATACGGCATGGTCGGCATCAACTCCGCCATCCTCGGCACCGAGGTTGCGCCCTTCGGCGGGGTCAAGGAATCCGGCCTCGGCCGCGAGGGCTCCCTCCACGGCATGGATGAGTTCGTCGAGATCAAGTACATGCTCCTCGGCGGGCTGGGCGCGTGACAGGTCAGGACAAGCTGATGAGCCCCGACGACCTCAAGAAGCAGGCGGCAGCGCGCGCGCTCGAACTGGTTCGCCCAGGCATGAGGCTCGGCCTCGGCACGGGCTCGACGGCGAAGCATTTCGTCGACCTGCTCGGCGCTCGCGTTGCGGCGGGGCTGGATGTGCTCTGCGTCGCGACGTCCGAAGCGACGCAGGCCCAGGCCATGGCGCTGGCCATCCCGATGTCGACGCTCGATCAGACGCCGGAGCTCGACCTGACGGTCGATGGCGCAGACGAGGTCGATCCGCAGCTTCGCCTGATCAAGGGTGGCGGAGCAGCCCATCTGCGCGAGAAGATCGTCGCGGTGGCCTCGAAGCGCATGGTCGTCATCGCCGATGACACCAAGCTGGTCGAGACCCTCGGGCGTTTCCCGCTGCCGATCGAGGTCGTGCCTTTCGGGCTTGAGGCGACGCGTCGCGCCGTGGCCTCCGCGATCGCGGCATCGGGGGCGGCAGGCGAGATCAAGCTGCGGCTGCGCCCGGATGGCTCGACGCTGGTCACCGATGGCGGCCATTTCATCCTTGATGCGCATCTCGGGCGCATCGAACAGCCCGAGGCGCTCGCCGCCGCCTTGAACGCCGTTCCGGGCGTGGTCGAGCACGGGCTCTTCCTCGGCATTGCCTCCTGCGCCATCCTCGCCAGCAGCTCGGGCCTGAAGATTCTCGGCACGATCGAATGATTCCATTCCGGCGCAATCCGCGCTAAGGAGACGCGCACCACGCCGCCCGGAACCGGACGGATACGTCACCACGCCGATCGCGGCGATACCGAAACCGCCGGGTGGACCGGCTCGCTTGCCGAAGGGCGGGCGAGGGTCATGCCCGGGCTGTGTGAGTCAGCCTGATAATGAAGGGGCCCAACGCAATGTTCCGTCACCACCTCGCCGGCGTGGCCGTCGGTCTGGCGCTTGTATTCGCCGTGCCTGCGCAGGCCCAGGCTCCGGCTGCGACCCCGGCTCCGGCCTCCACGGTGACGGCTTCGCAGCTCCAGGCTGGCCGCGATGTCGTGATCTCCTCGGGCATCGCACAGTCCTTCGAGTCGATTTACGGCGAGTTCCGCGATCGCGTCCGCCAGATCGTCGGCACCACCCGTCCCGAGATCCAGAAGGATCTGAATGAGGTGATCGATACGCTGAAGCCGGAATCCGATCAGAAGATCGCGGAGATGATCACCGCGGCAGGCGAGATCTTCGCGAAGAAGATGACCGAGTCCGACCTCAAGGAGGTCGCCGCCTTCTTCAAGTCGCCGGTCGGGCAGCGCTACAACGCCTTCCGTCCGCAGGCGATCGACGAGATCTTCGTCGTGCTGCAGCCATGGACCCTGCAGACCAGCAACTTCCTGTTCGATCGGTTCAGCCAGGAAATGCGCAAGCGCGGCCACCAGCTCTGAGCAGCCGACACAAGCCGTCCAAAGAGAAGGCCGMCGGTGATGAACCGGCGGCCTTCTTGGTTTTCGAGACGGGGGGCGGTTCACCGCGCGGCCCGCATCCGGCTTGATCATCCCTTGCACGGGCAGCAACTGAGGCGCCCCGGCGGGACATATGACCAGGGCGGGTCGCTCAGACCATCGGGCTGGATAGTCGCATCCGGTCCGATGTCTGAGCTTCAGTGATTGCATCGGCCCGAAAACTGCAATCCGCTTCCGGGCCGATATCTTAGTCTTCGGAAGCCTTGAACCTGTTCAGCCCGCTCATCACGAAGGGCGCGACGAGCCCGATGAAGGCCAGGCCGAGCAGGATCGCGGAGCCAGGGTTCTCGAGCAGGATCATCGGGTCGCCGAGGCTGATCTGGAGCGCGCGGCGCAACTGCGCCTCCGCCATCGGGCCGAGGATGAGCCCGACCACCATCGGAGCGACCGGATAGTCGTAGCGGCGCATCAGAAAGCCGAGGAAGCCGAAGACGAAGAGCATCGAGAGTTCGACCACCGAGGCCTTGACCGCGAGCGTGCCCATCGCCGCGAAGACCAGGATGCCGGCATAGAGCCAGGGCTGGGGGATCGCCAGAAGCCTGACCCAGAGCCCGATCAGCGGCAGGTTGATGATCACCAGCATCGTGTTGGCGATGAAGAGCGAGGCGATCAGGCCCCAGACGAGATCGGGGCGTTCGGCGAAGAGCAGCGGGCCAGGGTTGAGCCCGTATTGCTGGAAGCCAGCCAGCATGATCGCGGCCGTCGCCGAGGTCGGCAGGCCGAGCGTCAGCAGCGGCACCAGCGTGCCCGCCGCCGAGGCATTGTTGGCGGCTTCCGGGCCGGCGACGCCTTCAATCGCGCCCTTGCCGAACTCGCCGGGATATTTGCAGAGCTTCTTCTCGGTCGAATAGGACAGGAAGGTCGGCACCTCTGCGCCGCCAGCGGGCAGCGCGCCGATCGGGAAGCCGAAGGCGGTCCCGCGCAGCCATGGCGCCCACGAGCGCTTCCAGTCCTCCTTGGTCATCCAGAGCGAGCCCTTGATCGGGACGATCTCCTCCGGGTCCCGGAAGCGCTTGGAAGCGACATAGAGCGCCTCGCCGACCGCAAACAGGCCGACGGCCAGCGTCGTCACCTCGACGCCGTCGAGCAGTTCCGGCACGCCGAAGGTCAGGCGCGCCTGTCCGGTCAGGCGGTCGATGCCGATCAGGCCGAGCGTGACGCCGATGGCGAGGCTGGTGATCCCGCGCAGAGGTGAATCGCCGAAGGTCGCCGATACCGTGACGAAGGCGAGGATCATCAGCGCGAAATAGTCCCACGGCCCGAACTTGACCGCGACCTCCACCAGCCACGGCGCGAGGAAGGCGAGGCCCAGCGTCGCGATGGTGCCGGCGACGAAGGAGCCGATCGCGGAGGTTGCCAGTGCCGGGCCGCCGCGGCCGGCCTTGGCCATCTTGGAACCTTCGAGCGCGGTTGCGAGAGAGGCACTCTCTCCTGGCGCGTTAATCAGGATCGCAGTGGTCGAACCGCCATACATGCCGCCGTAATAGATGCCGGCGAACATGATCAGCGAGCCGGCGGGATCGAGCTTGAAGGTCACCGGCAGGAGCAGTGCCACCGTCAGCGCCGGGCCGATGCCCGGCAGGACGCCGACTGCAGTGCCGAGGAAGACGCCGACCAGCGCGAAGAGCAGTTTCGACGGCTCGATCGCGACGGCGAAGCCGTGCATCAGTGCGTTGAATGTGTCCATTGTCCCGGCTCCTCAGAACAGCTTTTCAAGCGGACCGGACGGCAGCGTCAGCTGCAGCAGCTTGGAGAACATCAGGAAGATGGCAAGCCCGAGCACGAGGCCGATGCCGAAATCGACGGCCAGTGCCTGACGGCCGAAGGAGCGCGCGGTCGCGGAGAAGACGATGGCCGTCGCAATGATGAAGCCGCCGCCGAGCCCGATGCAGGCGATCAGGCCGATCAATCCGCCCGTCAGCCAGAGCACCGCGGTGCTGTCGACCGCCTCGGGCTTGGGCAGGCCCTCCCGGAACGCGACGACGAGATGGCACAGGCCCAGCACGCCAAGGACGGCGCTGACCACGTAGGGCATCGCCGTCGGGCCGACGCCATAAGTCGAGACGATCGTCTGCGATTTCGCGTCATAGGCGACGAGAGCCGCCGCGATCAGCAGCAGAGCTGCGACGACGAGGGCGGGGATGTCGGCGCCCTTGGCCGAGGAGGTGGAGGCCATGTCGTTCCTTACCTGGTTTGATGCGGACCAGAACCGGTGCGCCCAGCTGATGGCAAAGCGGCGACTGCCAGAGATAACTGGCAGGAGAGAATGGGCGGGCGGTGATGGCACCGCCCGCCCATGCCTATGTTCGTCAGTCGCCTGTGGCGTTACTTCACAAGGCCGACGTCGCGGAGGACCTTGCCGACGCGGGCATCTTCGGCCTTCAGGAAGGCTTCGAACTCGGCGCCGCCGAGATAGGCGTCATCCCAGCCGCGAGCCTTGAGGATCTCGGCCCATTCCTTCGACTTGGCCATCTTCTCCATGGCATCGGCCAGCACCTTGCGCTGCTCGGCGGTGATGCCGGGAGGGGCGACGACCGAACGCCAGTTCAGCACCTCGAGATTGACGCCGCCCTCCTTCAGGGTCGGGGCATCGGGGGCGTTGGGGAGGCGGGCGCCGGAGCTCACGCCGACGACGCGCAGCTTGCCAGCCTTGATCTGACCCTCGAACTCGCCATAGCCCGAGATGCCGGCCGTGACGCGCCCGCCGAGCAGCGCGGCCAGGGCCTCGCCACCGCCGGAGAAGGGGATGTAGTTGATCTTGGTGGCATCGCCGCCGACAGCGCCGGCGAAGAGGGCAGCCATGATGTGGTCGACGCCGCCGGCCGAGCCGCCAGCCCAGGTCACCTTGGCCGGGTCGGCCTTGACGCGGTCAGCGAGGTCCTTGGCGGTCTTGATCGGCGAATCCGCGGGAACGACGATGACCTGAGCCTCGGCGGTCAGGCGTGCGATCGGCGTCACCTGGCTGAGATTGACCGGCGACTTGTTCAGGAGGATGGCGCCGACCATGACGAAGCCGTTGACCATCAGCTGCGAGCCGTCGCCCTTGGCGCCGTTCACGAACTGCGCAAGGCCGATGGTGCCGCCCGCGCCGTTGACGTTGTTGACCTGCACGCTCTTGGCGATGCCGGACGCGGTCAGCGCCTGCTGCATCGAGCGGGCGGTTCCGTCCCAGCCACCACCCGGCGCGGCCGGAGCCATGATCTTGAGCTCGAGCTGCGCAAATGCGGCAGTCGTCAGGCCAGCGAGCGCCAGAGCCGTCACGGCTCCGCGCGACAGAATGGATTTGAGCATGTTGTTCCTCCGCTTGCGGATTCCCGCACTGTTTTGGTGTCAGCGCTCCGCGAGTGACACTTTGACGCTCCGCCGGTCAATTGCGCCTGATTGCATAATCTCAAGTCAAGGTCTTTTGCGCATCAACGCACGCGAGCCGGCGGAATTCACGCTAGGCGGGCTTGGTGCGATCGCGTAATCGCATGACCATGAGCTTGAACTTCAACTCGCGGGATGTCGATCGCGCTGTGATCACCGACCCTTCCCCGTCGCGCCAGGCCCTTCGACTCGCAGCGCTGGGCGGCATCCTCATGGTCGCGTTGCCGCTCGTCATGTGGGCGGCAAATCGGTCCGCGCCGCTGATGCTCGGGCTGGMGGCAGCGGCATTCGCTGCCGCTGCCGTTGCCGCTGCGGGCCGCGATGTCGGCCCCCTGTTGCGGCGCATCCTTGCAGGCTTGCGAAGCCCGATCGGCCTCGCACTGACGGCCTTCCTTGCCTGGGCCCTGGTCTCGCTGCTGTGGACGCATCGGCCGGCATCCGGCTTTGCAGCCTGGGCGGAGTTGCTGCTGCCTCTTGGTTTTGCCCTGGTGATCGCGGCGAGTGCCTGGTTCAGGCCGAAGCAGGCACTGATGCGGGCCCTGGCCATTTGCCTGATACTGGCCTCGGGCCTGATCTTCCTGGAGCTGCAGAATGGCCTCGCTCAGCGCATTACGCTGGGCCTGGGCGGCAAACAGATGAGCTTTATATTCAACCGGCCGGTCATCGCCTGCCTCGTGCTCCTGGCTCCGGCTGTGCACTTGCTCTGGAGCGGCGGATCGAAACGCGTCGCCGATCGTCTGCTGGCGGGGGGCGTAGCCGCAGCGGTTGCGGGCATCATTCTCTATTCCGATAGCGGCACTGCGAAACTTGGATTGGGCATTCTCGTCCTTGCCTGGCTGCTGGCCCGCCTGCTTCCACGCCTGACACTGGCTGCGACGGCACTTGGCTTTGCGGCGACGCTGGTGCTGGCGCCGGTGATCGGACAATTGGTCGATCGGCTTCTGCCGCCCGCGCTCTATGAGCAGACGGCCGAATCCCATTCACGTGACCGCGTCGACATCTGGCTCAGCTTCGGGGAGGCGATCGCGGCCCGCCCGTTCATCGGCTCTGGCTTCGGCTCCTCCTCGGCCCTCCAGACGCACCCGGTCGCAGAACAGGTCTCGCCGCCACGTCGCTTGCTCCTGCCGGTTGGACACCCGCATAGCGCGCCGATTCAGCTCTGGACGGAAACCGGCATCGTCGGCGCCGCATTGCTGCTGGTTGCTGGGCTGTTGTTCTTCCGGAGGCTTGGCGCCTTGTCCGCGCGCGAACGCGCCCCGCGGCTTGCACTTTTTGCGGCAGCCTTCGTCATGGCATCGGTGGGACATGGCGCCTGGCAGGGCTGGTGGATCGCGGCCCTGGCTGCCGCCGCCCTTTGGTTCGAGTCGGGCCGAGATGTCGGCCGAGGAGCAGAGCATGGCTGATTTCGATGTCGACCTTTTCGTGATTGGCGCTGGTTCCGGCGGTACGCGCGCGGCGCGGATCTCGGCCGGGCACGGGGCGCGCGTCATGATCGCCGAGGAAGACCGCATCGGCGGCACCTGCGTCATTCGCGGCTGTGTCCCGAAGAAGCTCTTCGTCTATGCCAGCCGCTTTGCAGACGAGTTTGAGGATGCTGCCGGCTTCGGCTGGACGCTCGACAAGCCGAGCTTCGACTGGCCGACCTTGCGGGATGCCGTTGCCAACGAAGTGACCCGGCTCTCCGGCCTTTACCGCAAGGGGCTTGAAGGCGCCAAGGTCGCGATCCGCGAAGAGCGCGCTGTGGTCGAAGGGCCGAACACGGTGCGCCTGCTGAAATCCGGCGAGACCGTCCGGGCCCGGCACATCCTGGTCGCGACCGGAGGCTACCCCGCCTTCGATCCGCCGATCCCTGGCGGCGAACTCGGCATCAGCTCGAACGAGATCTTTCATCTTCCGAGCCTGCCGCGGCGCATGCTGGTGGTGGGCGGCGGTTATATCGCGCTCGAATTTGCCAGCGTGTTCCGCCGCCTCGGCGTCGAGGTGACGGTGCTGCACCGCGGCGACAATGTCCTGCGCGGCTTCGAGGACGATCTGCGCGTGCGCCTCCGCGATGCGCTGGTCCATGCGGGCATCACGTTGCGGCTGGGCTGCACCATCGATCGCATCGAACAATTGGCCGATGGTACGCGCCGTGCCCATTGCGCCACGGGCGAGCCGATCGATGCGGACGTGGTTCTCGTGGCGACCGGCCGTCGTCCCAATACGGTGGGGCTCGGCCTGGAGACCGCCGGCGTCAAGCTCGGGCCCATCGGTCAGGTCATGGTCGATGCGAATTCGGCCTCGACCGTGCCGTCGATCCACGCGGTCGGCGATGTCACCAATCGCATCAATCTCACGCCCGTCGCCATTCGCGAGGGCCACGCCTTCGCCGACTCGACCTTTGGCGGAAAGCCCTGGGCGATGGACCATCACGTGGTGGCCTCGGCAGTATTCACCACGCCGGAGATCGGAACGGTCGGCCTGACCGAGCAGCAGGCGATCGCCGCTGGTTACGAACTGCGCGTCTTCGAGGCCGGTTTCCGGCCGATGAAGGCGACGATCTCGGGCCGTCACGAGCGCATCTACATGAAGCTCGTGGTCGACGCGAAAACGGACCGGATGCTGGGTGTCCACATCATCGGCCATGACGCGGGCGAGATCATCCAGGCGGTGGCGATTGCCGTCACCATGGGAGCGACCAAGGCCGATTTCGACCGCACCATCGCGCTGCATCCGAGCGCGGCCGAGGAACTCGTGACGATGCGGACGGCGCGCCACTGAGCAGCAAGGCGGCGCCCCTTGGGGCGCCGCCTTGCATCACTTGGTCAGCCCCTTCCGGACGAGCCAATCCTGGACGACCTGCGCCACCTCGAGATTGTTCTTGTCCATCATCAGCATATGGGAATTGCCCTTGATGCCGATGCTGGGGAGGTTGACGACATCGACTGAGCCGCCCGCCGCCCTGATCTTGTCGCCGAACTCGGTGCCGTTCTTGCGGATCGTCGGCCAGCGCGCATCCTGTTCGATGTAATCGCCGTAGATCATCAGGACGGGGATGTTCTTCAAAACATCGGCCTTGGCGGGGTCTCCGAGGCCTGCCGGTTCCACCGCGATCAGGGCCTTGATCTTGTCGGGCCGGGCCTGGGCAACCTTGAAGCCGAACTGGCCGGCCTGGCTGTGGAACACGATCACACAGGGGCAGACCTTGTCGACTTCGGCCAGATAGGCGTCGATGATCATCTGGTCCGTCGACGTCCAGCGCGGCACGATCTGCTTGACGAAATTGTCGTAGCCATCGGGCGGGAACTGGCTGCCGGCCAGGAATGTCCGCTTGGCCGGGTCTTTATCATAGGCATTGGCGCCAGCGCCGATACGGAAGCGCTCTAACGGGTTCGCGGTGGTCAGGAAGACCGGCTCGCCGGGGATGACGTCGGGATACATGGCCCAGCCGGCGCGGCCGCGCTCGACGGCATCGGAATTATAGACGGCCCAGCCCTTGCGCAGGAAGTATTCGAGCCAGCCTTGCCGTCCATCCGGCGTGCTCTCCCAGTTCACGCCGGTCATGCCACCGCCATGCCAGAACAGCAGCGGCGCTGCACCGCGCTCGTTCTGCGGCAGGAAATACTGCACATACATCTGGCCGGTCTGGTAGGTGCCGTTGGGGTCGACCTTGGCCGGTACCCCGCCAGGGGTGAAGGTGACCTCCTTCACGGGACGGCCCGAGATCTCGACCAACTTGCCGCCGACATGGAACGAGCCCATGCCGCGAAGCGCGAGGGGCTCCTCGGCCCGTGCAGCCCATGCTGCGGCAACCATGAAAGCAGCAACCGCGAACGCGCGAATGACCATGCCTTGTTTCTCCCTGCCGATGTTCTTGTGATTGGCAGGTGACGTTAGGGAGCTGTCGAGGCGAATACAACGATGCCCGGCAGCCGGCGGCTTGCATCGCCGACGGGATGAACTCCTCGGCCGACACGCAGAGGCGAACGAAGCGGCATGCCCTTGCCGTGCTCTTGGGCGCTCTCGTTCACGCGGCCCGGTCCTGGTCGCCGGAACAGCTCCGCCCTGCGACGCCCAGCTCGCGCATACGTAACCGTCAACGGCTTTATGGTCTTTGCTGCGGTGCGGGTGTATAGCGCCGGGATCACGCTGCCTTTCCGTGGGGAGGGGTGGGCGTGAGATGTTATCACCAGGAGCAAGTGAGATGTCCGAGCGGTGGACGCCCGAGAGCTGGAGGGCAAAGCCCGTCCAGCAGATGCCGGAATATCCGGACCAGGCAGCCTTGAAGGCGGTTGAGCAGCAGCTCGCCGGCTTTCCGCCGCTCGTTTTTGCAGGCGAGGCGCGCAAGCTCAAACGGGCGTTGAGCAAGGTTGCCGCCGGTGAGGCCTTCCTCCTCCAGGGCGGCGACTGCGCCGAGAGCTTCGCCGAGCATTCGGCCGATAATATCCGCGACTTCTTCCGCCTGTTCCTGCAGATGGCGGTCGTCCTGACCTTTGCCGGCGGCTCGCCGGTGGTGAAGGTCGGCCGCGTCGCTGGCCAGTTCGCCAAGCCGCGCTCGACCCCGACCGAGACGATCGGTGGCGTCGAGCTGCCGAGCTACAAGGGCGATATCATCAACGACAACGAGTTCACGGCGGAATCCCGGATTCCGGATCCGCGCCGTCAGCTCGAGGCCTATCGCCAGTCGGCGGCGACGCTGAACCTGATCCGCGCCTTCGCGACCGGCGGTTATGCCAATCTCGACAATGCGCATCGCTGGATGCTCGGCTTCGTCAAGGACAGTCCGCAATCGGGCCGCTACCAGGAGGTGGCGGGGCGCATCACCGAGGCGCTCGATTTCATGCGCGCCATCGGCATCGATCCTGAGACGCATCCCGAGATGCGGAGCACGGATTTCTACACCAGCCACGAGGCGTTGCTGCTCGGCTACGAGCAGGCGATGACCCGCGTCGATTCCACCTCCGGCGACTGGTACGACACCTCCGGCCATATGGTCTGGATCGGTGACCGCACCCGCCAGCTCGACCATGCCCATGTCGAGTTCTTCCGTGGCATCCGCAATCCGATCGGCCTGAAATGCGGCCCGTCCCTGACCCCGGACAACCTGATGAGGCTGATCGACACGCTCGATCCGCAGAACCAGGCCGGACGCCTGACGCTGATCGCACGCTTCGGCGCCGACAAGGTCTTCGACCATCTGCCGGCCCTGGTACGCGCCACCAAGCGGGAAGGGCGCAATGTCGTCTGGTCCTGTGATCCGATGCACGGCAATACGGTGAAGGCTGCGAGCGGCTACAAGACGCGGCCCTTCGACCTGATCCTGAGCGAGGTGAAGAACTTCTTCGCCGTGCACCAGGCCGAAGGCACCTATGCCGGCGGCCTGCATCTGGAAATGACCGGCAAGAACGTCACGGAATGCACGGGTGGGGCACGCGGCATGACCGACGCCGACCTGAACGACCGCTACCACACCTTCTGCGACCCGCGCCTCAATGCGGAGCAGGCGCTGGAGATGGCGTTCCTGGTGGCAGAGCTGGTCAAGCGCGAGCGCTCGGGCCGGGCACGGCCCGAGGCCGAGGCGGCGGAATAAGCAGGCGTCACCCTGACAGAAACAAGAAAGCCGCGGCGTGAGCCGCGGCTTTTTCCTTGCGTCCCGTGTAAGGCTCAGAACTTGACCGCAGCACCGACCCGCGCCGTATTCAGGCTGGCGGTGACGCCCTCGACATTGTCGAAGCGGGTATAGAGATACTCTGCTCTGAGCACGATGTTCTCCGCGAGGGCGGCTTCGATGCCGCCGCCGGCGACGGCGCCAAACCCCCAGACATCGTTCTTCGGGCCGCCAAAGCTGCGAGGCCACCCAATATAGCTGCCGACCCTCCCTCCGGTCGGGCCTACCTGGCCCCAATCGGCGGCGAGCGCGATATTGGTAGTGAAGCGACCTGCGGCAGCACCGACGGTGAGATAGGGCATGAACCGGCCGAAGGCGTAGCCGAACCGGGCACGCAGGGATGCGTAATCTTCGAGCTTGATGTCCTGGTTCGTGGCAATCGCGACATAGTCGCCGCCGATGCGGCGCGCCTCGAATGTCGATGCTGCGACGCGTTGGTCGAGACGGGAGTAGTCGGCTTCGATGCCGATCATCGCGTCGCCAAAGGCCAGGTTGTAGCCGATATACCCACCATAGGAGGGGCCGCTGTCGCGGGTCGGACGGCTGATCACCAGCGCGTCCGGATTGAACTGGTTGCCGATTGTTGTCGCGTTGTAGGCAAAACGCGCGAGCTCGAACAACCCGCGATCGGTTTCAAACCTGGTCTGGGTCCCCCCTACGAGGCCGCCGACATAGAAGCCCGTCCAATTGAACCCACCCGAGAAGTAATCCGAGGGCGGCGGTGGCACATCTTCGATCTGGGAGCCACGCAGCACCGGATAGTCGGCCGAAGCCGCCGGCACGGCGGCGATGGACAGTCCGAGCGCTGCAAGACCCAGGGCCGGCGCAATGGAGCGGATACGCATCGTGGTCTCCCCGAGCAGGGGCCGCAACCCGGCCTTTGTCGCACTGCTCTGGGCGGTATTGATGCATTGGTAACCCTAATGCGGCGTTAACGTGCTCATCTCTGTCGGGCCCTGTTTGTTTGGCGTTTCGCGCCGGAGTTTTCAGATCGGCTATAGAAAGTTTGCAGTCCTTGTTCTCTCCGCATTCCGTTCCAGACCGCGGCTTGCGCGCCGAAGCCTCTTGGTCGATGTGCTTGGTGTAGCGCTCGACCATTCCAATCGACATGCCGAACAGGGCGGCAAGTCACTCATGCCATCGTCTGTGACKACCGGGACGAGAGCTATGTGATGCCGTTCCACCTGTCTCCGACGCCCACCGGGGCGTCTACTCACTCCGTAAGTGCGGCGCTGAAGGAAAGCCAAACTGACGGCCGGCTGACAAATTGGCCCCAGGGCGCCACCTACCATCCACGATGGCGCCCGATCTCATCGAGCCTAGGCCTTCTTGCACTCGTCGCGAAACTTCTTCCTGGCCTTCCCGTGAAGCCCCTTCTGATCGGCTTGGACAGAGCACGCCTTTGACTTGGCGGTCCTGTCGGAGGAGGTCGCCGTAGCCTCCTTGGCAGGCGCCGCGGGTGCCGGGGAGGTCATGGCCGGCTTTGTATCCGGACCCATCTGTACGGGTGTTTGCGCAAACCCGTATCCCGTCATCATCGCGAGCGCGGCAACCGGCAGCAGATAGTGCGAGAGGTTCATGGCAACGTCCGTCATCAACCCGGATGATCGGTTCCAGGCAGTCGCCGGGTCGGCTGTCGGATGGCGAATGATCGCGCTGCCCGACTTGAATGGCTACTGAACAGCTGGCTGGCCACGTCTTCGACCTGTGGCATTTTCAGCCTCGCTCCGGCGGGGCGTTTCTTTGAGGTGAGACAGTGAACCCGAGCAGGCCCATTCACGGAAGCCGCTGGGGGTGCCGTGCGGGACGCTCTTGGCGCCGATCTCGGCACAGGTCACCGGATATTCCGCGCCGCGATGCCGAGTCAGGATTTTGAGCACGGCAATCCGTTTGGCGGTCAGTTGAGGCGCGCGCCTGCTCATGGCGCCACCTCGCGGAGGGGTGAACAGGGCGAGAGGGAGTTTTCAGCGTGCCGCGCGATTCCGCGTTCGTACGCGGCTGTTCCGGCGACCGAGGGAAGCGGAGGCAAGCAAGATTAAGCGCTTGGCTGGATCGATGCCGATGCGGCGTTAACGCAGGTTGCGTTTTGCGCACCGTCGGGAAGACATCGGCCCGAAAGGGCGGCGCGATTCCCGGCTGCCTGCGAGGGAGGGCGCATGATCCGCCACATCGTATTCTTCACGGCGCAGCGGCGCGAGGATGTCGAGATGATCCGCCTGTCTCTGTCCCGGCTCGGCGATATCCCACATTCGCTCGCCTTCGAGGTCGTGGCCAATGCCAAGGTCGATCCGCTGGGCAATGACATCGATGTCGTCGTCTACGGCGAATTTGCCGATGAGGCGGCGCTGGCGGCCTACAAGGCCCATCCGATCTATGACGAAACGACGCGCCGCGTGCGTCCGCTGCGCGAGCTGCGCTATTCCGCCGATTTCCGTTCGACCTTGCGTTGATCGAAGGGCTGATCACGCGCAAATGCAGGTCGGGGCAGGGCGCGCGCCCGTTGCTGGCCCCGCCGCCGCGCGGTAAAGCCGAAGCATGACAGCGACCTCGTTCCGCCTGGCTCTGGCCCAGCTCAATCCGATCGTCGGCGATGTCGCCGGCAATGCCGACATGGTGCGCGTTGCGCGGCGCGACGCAGCGGCCGCCGGCGCCGATCTGGTGATGTTCCCGGAGCTCTTCCTGTCGGCCTATCCGCCGGAAGATCTGGTGCTGAAGCCCGCCTTCCAGGATGCCTGCCGCAGGGCCTGCGAGGATCTGGCGCGCGAGACTGCCGATGGCGGTCCAGCCGTGCTGGTCGGGTTGCCCTGGCTCGAGGACGGCAAGCTCTACAACGCCTACGCGCTGCTCGACGCCGGGATGATCCAGTCGGTGCGCTTCAAGGTCGACCTGCCGAATTACGGTGTATTCGACGAGAAACGCGTCTTTGAACCCGGCCCGCTGCCCGGTCCTGTCGTCTTCCGCAACCATATCCGCCTTGGCCTGCCGGTCTGCGAGGATATCTGGGGCGAGGAGGTCGTCGAGTGCATCGCCGAGACCGGCGGCGAGATCCTGCTTGTTCCCAATGGCTCGCCCTATCGGCGCGGCGTCACCGAGGAACGCCTGAATGTCGCGGTTGCTCGCGTCGTCGAGGCCGGGCTGCCGATGGTCTATCTGAACCAGCTCGGCGGCCAGGACGAACTCGTCTTCGAGGGCGCCTCCTTCGTGTTGAATGCCGACAAGACCTTTGCTCACCAGCTCCCGGCGTTTCGCGAAGTGCTGCGCCTGACCGATTGGGTGCGCGAGAACGGGTCCTGGCGCTGCCTGCCGGGCGAGATCACGCCCATCGAGAGCAGCGACGAGGCTGATTACGCGGCTTGCGTGCTGGGCCTGCGCGACTATGTCGAGAAGAACCGCTTTCCCGGCGTGGTGCTTGGCCTCTCCGGCGGCATCGATTCCGCGATCTGCGCGGCGATGGCGGTCGATGCGCTCGGCGCCGACAAGGTCCGCTGCGTGATGATGCCCTATCGCTTCACCTCGCAGGAGAGCCTGGACGATGCGAAGCGCTGCGCCGATGCGCTCGGCGTCCGCTACGAGATCGTGCCGATTGCCGAGCCGGTCGAGGGCTTCGAAGCGGCGCTCGCCGGCCTTTTCGGCGGAACCAATCGCGGCGTCACCGAGGAGAACCTGCAGAGCCGCGTGCGCGGCACGCTGCTGATGTCGATCTCGAACAAGTTCGGGCCGATGGTGGTGACCACCGGCAACAAATCCGAGATGTCATGCGGCTATGCCACGCTCTATGGCGACATGAATGGCGGCTACAACCCGATCAAGGATCTCTACAAGACCGAGGTCTTTCGCATGTCGGCGCTGCGCAACCGCTGGAAGCCCGCCGGTGCGCTCGGGCCGGACGGCGAGGTCATTCCGCACAATATCATCGTCAAGCCGCCGACGGCCGAGCTGCGCGAGAACCAGAAGGACCAGGATTCGCTGCCGCCCTATGACGTGCTGGACGATATCCTCGCCTGCCTGATCGAGCATGAGATGCGTCTCGCCGACATCGTCGCCCGTGGCCACGATCTCGAGACGGTCAAGAAGGTCGAACGCCTGCTCTATCTCGCCGAGTACAAGCGCCGACAGGCCGCGCCCGGCGTGAAGGTGACGCGCAAGAATTTCGGCCGCGACCGGCGCTACCCGATCGTCAATCGCTTCCGCGATCCCGGCGAACCCGCGCATCGGCCGGACGCTGCGCTGGTCAAGGGCGTCGGCAAGGCCGGGGGCGAGAGCTTCGATTTCTGAGCCGATTGTCGGCCTCGCGCAAAGGCGTCATAAGCCTCGTCATGACAACGCCACTCGTTCGCTTCGCGCCGTCGCCGACCGGCTATCTCCATATCGGCAATGCCCGTCCGGCGCTGTTCAACTGGCTCTATGCCCGCCGCAATGGCGGGCGTTTCCTGCTGCGCTACGACGATACCGATCTTGCGCGCTCGAAGCCCGAATTCGCGGATGCGATTGCCGGGGATCTCGGCTGGCTCGGCATCGAGCCCGATCTCGTCATTCGCCAGTCGGAGCGGCTCCCGATCTATGATGCGGCGGCCGACCGGCTGCGCACCGCCGGGCGACTCTACCCCTGCTTCGAGACCGCCGATGAACTGGATCGCCGCCGCAAGCGCCAGCTCGCTCGCGGCTTGCCGCCGATCTACGATCGCGCTGCGCTGAAGCTCACGGCCGAGCAGCGGGCGGCGCTTGAGGCGGAAGGACGCAAGCCGCATTGGCGCTTCCTGCTCGAGGCCCGCGAGGTCGCCTGGGACGATCTCGTGCGCGGCGCATCGCATGTCGACTGCGCCTCGCTCTCCGACCCGGTGCTGGTGCGTGAGGATGGCAGTTATCTCTACACGCTGCCTTCGGTCGTCGACGATATTGAGACCGGCGTCACCCATGTCATTCGCGGCGAGGACCATGTCACCAACACGGCGGTCCAGATCCAGATCTTCGAGGCGCTGGGCGCCGCCCTTCCGGCATTCGGCCACCACAACCTGCTGACCACGGCGAGCGGGGAGGGGCTGTCGAAGCGGCTCGGCCATCTTTCGCTGCGCGGCCTGCGCGAGTCCGGGGTGGAGGCGCTCGCCGTCGCGGCATTGGCCGTCCTGGTCGGCTCCTCCGACGCGGTCAGGCCGGTCGCGAGCCTGGACGAGCTCGCGGATCTCGTCGACCTCGCCCATGTCTCGCGCGCACCGGCCAAGTTCGATGAGCATGAGCTTGAAGCCCTGAGTGCGCGCACGCTGCATCAGCTGCCGTTCGACGCGGTGTCGCACCGGTTGCAGGAGCTTGGGATCGCGGCCGGCGAGCCCTTCTGGCTGGCGGTGCGCGGCAATCTCGCAAAGCTTGCCGAGGTGCAGGCCTGGTGGCAGGTCGTTCGTGGCCCGATCACGCCCGTGATCACCGATGCCGGCTTTGCGGCGAGCGCAGCCGCACTGCTCCCGGCCGAGCCCTTCGATGCGACAACCTGGAAGAGCTGGACACAGGCCGTCGGCGCGGCGACCGGCACCAAGGGCAAGGCGCTGTTCATGCCGCTTCGCCAGGCTCTGACCGGCCTCGAGCATGGGCCGGAATTGGCTGCCCTGCTGCCGCTCATCGGCCGTGACAAAGCGCTGAAGCGGCTCGGGGGCGAGGCGGCCTGAAGGCTTCGCATCGTCCCGGATCAGCGCGGCTTGCGCTACGTGTCCGGGACGACATCGGTCCAGCGGGCAATGGCGCCGTGGATCACTCGTGCCGGTGCATCGCCGATTCATGCTTGGTGTCGCGCATGGTCGCGTAGACCAGCAGCGACAGGAAGATCACGCCCGCCAGGTAGTAGAAGAACCACTGCTCGTGGCCCTGCTGCTTGAAGAACAGCGCGATCGCAGGCGCCGTGCCGCCAAAGATCGAGACCGTCACGGCGTAGGGCACGGCGATGCCTGTGGCGCGGATCGCGGTCGGGAACAGTTCGGCCTTCACCACGGCATTGATCGAGGTATAGCCKGCGACGAAGATCCAGGCTCCGGAGATCAGCAGGAACGCCATCCAGGGCGACTTGGTCTGGGACAGCATCGTCAGGATCGGCACCGTCAGCAGCGAGCCGGCAACGCCGAAGAAGATCAGCAGCGGCTTGCGGCCGATCCTGTCCGAGATGGCGCCATAGATCGGCTGCAGGATCGAGGCGAAGATCAGCGAACCGGCGATGACATAGGTCGTCGTGATGTCGGACAGGCCGACGGTCTGCTTCACGAAGGTCTGCATATAGGTGGTGAAGGTGTAGAAGGCCGCGGTGCCGCCGGCCGTCAGGCCGACCACGATCGCAACCTCGCGCGGGTATTTCAGCAGCCCGCGCAGCGAGCTTTCGCGCTTCTTCGTCTTGCTGGCTTCGACGAAGGATTCCGTTTCGTGCATGTGGCGGCGCATGAACATCGCGGTGATCGCGAGCAGGGCTCCGATCACGAAAGGAATGCGCCAGCCCCAGGCGACGAGCTGTTCATGGGTCAGGAACACGTTCTGGAGCAGCAGCAGCACCACGATGGCGGTCAACTGGCCGCCGATCAGCGTGACGTACTGAAAGCTCGAATAGAACCCGCGATGGTTCGGGTCGGCGATCTCGGTGAGATAGGTCGCGCTTGCCCCGTACTCGCCGCCGAGGCTCAGGCCTTCGATGATCCGCGCGAGAGCGAGCAGCGCGGGCGCTGCAAATCCGATTGTCGCATAGGTCGGCGTCAGCGCGATGATCAGCGACCCAAAACACATCATCAGCACCGAGATCGTCAGCGAAAGCCGGCGGCCATAGCGGTCGGCGATGTGACCGAACAGCCATCCGCCGATCGGGCGGACGATGAAGCCGGCGGCAAACAGCGTCGCGGCGTTGAGCTGCTGGACGACCGGATCGTGCGACGGGAAAAAATGCGGCGCGAAATAGAGTGCGAAGGCCGTGTAGGCGTAGAAATCATACCATTCGACGAGATTGCCGACCGAGCCCATGAAGATCGCCTTCAGGCGACGACGGGTATCGGCCAGATCCATTCCGGTATGCGTGTTGGCGGTTGTCTCTGACATGGGACGCCTCTGCTGGGCTCTGCCAAGGAGGCCGTCAGAGTAGGATTGCGCGCTGGAAGAGCAATCCTGACGAAATCTGGCGCGTATCCAGGCCGGCCGGGGTGGTCTTGCCTGTATATGCGCCTGTCGGCGTCATGCGTCCAGCGCTTGATCTGCGGGGTATTTAAGCGCCGCTCTCCGCTCTGGCGCATGACGCAGCCCTCGCCGCCGACGCACGAGGCGCCGTTGCGGCGGCGCTGCCGGCGTCAGGGCCGCGCGACTGCGGGGCCCAGATTGGGTGCGAGGTTGGGCGCAACGATCCTGACCGTGCGCCGCTCGCCGGTGACGCTGCGGCTTTCCTTCTTCACGCCGTCGCCTTGCTGCACGACCTTCTCGGGCTCGACGCTCTGCGGACCCATGCCGGCCGACTCCGTGCCCGAAGTCGGCGAATTCTCGGACGGCATCGGCTTGTCGTCGGCATCAGACAGGATCGGCTGTTGTTGAGCCGGCGCGGGTGTCGCGGTCCTGCGCTTGGGATCGGGCTTGGGCCGCGACAGCTCGGCTGCGCGCTGTTCGGTGACGATGACGTCGCCCTTGCGCTTGTCGAGAAGCTCCTCGGCATTGCGCAGCGCCTGGGACCAGCTTTGGCCCGGCGCCCGGCAGGTGCAGGCGGAATCGAAGCTTCGAATGTATTTTCCGGCGTTCGCCAGCGACGAATAGGGCGTCCCGCTAGCACGGGCGACAGCATTCTGAATGTCGCCGCCGGTGCTCATGCCGAAGGCCAGCGTCTCCGTCCCCGGGCAGAGCGCCTGGCACATTTCATCCTGGCCGTCGCGGCCGCCGGGGCTGTTGGCGAGCGGGAAGAAATAGCCGTCGCAGGTCCGGACGCAGACCGTATTGGGGCCGCCCTGGCGGGGCTTCTCCGAATCGAGCGGCTGCATGTCCGGATCGAGTTCGGGCATGGTCGAATCGATCTCACCGCGGCGAGGCTCGATGCCGAAGATCGTCTCGAAGAAGCCGCGCTGCTGCCCGCCCCCCCGGCAATTGGTCTCGATCGCTGCGGCGAGCTGCATGCGGCGCTGCTCGGCAGCTCCGCCCTGTGCCTGGCGCTGGAGTGCCGTGTACTGGGACTGCAATTGGTTGATCTGTGCCTGCAGGCCGCCGCATTGCGGGGGCGCCTGCGCACCGAAGAAGAGGAATCCGCCACGTTCGCAGCCCATCGCGCGGAACTGGCTGACGCTTTGCGAGAGCTGGGCGCCGACGCGCTGCGCCTGCTGCGCGGCACGCGGATCGCCCCCGCGCTGGCCCTGCAGGCTCGCGAGTTCGCTGCGCCAGGCATTGCACGCGGGCGACTGCGCCAGCGCCGCTCCACCCATCGCCGAGAAGGCCAGCAGCATCGCGCCGAGGCGCCGGGTTAGTCGTAGTCTCATCGCCGGTCGGGCCATATTACCTGCTTGTTCGATCCGCCCCGGAAACCGGGCAATCGCTTTGCGGGAGTTTCACCTGCCAAACGCGACGGAACTAAGGACGGGTCCTGCGATGGCGCGGCGCGGATTCGGGCGGACGGCCATGGCGAGGCCCGGCATGCCATATTTGGCGGCAAGCGGCAATTCAGCCTTCGCTTTCGTGATAGCCGCCGGCGAGATGGCGGCCCCGTTCGGTGAGAATCGAAAGCACGCGTTCGAACACGCGCAGCTCCTCTGCCGGAAGTCCCTCGGTCCAGCGCGCCTGGAAGGCGAGCGCCAGGGGCACGATCTCGGCATAGGTTCGGGAGCCGCGGGGGGTAAGGCTGATGAAGGCCTCGCGCCGGTCCTCGCGATTCTCGCTGCGCGACGTCAGGCCGCGCTTCTCGAGCTCGCTGACGGCGCGCGAAACCTTGGTCTTGTGCATCTGGGACAGCTCGCCGATGTCGCGCGAAGTCAGCTTTCCGAATTCGCCGAGCTGCGCGATCACACGCCATTCGGGAATGCCTATGCCGAAGCGCTCGCTATAGATTCGTCCGAGCGCGCGGCTGGCGAAATGGCCGACGACGTTCAGCCGATAGGGCAGGAACTGCTCCAGCCGCAAGGTCGTTTCGTCGCCGGGTGGGGGAGGCTCGGGCTGCGTTGACATTAGTTTCATCTGTAACTAGCTGAGGTCGGGGCGGGACGCCCGCTCCGATCTTTCCGGAACCTGCGTTCTTGTCAAAGCGGTCCGGCAGCGGAAGGGGAAATGCTCATGAATGTCCAGGCACAGATTCATACAGCCCCGCTGCGCCAGGCCGCGACCGGCACGCGCTACATGTCGGGATTCGGCAATAGTTTCGAGACCGAGGCGCTGCCCGGCGCCTTGCCGGTCGGCCCCAATTCGCCGCAGAGGCCCGCCTATGGCCTCTATGCCGAGCAGCTATCCGGCTCGCCCTTCACCGCGCCGCGCTCCTCGAACGAGCGGTCCTGGCTCTACCGCATCCGGCCCAGCGTCAAGCATGGCGGGCGCTGGAAGAAGGTCGACAAGGGGCTGATCCGCAGTGCGCCCTGCCGCGACGAGGCCGAGCTGCCGATCGGACAGCTGCGCTGGAGCCCGATTCCGATGCCATCGGAGTCGCTGACCTTCCTCACCGGGCTGCGCACGCTGACGACCGCTGGCGATGCCGAGACCCAGGCCGGCATGGCCGCCCATATGGTTTTCGTCACGGCCTCGATGGAACGCGAATACGTCTTCTGCGCCGATGGCGAATTGCTCATCGTGGCGCAGGAGGGGGCGTTGCGCTTCTGCACCGAATTCGGCGTGATCGAGATCGAGCCCGGCGAGATCTGCATCATTCCGCGCGGCGTCGTCTTCCGCTGCGAGCTGATGGGCGGACCGGCCCGCGCCTATGTCTGCGAAAACTATGGCGGCTCCTTCACCTTGCCGGATCGCGGCCCGATCGGCGCGAATTGCCTGGCCAATCCGCGCGATTTCCTGACTCCCATCGCGGCCTATGAAGACGATGAGACGCCGTCGACGCTCTATGCGAAATGGGGCGGGGAACTCTTCTCCACGCCGATCGGCCAGTCGCCGCTCGATGTCGTGGCCTGGCACGGCAATTACGCGCCCTACAAATACGACCTGCGCCATTATTCGCCGGTCGGGGCGATCTCCTTCGACCATCCCGACCCGTCGATCTTCACGGTCCTGACCGCGCCCTCGGAGACACCCGGCACTGCGAATATCGACTTCGTGATCTTCCCCGAGCGCTGGCTGGTCGCGGAGAACACGTTCCGCCCGCCCTGGTATCATCGCAATATCATGTCCGAGTTCATGGGGCTGATCTACGGCGTCTATGACGCCAAGCCGGAGGGCTTCACGCCTGGCGGCTTCAGCCTCCACAACATGATGCTGCCGCATGGCCCGGACGCGCAGGCGTTCGAACATGCAAGCACGGTCGAGCTCAAGCCCGTGAAGCTGACCGGGACCATGGCCTTCATGTTCGAGACCCGCTTCCCCCAGCGCGTCACCGGCTACGCCGCGAGCCTGCCCGCCCGGCAGCCGGACTACAGCGCCTGCTGGGAGGGCCTGAAGAAGCGTTTCGATCCGACGAGGCGCGAGGCCTGGTAGCGTTCCGATCCTTGCAAGGCACTTGCGGAGCCCGAATGCTTGTCGCTCAATGCGCTCCCGAACTTCGCAAGGAGCGCGCCTTGGCGATACCCGCGAAAGCACCGGTTCGGCTGAGCGGCGGCAGGAGCCCGCGCGCCCGGACGTCGCGCAATGCGGTGCCCAGCGGTCCGGCATTGATGCGGCTCTGGGCCCAGCACTGGCTCGCAGTTTGTCGCGAGATGCCGTTGCAGGGGCGGCGGTTACTCGACCGCCTGGAGAGCGACCCCGCCAAGGGTGTTCATGATTTCCGCCGACTGATGAAGGCGTGGCGTTCCCTGCTGAAGCTCTCGCCGGCTGCACTGGAGGAGGAGACGGCGCTGCTCCGGGCCGGCATCAAGCGCCTGCGCCAGACCTTCACCGCGACCCGCGAAGCTGCGGTCGTCGCGCGGACCTTGCAGGAGCTGCTGCCCAGCGAACGCGGCAAGCTGGTCGAGCCTCCGCCTGACCCGATGCCGCTGCCGGAAACCGTTGCGGCGATGCAAACGGAGCTCGACCGTCTCGCTGCCAGGATGGAGGAGTGGTCGGTGGCTGGCGAGCGCGGGGGCTTCCTGCTCGCCGGGTTCCGGCGCAGCTACCGCAAGGCCAGACGCGCGGCGCGCCGTGATCCGCGCCGGATGAGCCTGAAGCGCCTGCACGCCTGGCGCACCCGCATCATCGATCTCGGCTATCAGCTCAGCTTCTTCCAGCCTGCCGATCCCGGTCACTACAAGGAGCAGATCGAGGCGGTCGAGCGTTTGCGCACACATCTCGGTGCGGTCGTCGATCTTGATTTGACAGAGCGGCAACTGGCGGAAACCGCCACGACCAGATCCCTGAGGAACGTCAGGAAGAAACTCCGCCGGCGCGCCGGCAAGCAGCGTGGCAAGGCGGCGGGGATGGTCGAGCCCGTGCTCGACACGCGCCCGAAAGCCGTCTGCGCCCACCTGGCCGAGGCGATGGTGGCGCATGCGCCGCGCCGGATCAAACTTGTCTGACCCGGCGCCATCTATTGGTCCCGGTGGCGCCTCAGCGCGACCGCAGACGGTTCATGAACGAGTCGTACGACAGCTCTGCCACCTGCCACCAGAGCAGGTTCTCGCCGCGGAAAGCGACCATCGAGTCGTAGCCCTTCTTGAACAACTCACTCTTGGCGGAGGTCTCGGCGTAGTACTCGTCCGCCGCCTTGAGAGCCGCTTCCATGATCGGCATCGGGAAGGCCTTGAGCTGTGCGCCCTGCTGGACCAGCCGGCGCAGGCCACCCGGGTTCACCGCATCGTACTTGGCCAGCATCCAGTTATTGGCAGCCTCGCAGGCGTGATGGACGATCGCCTGGTAGTGCTTCGGCAGCTTGTTCCAGGCCTCCTGGCCAACGACGAGATGCAGCATGGCGCCGCCCTCCCACCAGCCGGGATAGTAGTAGTATTTGGCGACGCGCACGAAGCCGAGCTTCTCGTCATCATAGGGGCCGACGAATTCTGCGGCGTCGATCGTGCCGCGCTCCAGCGCCGGGTAGACGTCGCCGCCTGCGATCTGCGTGGGCACCACGCCGAGCTTGGCCAGCACGGCCCCGCCCATGCCGCCGATACGGAACTTCAGGCCCTTGAGATCATCGAGCGAGGTCAGTTCCTTGCGGAAGAAGCCGCCCATCTGGCAGCCGGAATTGCCGCAGGGGATCGAATAGGCATTGAATTTGGCCAGCGCCGAATTGATGATCTCCTCGCCGCCGCCGAAGAACCACCAGGAATGCTGCTGACGCGCGTTGAGTCCGAACGGGATGCCGGTGCCGAGCCCGAGTGCCGGCTCCTTGCCGATATAGAAATAGGTCGGCGTATGCGCGCATTCGACCGTGCCGGAGGTGACCGCGTCGAGGGCCTGCAGGCCCGGCACTATCTCGCCGGCGGAGAAGGTCTGGACCTGGAATTTGCCGTCGGTCGCGTCCGACATGTATTTCGCGAACTGCTGGGCCGTGCCGTAGATCGTGTCGAGCGCCTTCGGGAAGCTCGAGGTCAGGCGCCACTTCACCTCAGGTTGCGACTGCGCGATCGCCGGCATCGCGACCGGCGTCGCAGCCGCTGCCAGCGCACCGGTTTTCAAAAAGTCGCGGCGTTTCATAAGCTGAACTCCCAGAGGTTTGTTGCGCGCAATCTCGCGTGTTCGTCACGGATTGGAAAGAGATGAAACTCGCTTCCCTCATGCACGGTCGTGATGGCCGCCTTGTCGTGGTTTCCAAAGACCTGACGCGCGCCACGGACGCTTTTCCCGTGGTCGCGACCATGCAGGCCGCGCTCGACGACTGGGGGCGCCATGCGCCGCGCCTGGCCGATCTAGCAGAAGGATTGGAGCATGGCTCCGTCCCATCCTTCCGTTTCCACGAGCATGATTGCGCAGCCCCCTTGCCACGCGCCTATCAATGGCTCGACGGCTCGGCCTATGTGAACCATGTCGCGCTCGTCAGGAAGGCGAGGGGCGCGGAGATGCCCGAGAGTTTCTGGAGCGACCCTCTGATGTATCAGGGCGGATCCGACGCCCTGCTGGGGCCGCGCCAGCCGATCCGGATCCGCTACGAGGAGGACGGCATCGATTTCGAGGCCGAGATCGCCGTCATCACCGGCGACGTGCCGATGGGGGTCTCTGCGGAAGCGGCGCATGGCCATGTCCGCCTCGTGATGCTCGTCAATGACGTCAGCCTGCGCAACCTGATTCCGGACGAACTGGCGAAGGGCTTTGGCTTTCTCCAGTCGAAGCCGCCGACGGCCTTCTCGCCGGTGGCCGCGACACCGGATGAACTGGGCGAGGCATGGCAGGGCGGAAAGCTGCATCTGCCGTTGCTGTCGCTGCTCAACGGCCAGCCCTTCGGACAGCCGAATGCCGGCATCGACATGACCTTCGATTTCGGCACGCTGATCGCTCATGCCGCGCGAACGCGCCCGCTTTCGGCCGGAACGATCATCGGCTCCGGCACGGTCTCGAACCGCGACGACGAAGGTGGCCCGGGGCGCCCGATCGCGCTGGGAGGCGTCGGCTACGCCTGTATCGCCGAGCAGCGCATGGTCGAGATCATCAAGTCGGGCACCGCGGCAACGCCTTTCCTGCGCTTCGGCGATACGGTTCGTATCGAGATGAAGGACGGGGATGGTTCTTCCATTTTCGGTGCGATCGAACAGGACGTGCTGCCCCATGTCGACTGACAAGCCCGCCTTCGCCTCCAGTGCCGATCTCGGTGAGAAGACCGTTTCCTTCGATGAGATCGGCCGGGGCATCTACGCCTATACCGCCGAGGGCGACCCCAATACCGGGGTCGTCGTCGGTGACGAGAGCGTGCTCGTCTTCGATGCGCAGGCGACGCCGAAGATGGCGGAAACCGTGATCGAACGCGTCCGCAGGATCACCGACAAGCCGATCAGCCATGTCGTGCTCTCGCATTACCACGCGGTCCGCGTGCTGGGAGCGCCAGCCTACAGCGCCCGCGAGATCGTCGCCTCCGATGTCGCCCGCGAGATGATCGTGGAACGCGGCGAGCAGGACAAGGCGAGCGAGATCGGCCGGTTTCCGCGGCTCTTCCAGGGCGCGGATTCGATCCGCCCGGGCCTGACCTGGCCGACCATGACCTTTTCCGACACCGCCTCGATCTGGCTGGGCAAGCGCGAGGTCAGGCTGATGAAGCTCGGGCGCGGTCATACCGCAGGCGACATCGTCGCCTGGATTCCCGATGCCGAGGTCTCCTTCGCGGGGGATCTCGTCGAATATGGTGCGACGCCCTATTGCGGCGATGCCCATTTCGAGGACTGGCCGACGACGCTCGACCATTTGTCGGCCCTCGGCTCGGTCGCGATGGTGCCTGGCCGGGGCGCTGCGCTGACCGATGCGGCGATGGTCGCCGATGGCATCAGCGGCACGCGCGCCTTTCTCAGCGACCTCTATGACGCCGTGAAGCAGAACGCCGGCGCGGGCCGCTCGCTCCGCGAGACCTTCGAGCGTGTCCATGCCGTTTTGAAGCCAGGCTATGGCGACTGGGTGATCTTCGAGCATTGCCTGCCCTTCAATGTTTCGCGTGCCTATGACGAGGCCAACGGGCTCGATCATCCCCGCATCTGGACCGACGAGCGCGATCGCCAGATGTGGCTCGACCTGCGAGGGTAGGGCGGTGTCGCTCGTCGCCTATCTGCGCAAGGCGGCCCGCAACAATGGCTGGGCCAATGACCGGCTGCTGCGCGCCTGCGCCGAACTGGACGACGAGGCATTCAGGGCCACGCGAACGAGCTTCTTCCCCTCGCTCCACGAGACCTTGAACCACAATCTCTCGGTCGATCAGTTCTATCTCGACGCCCTGGAGCAGGGCGGGCGCGGGCTCGCCGTCTTCGATACCTTCCGGCCGCTCGACGCGGCCGCGCTCCTCATCGTGCAGGGGCAGACCGATCGCCGCCTGATCGCCTTCTGCGATGCGTTGAGCGAGGCAGAGCTGGCACGGCAGGTCGAGACCGATCGCGGCGATGACGGCAAGGTGCCCGAGCGGATCGACGATCTGCTCGCGCATCTCTTCCAGCATCAGATCCATCATCGCGGCCAGGCCCACGCCATGCTCGCCGGCACGACGGTCGCGCCGCCGCAGCTCGATGAGTATTTCCTCGCTTTCGATGCCGGCCGGCGTGCCTCGGATCTGCGGGGGCTCGGGATCGAGGGGCCGGAGGCGATCGGATGACGACGGAGCTGCGCCGTTTCGCCTATCGCCGCAGCCCTGACCAGGATGCACGCGAACCGGCCCATCATCCGGTTGTCATCATTGGCGCCGGCCCGGTCGGGCTGACGCTCGCGCTCGATCTGGCGCGCCGTGCCGTTCCCGTCGTGCTGATCGATGATTCCGATCGCATCGGCGAGGGCTCGCGCGCGATCTGTTTTGCCAAGCGTACGCTCGAGATCTTCGACAGGCTCGGCCTCGCGGAAGGCATGGTCGCGAAAGGCGTCACCTGGCAGCGGGGCAGGGTCTTTCGCGGGCAGGAGCAGCTCTATGAGTTCGATCTATTGCCCGAGCCTGGCCACAAGCAGCCGGCCTTCATCAACCTGCAGCAATATTACGTCGAAGCGGCGTTGGCCGACGCTGCGGCTGCGGAGGCGCTGATCGATCTGCGCTGGTCGAACCGTCTCACCGGCATCCAGCCTCGTAGCGACGGCGCGCTCCTGACCATCGCGACGCCGGATGGGCCCTACCAGTTCGATGCCGGCTGGGTGGTCGCCTGCGACGGAGCGCGATCGCCGACGCGCGCGCTGCTTGGCCTGGAGTTTCGCGGTGAGGCCTTCGAGGACAAGTTCCTCATCGCAGACGTGAAGATGCGGGCGGAATTCCCCACCGAGCGTTGGTTCTGGTTCGCGCCGCCCTTCCATTCCGGACAGTCGGCCCTGCTGCACAAGCAGCCGGACGATGTCTGGCGCATCGATCTGCAACTCGATCGCGACGCCGACCCCGAGCATGAACGACAGCCCGAGATCGTGCGGCCGCGCATCCGGCAGATGCTCGGCCATGACGATTTCGCGCTGGAATGGGTCTCGGTCTACCGCTTCCAGTGCCGCAGGCTCGCGCGCTTCGTTCATGGTCTGGTGGTCTTCGCCGGCGATGCGGCGCATCAGGTCTCGCCCTTCGGCGCGCGCGGCGCCAATTCCGGCATCCAGGATGCCGACAATCTCGGCTGGAAACTGGCATTGGTCGTGAAAGGGCAGAGTCCCGCTTCTCTGATCGACAGCTATGACAGGGAGCGTGTCGAAGCAGCGCAGGAGAATATCCTGCATTCGACCCGCGCCACGGATTTCATCGCGCCGCGCTCGCCAGGCGAGCGGGTCTTGCGCGATGCGGCCCTTGCCCTGGCCGGCAAGGCCGGCTTCGCCCGGGGCTTCGTCAATTCCGGGCGTCTCTCGCAGCCGACGACCTATCTGGCGTCGCCGCTTTCGACGCCTGGCCCGGATTGGCAGGGGGGGCTCGCGGCGGGCACCTCCTTCCACGACGCTGCGCTGCCATCCACAGCCGGCGGGCGGCGCTGGCTGAGCGAGACGCTGGCCGAGGGCCGGCCGGTCATCATCGCCTGCGGGGTGGCGGCCGAGGGCATGACGCCTGCCGCCGCCTTGTGGGTCGACGTTCCCGCCAGAGATGGGGGAGACGAGCCCCTGGCGCGACGTTACGGATTGACGCCGGGCGATGCCGTCGTGCTGCGTCCTGACGGCCATGTCGCGGCGCGGTTTCGCCAGGCGACACCTGTGCAACTGGCGGCCGCGATCGAGAGGCTGGAAGGGCGCGCCGCAGCATGAGCAGCGAACTTGTCACGGAACCGAATCTCTCCGATCCCGACGCGGCGTTCCGGATGATCGCGGAGGCGCATCGCGATCTCTCCGAGGCCGAGAGCGTGGCGCTCAATGCAAGGCTCGTCCTGATCTTCGTCAATCATATCGGTGACGTGGAGATCCTGCGTCAGGCCTTGGCGCTGGCGCGCGAGGCGCGGTAACGTCGCATTTCCTCTGCCGGAGCCTTGGCCGCGATGATCGATCCCGTTCCGCTCTATTCCAGCGCCATCCCGCTCTCGTTCTTCCTGTGGGGGCCGGCGCTGGTGATGTTGATGTTCTGGCTCACCGGGCTCTGGGCGAGCCGTCAGGGCGTGGCCCGCATGCTCGAGAGCGACTGGAACGGCTTCAACGCTGCCGATGTCGAAAAGCTCTTCGCAGCTTATGGCGAGGAACGCCGCAACCGCTACCGTCACCGGGTGCTGCCGGCCGATGTCGCCTTCGCCCTGACCTATGCGATCGTCGGCGCGATCATGGTCGCGGGCGTCGCGATGCGCGGCTATCCCTGGTGGGTGGCGGCATTATGCGGCGGCGGCTGGCTCTTCGGCGGGCTCTGCGATGTCGTCGAGAATTTTGTCATTGCCCGGCTGCTCGACAAATACCCCCGGGTCGAGGCGGGCGATGTCGCCATGGCGAGCGGCTTCACGCAGTTGAAGCTGGTGCTGTTCACGCTCGGCGTGCTCGGCGCGCTGGCCGCGGCCTATCTGGTGTTCAAGCCACTGGCGGTGTGACGACCGGTGCCGCGGCTGCGTCATGGGTGGCAAGCCAGCCGGCGCGGCCGAGGCGGAAGAAGGCGCAGAGGAAGTGCGGATCGCCCATCAGCCATGAGCACCGGTCGCTCTCGCGCTGGAAACCGAGCCTCTCCGCCAGACGAAGGGATGCCGCGTTCAACGGGTGCGTGAGGATGACCACCTCGGTTAGGTCCAATGGGCCAAAACCGTGCTGGAGCAGGCGCGAGGCCGCCTCCGTCGTATAACCCCGGCCCCAATGGCGCGTCTCGAAGCGGTAGCTCAGCTCGATCTGCGCCGTCGCCGGAGCGCCGGGGAACAGCGCGACATAGCCCAGCAACGCGCCAGGGCTTTCGCGCGGGCTGATCGACCAGTAGCCCAGCCCCCGATCGACATGGGTGAAGCTGCGCTTCGCCACGGCCTCCCTGCTCATGAAGGCGGTGCCGACTGGCGCGATGTGTCGCATCACCTCCGGATCGGAATTCATTGCAATGACATGGTCGAGATCCTCAATGGTTCTCGGCCTGAGGATGAGGCGGTCCGTCGCGAGGATCGGCTGCGTCGTCGCCGGCATCTTGCTGGTCTGCATCGGACGCCTCTGGCATTGCTTCGCCTCAGAACCCATATGCGGCGCCGGCTACGCGGAACAGTCAGGAGATCGAGAATGCGCGCCTGTGGTACCACCTCTTCACGCGCCCTGGCCCTGGCTCTGTTGGCGCTAGGGCTCGGTCTGACCGGGGCCGCACAGGCCCAGGAGGACCTGATCTTCAGGAAATCGACCGTCTGGAAGATGCTGACGCCGAACGACAAGCTCGCCGTCTATGGCGTCGACGATCCGATCGTCGAGGGTGTGGCCTGCCACTACACTATCCCCGAGAAGGGCGGCGTCTCCGGCATGTTCGGGGTGGCGGAGGAGGTCTCGGAGATCTCGCTCGCCTGTCGTCAGGTCGGTCCGATCAAGTTCAAGGAGAAGTTCGAGCAGGGCGATGTCGTCTTCCGCGAGCGCCGCTCGATGGTCTGGAAGAAGATGCAGATCGTGCGCGGCTGCGACATCAAGCGCAACGTGCTGGTCTATCTCGTCTATTCCGACAAGCTGATCGACGGGTCGCCGCAGAATTCGACATCCACCGTCCCGATCATGCCCTGGGGCGGGGTAGGCGAGGCGCCGAAATGCTCGGATTGGGTGAGGTGAGCCGCAGGCTCAGCCGCCGCAGGTGATCGAGAGCGGCTGTTCGGCCGGTTCGGTGATGACAGGCTTCGAGACCGAACCGGTGAAATCTTCGCGCGAGGCGATGCCGAAGGCTGTCGCCTTCGCAAAACCCTGGGCCTCGCACCAGGCATCGGCGACGATCTTGCCGCATTCCGAAGTCTTCGAGGACAGGCAGTCGGCGACGCCATAGCCGTCGCTCGCCGGAATCAGGAAAATGCGCTGGTCGTTGGAAGCGGCCACCGTCTTCGAGGTCGGCAGGACTGCGAGCGAGAGGCCGGCTCCGACGATTCCGAACAGGCCGATCAGGGCGATGGCGCGGCGCATTCTCGATCTTTCCTCGTGACCCGACAGGCCAAAGAACCTTCGAAGCATGAGGATGGTTCCAGTCCGTTAAATTTGAATGAATTCGGCGTCAGCTATGTTGCGGCGCAACAAACTCGGGCGCCCTCTTGACGCAAAGCCCGCGCACAGGCAATCAGTTTTTCATGACGCAGGCCGCCATCCGGATTTGCATTATTTGCCGCTAGCTTTCGCTGGCCGGCTGCTCACGTCATCGTCCTGAAACGACCCGACAGAAAGCGCCCCCGGCCAGCGRCCCGGACCACGCTTCTCGTCGCCTATTCGCCAGGACCGTTTCGATGACGCCGACTTTAAGGCTCTACAACACGCTGACGCGGACGAAAGAGACGTTCGCGCCGATCGATCCCGGCAATGTCCGCATGTATGTCTGCGGTCCGACGGTCTATGACTACGCCCATATCGGCAATGCCCGCCCGGTCATCGTCTTCGACGTGCTCTACCGGCTGCTCCGCCATCTCTATGGCCCCGAGCATGTCACCTATGCCCGCAACCTCACGGACGTCGACGACAAGATCAATGCGCGCGCCGCCCGCGACTTTCCGGGCCTGCCGCTGAACGAGGCGATTGCCCGGGTCACGCAGACGACGACGGCGCAGTTCCACAATGATGTCGATGCGCTGGGCAATCTGCGCCCCGATGCCGAGCCGCGCGCCACCGACCATATCGAGGAGATGAAGGCGATCATCGAGCGCCTCATCGCCCGTGGCATCGCCTATGTCGCCGAGGAGCATGTGCTGTTCCATGTGCCGGCTGTGGCGAGCCTGGGGAAGGCACCGAAATACGGCTCGCTCGCCCGGCGTTCGCTGGACGAGATGATGGCCGGCGCCCGTGTCGATGTCGCGCCCTACAAGCGCGATGCCATGGATTTCGTGCTGTGGAAGCCAAGCCGCGACGGCATCGACCCCGGCTGGCCTTCCCCGGCCGGCATCGCCACGCCCGGCCGCCCCGGCTGGCATATCGAGTGCTCGGCCATGTCGATGGCGAAGCTGCTCGCACCCTTCGGCGGCGGGCTCGCCTGCGATGACCCCGCCAGGAATGTCTTCGACATCCATGGCGGCGGCATCGACCTCGTCTTCCCGCATCATGAGAACGAAATCGCCCAGAGCTGCTGCGCCTTCGGCGGTGCCGATGGCGCCGGCCGCATGGCGAATATCTGGATGCATAACGGGTTCCTGCAGGTCGAAGGCGAGAAGATGTCGAAGTCTCTCGGCAACTTCGTCACCATCAACGAACTGCTGCAGACCGATGCCTTCGGCGGCCGGACATGGCCGGGCGAAGTGCTGCGCCTTGCGATGTTGAAGACGCATTATCGTCAGCCGATCGACTGGACGGTGAAGTCGCTGGAGGAGGTCGAGTCCATCATCGGTGGCTGGGAGGAAGTCCTGCGTGGCATTCCGACGGAACCGCAGGCCACTCCAAGCGACGTGGATGCCGAAATCATCGCCGCGCTGGCCGATGACCTGAACACGGCCAAGATGATGACGCGGCTTCACGGTCTCGCACGCGAAGCGAAGGCCGGCGATCCGAAGGCTGCGCGCGCATTGGCGGCAAGCGTCGATTTCCTCGGCCTGAATCGTCAGGCCTGGGGGCGGAAGGAACAGGAGTTCCTCATCCGGACGGCGACCGATGACGGCTTCGCGACGCGTGTCGACGATCTGATCCAGCGCCGGCTTGCAGCACGTCGCGCCAAGGACTTTGCCGAGTCCGATCGCATCCGCGACGAACTTGCGGCGATCGGCATCCAGCTCAAGGATGGCAAGGACCCGGCGACGGGCGAGCCCACGACAGCATGGCAGGTCAAGCGATGAACCGCGACCAAGCCCCCTCTCCCCTTGCGGGAGAGGGTTGGGGTGAGGGGTCGCGCGACGCTTGCCGGCCTTCGGCTCATTCTGCTTCAACCGGACAGGGAAGCGCGACCCCTCATCCGGCCGCTGCGCGGCCACCTTCTCCCGCAGGGGGAGAAGGGGAGCATGCGCCGTCGCTGCGTGCCAAGCTCGGCCAGCGCGCGCGCTCGATGCGCAAGGAGCCGACGGAGGCCGAGCGCAAGCTTTGGCACCTCCTGCGCGACAGGCGGTTCAGCGGTTTCAAGTTCCGTCGGCAGGTCCAGATCGGTTCCTATATCGTCGATTTCGTGTGTCCGTCGAAGCGACTGATCGTCGAAGCCGATGGCGGCCACCATGCAGAAAGCACCTATGACGCCGTTCGGGACGCTTGGCTGAAGGAGCAGGGCTTTCGCATTCGTCGCTTCTGGAACGCCGATATTCTTCGTCGTGGCGACGAGGTCCAGGACACGCTTTGGCACGATCTCGATGGAGCGACGCTCCATGAGACGGACATGACATGGGAAGTGAAACGATGAACCGGGATGCCCCGAAGATCCGGCGCGCCGGTGCGCTCTCGGTCGCCATGAAGCTCGTCATGCTCGCCATGGTGATGCCGCGTGTGCTGCGCTATCGGATGAGGGCCGGGCGATGAGCGCCCGCGTCCATCTTTTCGATACGACGCTGCGCGACGGCGCCCAGACCACCGGAGTCGACTTCTCGCTCGACGACAAGCGCGCGGTCGCCGCCATGCTGGACAAGCTCGGCATCGACTATGTCGAGGGCGGCTATCCCGGGGCGAACCCGCTCGATACCGCCTTCTTCGCGGAGAAGCCGACTTCGAAGGCCAAGTTCGCTGCCTTCGGCATGACCAAGCGGGCAGGGCGCTCGGCCGCCAACGACCCGGGCATCGCTGCCCTGCTCGAGGCGAAGGCCGACGCCATCGTCTTCGTCGCCAAGAGCTGGGACTACCATGTCCATGTCGCGCTCGAGATCTCGCTCGAGGACAATCTCGAGGGGATCACCGACAGCGTGAAGGCCGCGAAGGCGGCCGGACGCGAGGTGATGCTCGACTGCGAGCATTTCTTCGACGGCTACAAGGCCAATCCCGACTATGCGCTGGCCTGCGCGCGGGCAGCCTATGAGGCGGGCGCGCGCTGGGTCGTGCTTTGCGACACGAATGGCGGCACCTTGCCGGACGAGGTCGGCGCCATCGTTGCCGAGGTCGCCAAGGTCGTGCCGGGCGATCATCTCGGCATCCATGCCCATGACGATTGCGGCTGCGCCGTTGCCAATTCGCTGGCGGCGGTCGAGGCGGGGGTCCGCCAGATCCAGGGCACGCTGAACGGGCTCGGCGAGCGCTGCGGCAACGCCAATCTGGTGACGCTGATCGGCGCGCTGAAACTGAAGGACAGGTATCGCGAGCGCTTCAGCATCAATGTCGACGAGCAGCAGCTCGGCGAGCTGACCCATGTTTCGCGGGCCCTCGACGAGATGCTGAACCGCGCCCCGAACCGGCACGCGCCCTTCGTCGGTTCGTCTGCCTTCGCGACCAAGGCCGGCATCCATGCCTCAGCGGTGCTGAAGGACCCGCGCACCTATGAGCATGTCGCGCCGGAAGCGACCGGCAATATCCGCAAGGTCCTGATCTCCGACCAGGGCGGCAAGTCCAACCTCGTTGCCGAGCTGGAGCGCATCGGCGTGACGCTTGGGCGCGACGATCCGCGGCTCGGGCGCCTGCTCGACGAGCTCAAGGACAAGGAGGCGCAAGGCTACGCCTTCGAGGGGGCCGACGCCTCCTTCTTCCTGCTCGCCAAGCGGATCCTGCGCGAGGTGCCGGATTATTTCACGGTCGAGCGCTTCAAGGTGAATGTGGAGCGCCGCTACAACGCCAATGGCGAGCTCGTCACCTTCTCCGAGGCGATCGTGAAGGTGCAGGTCGGCGACGAGCTGCTGATCTCGGCTGCCGAGGGCTCTGCCGGTCCGGTCAATGCGCTCGACGTCGCCTTGCGCAAGGATCTCGGCCGCTATCAGTCGCTGATCGGCGGCTTGCGGCTCGTCGACTACAAGGTCCGCATCTTCCAGGGCGGCACCGATGCGGTGACGCGCGTCCTGATCGAATCCGCTGACGAGACCGGCGAACGCTGGACCACGGTCGGTGTCAGCGCCAACATCATCGACGCCTCGTTCCAGGCGCTGGTCGACTCGATCACCTACAAGCTGATGCGGGCCGGCGCGACGGCGTAAGCGACGAGGGCTTTTGATCCGCCGCGATTCCCGGGTGAGGCGCAGCGCCCACCTGGCAATCATTCTGCGGATGAGCGTTCGGCGGTGCCGCCGCGGTCGGGAATGGCCGGGACGAGGCCCGGCCATGATGGCCCTGGCGGCTCAATCCGTCAGGCGGATCGTCTTTTCCCTGCAGAGATCGACGCCGTCATTGTCGTTTTCGACCTCGTCGCTGAAGCGACCGAGCACGAAATAGCTGCAGCCTGCCGGCTTGTTGAGTTTCAGCACGGCGCTCTTTCCGGGAGCGAGCGGCTTGGCGAGTTTGGCGACGAGGCGGGGCTGTTCACCCGAGGTGGTGATTTCGAGCGTGTTCAATGGCACGCTGCGGGCATTGGTTACCTTGATCTGTGCCGGCGGCCGCGCTGATTGCGCCAGGGCGGGAAGCGTCGCGAGGCAGAGTGAGACGCTGGCGCCGATCAGGCCGGCAAGGATAACCCGTTGAGCTCTCATGGCTGTTTCTTTCCCCGATCCGAGCATTGACCGCTCCGACGCCATCTCACACCGGTCCTTCGACGAGAACAAGGCCAAGCCGGCGCGCGTGTTCCGCAATCCCCGACTTGCAGCAAGGCTCATGCATTCGCCCGCGATCGCGGATATATGGGCGGTTCAACTTGGAACTGTTTGAAAAATGTCCCCGCCTGCCGCGCCGCCTCCAGCGTCGAACTTCGCCCACTCGGCCGTCCTGCAACCCGGCTCCGGCTTTGTCGCGACCTTCCGTGCGCTCTGGCCCTATCTCTGGCCACCGGATCGCGCCGATCTACGCAAGCGCGTGGTCGCGGCCTTCATCCTGCTGGTCATTGGCCGCATGGTGCTGATGGGCGTGCCCTTCACCTTCAAATGGGCGACGGATGCCCTGGCGAACACGCCGACCAGTCTCGGGCGCTGGCTGCCCTGGCTGGTCGGCGCACCGCTGACCCTGACGCTGATCTACGGGCTGGCGCGCGTCGGCTCCTCGGCCTTCATCCAGATGCGCGACGCGTTGTTCGCACCCGTGTTCATGCATGCGGTGCGCACGCTGGCGCTGCAGACCTTCGGTCATCTGCATTATCTCTCGCTGCGCTTCCATCTCGAGCGCAAGACCGGCGGTCTGACCCGCGTGCTGGAGCGCGGCCGCAACGGCATCGAGGAAATGGTCCGCCTCGGCCTGAACCAGTTGGTGCCGGTCGTGGTCGAAGTCGCCCTGATCACCGCCGTGCTGCTGACGATGTTCGACTGGCTCTATGTCGTCGTGCTGGTGGTGATGGTGACGACCTACATGGCCTACACGATCAAGGCCACCGAATGGCGCATCGCCATTCGCGGCGCCATGAACGAGTCCGATACCGACGCCAATTCGAAGGCGATCGACTCGCTGCTCAACTATGAGACGGTGAAGTATTTCGGAGCAGAGGCTCGCGAGACAGCCCGTTACGACCGTTCGATGGCGCGCTACGAGCGCAATTCGATCAAGGCCTATACCTCGCTCGCCTGGCTCAATTTCGGACAGGCGGCGATCTTCGCGACGGGCCTGACGATCTCGATGGTGATGGCGGTGCGCGGCTTCCAGGCCGGCACGCATACGGTCGGCGATTTCGTGCTGATCAACGCCATGTTGATCCAGCTCTACCAGCCGCTGAATTTCATGGGCACGGTCTATCGCGAGATCAAGCAGGCGACCCTCGACATCGGCGAGATGTTCGCCCTGATTGGCCGCGATCCCGAGATCCAGGACCATCCGGGCGCCCCGCCGCTTCGCGTCGATGCAGGCGAGGTCCGCTTCGAGGACGTGCATTTCGCCTATATCCCTGAGCGGCCGATCCTGAAGGGTATTTCCTTCACGGTGCCGCCGGGCAGGACGATCGCCATCGTCGGCCCGTCCGGCGCCGGCAAGTCGACGATTTCGCGCCTGCTCTTCCGCTTCTACGAACCGGCCAAGGGCAGGATCATGATCGACGGGCAGGATATCGCCGCGATCCAGCAGGTCAGCCTGCGCTCGGCGATCGGCATGGTTCCGCAGGACACCGTGCTGTTCAACGACACGATCGAGTACAATATCCGCTATGGCCGGCCGGATGCGACCGAGGCCGAGGTCGAGGAGGCGGCGCGGCTCGCCCAGATCGACCGCTTCATCCGGTCGTTGCCCGACGGCTATGAGACCTCCGTCGGCGAGCGCGGCCTGAAGCTCTCAGGCGGCGAGAAGCAGCGCGTCGCCATCGCCCGCACCATCCTGAAGGGGCCGCCGATCCTGGTGCTGGACGAGGCGACCTCGGCGCTCGATTCCTTCACCGAGAAGGAGATCCAGGACGCGCTCGACCGGGTCAGCGAGGGGCGCACGACGCTGGTCATCGCCCATCGGCTCTCGACCGTAATCAATGCCGACGAGATCATCGTGCTGGACAAGGGCCTGATCGTCGAACGCGGCCATCACCGCGAGTTGCTGGCGGCGGATGGCGTCTATGCGGCGCTCTGGAACCGTCAGCGCCAGGTCGACGAGGCCAAGGCGACGCTGAAGCGCGCGACCGAGGAAGAAGAAGAGAGTGTGAGAGTGACCCTGACGCAGTAGTCGGGGCGACGGAATTCTCTCGCCAAACGCGGCCTGCTTCCTGCATGCTATACTCCGCCGGTTTCACACGAAGCCGGTGGAGCATTGCGGGGGCTGCTCATGTTCGATCCGACGACCTTCACCGGCTTTCATACCTGGCTCAGCCTGATCGCCATCGTGGCGGGTTTTCCCGTCGCCGCGGCCATGCTGAAAGGGCACACGCGGCCGCGCTGGACCGGAATTTTCCTCTCCACCGCGTTTGCCACCAGCGCGACGGGCTTCGGCTTTCCATTCAACGGCCTCCTGCCCTCGCATATCGTCGGTGCGATCTCGCTCATTCTGGTCGGCCTTGCCGGATACGCCCTCTACGCTCGCAGGCTCGATGGCGCCTGGCGGCGGATCTATGCGGTCACGGCGATGCTCGCCTTCTATCTGCTGATCTTCGTTGCGGTCGCGCAGGCTTTCATGAAGGTGCCGTTTCTCCAGGCCATGGCGCCGACCCAGTCAGAGCCGCCCTTCGCGATTGCCGAAGGGCTCGTGCTGCTGATCTTCGTGGTGCTGACCTATCTCGCCGCGCGCCGCTTCGTCCGCAGCCCGACGGCGCTCGCCTGAGGATTGCGTGGCTTGCGTGGCGATGGCTCGCTCCCACGCAACTGGCCGATCCTTGCCTGCCGCGGTGACACCATGCTGAAGCGCCTGCGCCTGACCGGGGCGCTTCTCTTCTCCATCCTGGCCGCGGACCGGGCCGCTGCCGCGACGGAGCAGGGCTGGGAGCTCTGGATCGTCAAGCCGGGACGGCCGGGCATCGTCCAGACGTGCTCGCTGCTCAGAATGTCGCCGTCGCCGCTTGAATCGACACTTCCTCCCGATCGGCAACCGCTTCGGCTCGATGAGGCGCTCTCGATACGCTGGCAGGGCGGATATCTCGTGCAGGGCGGCGCGCCCGAGAGCCCCGCAGCGAAGCGGGGCTGGAATCCGGCCGATAGTTGCTTCGTCCTGATGGTTGCGGGCAAGCCTGTCGCGGCCGGCGCTGTCCTGCCGCGAGCCTCCGCTCAGCTGCTTCGCTTCGATACTCTCGTGGTCCAGGAGGACCGGGCAGGCCAGCGGCTCGCCTTCGAACTGCTCCCGCATTTTCCGGCGGATGTCATGCTGCCGGCCCCTGCGCCCTGGGCGGCGGCGCTCGGTGCGCTCAGCCGCCCCTCAGGGGCCACGCGATGACGGCAGCGAAGCGCTTGCGAGCGGTGTTCGGGCTCGGCGCCAGCCTGGTCCTGGCGCTGTCGGCCATGCCTGTGCAGGCCTCCGGCACGAAGAAAATCGGCAACTGGGTGGTCATTACCAATGACCGGCAGGGCGGGCGCAAGGATGTCGCGGCGGTGCTGAGCGATAGAGAGGCCCATGTCGGCCTCGCGATCCGCTGCATCGAGGCCAGCCTGTCCATCGCCTTTCTGCCGCTGAACAATGACGGACTGTTCGGCAAGGCGGGGCGGGCGGCTGCATCCTTCGTTCAAGCCGATGGTCAGCCGGCGGTTGAACTGGCGGGCGCGGTCGGGGCGGACCGGGCCGTGCATGTTGCGCGCCCGGCGTCCCTACTCGGATTGATCCTCGGCGGGGCCGAGATGAGTGTGTTGATCCCGGCTCAGGGCAGCGGGGCGGTTTCTGCCGATTTCGACCTTGCATCCGGCCGGAGCGCGCTGGCCGAGCTTGTCGGGCAGTGCCCGGCCGACTGACGGCTACGCTCAGTCCAGCTCCAGCCGGTAGCGCAGCTTCAGGCGCTCGCCGCGGGCATAGCTTTCGTAGTTTTCCGGGATCGTGACCTCTTCGACGAGGACACAGCCGAGCCTTTCCAGCGTGCGGCGGGAGGCGAGATTGTCGGGCGTCGTCGTCAGCCAGAGTTCGCTGAGGCCGCACGCCTTGGCCAGGGGAAGCAGCGCCGTCACGGCTTTGCCGGCGAGGCCGCGCCCGCGATAGGCTGGCTCGACGGAAAAGCCGATCTGCCCGGCGAGATGGGTCAGGAGATAGCTCGCGCCTGGCCGCAGGCTGATCGTGCCGGCGGGCTCAGCCTCGGCCAGGATGTCGAAGCGATAGGCGGCGGCGCGCCAGGGCGAGGTTTCCGGCGAATAGCTCCTGCTCAGCCGCAGGCTGACATCGTCACAGCCAAGCCTGGCCAGAAGAGCCGTGTCGATATCGCCCGCCTCCGCCATGTCCCGCACTCCGCACCAATGCCATGGCTGCACTTCTAGCCGTTCCGCTGCCCTGTCTGGAAGACGCGGCGGCAAAGAGGCGGAGTTTCGTCTGCCACAAGGGGCGCGGCATGCGGCCTCTTCCCCCGGAGCGCCGAACCCCGTAAATCACGCGGCAATGCCTGCCGCCCCATTCGGGCCGCAGGGGAGCGTCACTCTGCCGACGCGCTGACAAGACCAAACAGGATTGCCCATGTCGCTCGTCGATTCCGTCCGCAAAGTGATCGTTCCCATCCACAAGGAGGGCTACGTCTTCATCGCGATCGCGCTGGTGGCGACGATCGTGCTCGCCAATCTTTGGTCGCCCTTCGGCTGGCTCGGCGCGATCATCACGATTTGGGTCTGCTATTTCTTCCGCGATCCCATCCGGGTCACGCCGCAACGCGAGGGGCTGGTGATCTCGCCGGCCGATGGCCGCATCAGCCAGATCGCCTCGGCGCTGCCGCCGCCGGAGTTGAACCTGCCGGCCGAGCCGATGACGCGCATCTCGATCTTCATGAACGTCTTCGATTGCCATGTGAACCGCGCCCCGGTCTCGGGCCGCATCATCAAGATGGCCTATACGCCGGGCCTCTTCCTCAATGCCGAGCTCGACAAGGCGAGCGAGGACAATGAGCGCAACGCGCTGGCGATCGAGACCCCGGCCGGCACGGTCGGCGTCGTCCAGATCGCAGGCCTGATCGCGCGGCGCATCGTGCCCTTCGTCAAGGAGGGCGATGCGATTGCGACCGGCGAGCGTTTCGGCCTGATTCGCTTCGGCTCGCGCGTCGACGTCTATCTGCCGACGAGCGTGATTCCGCTGGTTGGCGAAGGCCAGACCGCGATCGCCGGCGAGACCGTGCTGGCCGATGTCTCGGCCAGCGAAACACGGCGCAGCTTCCGCGGAATCTGAGCGCTTTCGACATCCCGGAGCGCCGTGATGCGGCGCCCGGGATGATCGCCGACTGCTCCTAGCCTCCGGGCCTAAAACCGCGTATTCCGGCTGGCATGAGCGATCTCTTTCCCCCCTTCGAGCCCGAGCAGGCTGAATCGAAGCGCACGCGCTTCAAGGCGATCCCGTTTCGGCTGATCGCGCCCAATGTCATCACATTGCTGGCGCTCTGCCTCGGCCTGACCGCGATGCGGCTCGTGGTCGAGGGCAAGCTCGAATCGGCGACGATCTTCATCCTGATCGCTGCCGCGCTCGACGGCGTCGACGGCCGCCTGGCGCGCATGCTGAAGGGCACGTCGCGCTTCGGCGCCGAGCTCGATTCGCTCTCGGATTTCGTCAATTTCGGCGTCGCCACGGGCTATGTGCTCTGGATTTTCGTCCTGCACGATCTGCGCTCCTTCGGCTGGATCATCGTGCTGACGCTGGCCTGCGCCATGGCGCTCCGGCTCGCGCGCTTCAACGTGATGATCGACGATCCCAATCGTCCCGACTGGCAGAAGAACTTCTTCGTCGGTATGCCGGCGCCCGCGGGCGCGATCACCGCGATGCTGCCGCTCTATCTGCATTTCATCGGTGTGCCGGTGCAGGAATATGGCGCCCTGCTGGTCGGGATCTATATCCTGTTCATCGCCTTCCTGACGATTTCGCGCATCCCCTGCTATGCCGGCAAGACGCTCGGCACCCGCGTGCCGCGTGAGAAGGTGCTGCCGCTCTTCGTCGCGGTGGTGGTGGTGGCGGGGCTGCTCTTTGCCTACCCCTTCGAGATGCTGTCGCTGATCGTGCTGGCCTATCTCGCGCTGATCCCGATCAGCGTTGCGCGCTATCGCAAGCTCGAGCGCGAATACAACGCCGGCCTGGTGGAAGCTCCGTCCGAGGGCGGCAAGACGCCCGTGTCGGATACCGACTAGGGCGTCGGCCCGAAAAGTGGATTGCGGTTTTCGGAAAAGCCGACGCGAGCGCGCCAAAGCGTCGGCCCGAAAAGTGGATTGCGGTTTTCGGTAGAGCCGATGCAAGCACAGACGATTGGATTATCGGGTCGGACGCGAAATCCGGTCGCTATAATCTAGCGGCGGCGGCTGCTCAGCCGCGCCGCATTGGCGCGGGTTCGTTTCGAGAATGGCTCGAGGGTGTTGCTGGTCGCCCGGGCGACCGCCTCGCTCATGTCGAGCTGGCTGAATGGGCTGAAGGCCAGATCCCACCAGAACAGGCTGACAGCCTGGCTCGCGGCGAGGCCGCTTTCCATCACCGCGGAAACCTTCTCGGTCAGGGCCTTCGTCGCCTCGCGCTGGCCGCGCCGGTCGCCGAGCGCGCCCTTGAGCAGGATCGGCATCCGCATCGCGATGGTCAGCCCGGCCTCGGCCTGCATCGTCATGACCTTGCTCACGAGCGCCTGCGCTTCCACTCCCGTTCCCAGAGCGGAACGCGGACGTCGGGTCGATGTGGTCATTTCGGTGAAGGGCTCCGGAACACGGGACAGGTCGGAAAGGACTCCGGCCTCGCAAAGAGGCCGCGTCTGCGGGCCGCAGGCTTTAATGTGTCAAGTGAAAGGCTGAAACGCAAGGGCGAGGCTGCGTATTTTATGCGCAGTGAACATAACGAAATGGGTATTGCGCTCCAGGATTGCATTCGGCGCGTGGCGGTTCAGAGAGATTTCGCAACCGGCGAAAATGATCTAGAGGCTTGGTCGGAGGGTGTCCGCCATGGGCGCCTGCGAGCCTCAGAGACGAACGCCCTTGAGTTTCTTCTCCACTCCCAAGCAGCCCGGCTGGCGGCCTATGCTGGTCCTGGCTTCGGCCTCTCCGCGCCGGCTGGCCTTGCTGGAGCAGGCCGGGTTGAAGCCCGACGCCATGCTGCCGTCCGATCTGGACGAGACACCGCTGAAAGGCGAGCGTCCGCGCGATCTTTCGCGCCGCCTGGCGCGCGAGAAGGCGCTGGCCGCGCGGGAAGGCGCGAAGAGCCGCCCCGATCTCGAAGGCTGCTACATCCTGGCGGCCGATACCGTGGTCGCAGTCGGCCGTCGGGTCCTGCCCAAGGCGGAGATCGTCGATGAGGCAGCTGCCTGCCTGCGGATGCTCTCCGGGCGCGCCCATCGCGTCTATACCAGCGTTGCCCTTGTGACCCCGGGCGGAGCGATCCGTGACCGCATCGTCGAGACGCGCGTGCGCTTCAAGCGGCTCTCGACCGAAGATCTCGAGATGTACCTCGCCTCAGGTGAGTGGCGCGGCAAGGCCGGCGCCTATGCCATCCAGGGCATTGCCGGCTCCTTCGTGGTCAAGCTCGTCGGCTCCTATACCGGCGTTGTCGGCCTGCCGCTTTACGAGACGGTGAACCTGCTCGGCGGCGAAGGCTTCCCGATCCGCTTCGGCTGGATGAATGTCGGCTGAGCGTCAGCGCATCTTGCCCTGACCTGCGGTTATCCCGATCCTGTCGCCGCTGCCGCTTCGGCAGCGCAAGGCGCGCAACCAGGGATGGGGCCGATGACGGAACGCTTGAGGGGCAAGGTCGCAATCGTCGCGGGCGCAGGCTCGATCGGGCCCGGCTGGGGCAATGGCAAGGCAACCGCGACGATCTTTGCGCGCGAGGGCGCCAGGGTGGTCTGCGCCGATCTCAACCGCGATGCCGCCGAGGAGACGGCAGCGATCATCCAGAACGAGGGCGGCCAGGCCTTTGCGGTCCAGACCGACGTAACCCGGGCCGATTCGATCGCCGATCTCGTCGGCCAGGCGCTCGGCCGCTATGGCCGCATCGACATTCTCGACAACAATGTCGGCATCGCCGAGGTCGGCAGCGTCGTCGATCTGCCGCAGGAGACCTGGGAGCGGGTCTTCAAGGTCAATGTCACCAGCGCCTTCCTGGCGATGAAACACGTCATCCCGGTGATGCAGCGCCAGTTTGAGGAGACGGGCGAGGGCGGCTCGATCATCAACATTTCCTCGATCGCCTCGATTCGCCACACCGGGGTGCCCTATGCCAGCTATTCCGCCACAAAGGCGGCGCTGAATCACCTGACCCGCACGACCGCCGTGCAATACGCGGCGCAGAAGATTCGCGTGAACGCGATCCTGCCCGGCCTGATGAAGACGCCGATGGTTGAGCATTCCGCCGGCCTCGCGCAGGCCTATGGCGAGGGCGACATCGCCGCGATGTGGAAGGCGCGCGATGCGCAGGTGCCGATGGGCCATATGGGCGAGGCCTGGGACGTGGCCTATGCCGCGCTCTTCCTTGCCAGTGACGAAGCGCGCTATGTCACCGGCATCGAACTCGTGGTCGATGGAGGCATCACGCTCAAATATGGCTGAGAATCAGGACACGTCACCCCCGCCGGCGCCGAGACCCTGCCCGATCTGCCGCAAGCCGGCGGTGCACCGCTTCAGGCCCTTCTGCTCGTCACGCTGCCGCGACATCGATCTCGGCCATTGGCTGAAGGGCAGTTATGTCATTCCCGGCGAGCCGGTGGAGGAGGCTGAAACCGGGTTACCCACACGCGAAGACGAGACTTGATCGGAAGCCGGCTGAAGCGACTGGACAGCCCGCCAATCACCCTCTATATCGCCCCCACCAACACGAAGCGCCTGGCGCTTCGCCGGATGCCCAGATAGCTCAGTTGGTAGAGCATGCGACTGAAAATCGCAGTGTCGCTGGTTCGATTCCAGCTCTGGGCACCATTCCCCCTCCAAGGGGGTGATCAGCAAAGAAAACGCGCTCCACCGAAAGCCCATCTCCCCGACGACGGTGAACGGGAGCGACCTATCGGGCCTGAAGACGCTCGTCGCATGGGCCGTAGCAAATCATTGCGTCCTCACGAACCCTACCCTCGGAGTGACAGTCGCCCCGGGTGGACCTCAAGCCTCCAATGCGGAATGCTCGGCGCATGGCTCGAATCATTGCTGCCACGTTGCTCTTTCTCGCAGCTCTCGGGATCGCCCAGGTGACTCTCGCTGCCGGTGCCTGCCGCCCCACGCGCGACGGCAAGGATCGCATTGAGATCACAGGTGGCTGCCCAAGCGGCTACTACGTGCGGGGGGCGTGCTGTGAATCCTTCAATGCCATCTCTCCACAGGCACAGCCGAATGCCAGCAGCGCGAAGACCTGCCCGGCCGGCACCGTGTTAAAGCTTGGGGTCTGTGTCGCCGGCCAGTGATCGGACTGGGGGCTAGCGCGGAGCGGACCTTGCAGCCTGTTCCCTATCGGGAGGGGCGGGGGCCAGTTTGCCGCGGCACAGGAGTAGCCGAGGGGCGTGGAGAATACGCGCGCCTGCAGAGTTCGTTTCCGGCGGTTGTGGAGCCCGTTCGCGGCAGACAGACCCGGTACGCACCTGCAGGGTCGGGGCGCGTCGGCGGAACGGAGGGGCGCAAGCTGGCATCGGCACAATGGTTGCTGAATCGTTATCGATGCAACCATTGGATGTCTTTGAATGATACAGGAGGCGCCGAAATCGTACGCGGGCCCCGCTTTGCCGGGCCAACGTGCGATGCTGAGAAGAGTTACAAGTGCCGTCGCTGGAGGAACCTGGGCTTTCGCATTGCTTGTTCCGCTCGAAAGCCGGGCCGACTGGCAGGTCACGACGCGATATTATGACGGCGGCAAGACCACGACTTATCGTCAAATTCGTCCAAGCAACTTCGCCATCAACTCTCTCCCGGACGGGCCGGCTCCCGCAAATGATTGTCCTGGCCTCGCCTTTGAGGTCCTGAACCCGAATCTCGGGGAAGCTCGCTGCGTCGGGCGCGTCAGATCGAACAGGGAGCGTTGATACGCCCCAACCGTCGCAAAGCATGACTTCAACAGAGTGGGCCGGTCGATTTGTCTTTCCGCGCGACCGGCCTTCGCGCGCCGGCCCGCGGACGCTGTCCAGCTCAACACCTGCATCAAGCCCTTCAGGAGCTGGCGAGGTGGCAGCTTGGGTTCCAACGGTGGCGCATCGGCAGGGGGCTACGGAGTTGCTCTATGGTTCCGGTGAGATGGTCTGCCTGAAGATGACAATGGACGTGATGGCAAGCGCCAGCCAAAACCCCCATCCGATCAAGATCGCAACATCGCCGCTGAGGACTGTGCGGCCGCTCACGCGCCAATAGAGGGAGAAGGGGCGTCTTCCGTAGTCACCGATCGCGAGCCTGCCCAGCGTTAGGCCGCGAATGAGCACCTTACCCGTCAGGTAGCCGATGATCTGAAGAAAGAACTCGGCTACCAGATTGAGCATCGCATCCAGCACGATTTCCCCCCTCCCAGCTATGGACTTCCGCTTCCGGCAGCTGAGAGGGCCGAAAACCCTCCCGGCCACACCGTGCCGGCTCTCTTCGTATGGCTCTGTGCGTCGCTGCTGACGGCTGCAGGCGCCCGCAACCCGCTGGCCGGGCCAAACATCCAGCTTGCGAAATGAACGCTTCAGTGTCGCGGCTCGCTGCCGCCCTTCAGCTCCACTTCAAATCGCAAGAGCTGGTCGAACAGCGGCGCCTTTCGGACGTCATCATCGAGCCCGCCATCGGGCCTCTTCTCCGATCGTCGGCTCTCGAGTAGCCCGAGCCATGACAGCGGCCGGAGCACCCGCGTCGTCAGGGCGAACTCGGGAAAGTCGGGAGCGATCGGGTCCCCGATGGTCTCCATGATCGTGCAGGCCGGCATCAGGTCCTTCGCATGGGACCAGCCATGCGCCGTCACCGACAGGCTCCACAGGATCACGCCCATGTGGTGCTGGGGCCAGAACTCCAGCGGGTTCCGGTCGAAGTCCTGGAGGTTCACCTTCCAGAATGTCGCTTCGAACAGCGCGGCCAGCAGCGCCGGGGCGGCCTGGGGTGCCAGCATGGCCTTGCCTGCCTTGCTCGCCTTCAGGACCCCCGAACGTTTCCGCAGGAGCCGGGCCGCCTGCAGCACGATCCGTGTGAACAGGACCCCGTAGGCATCGTGCTCGTTGATGACCTTGTTCGTCGCGAGCGTGGTGGCCTTGTCGTATCCCGGCCACTCCGTCCGGTCGAAGACATGCCGGACATCGGCCCGCTTCAGGGCGCCCGCAGGGGTGAGGACCAGTCCGCCCGTCTCCACGGCAAGCGCCAGCAGGAGCCTCGCGGCGATAACCATGGGAGCCTGAAGCGCGACCTCGACCGAGACGTCATCGGGCGTGAGGCGAACAGCCTGCGGGACTCTGCCGGGAGGCTCAAGGAGCGCCTTGAGGGAGGACGGCTGAAGATGGGCCCAAGCGGGGGGAAGGTCTGTCACGGGGAGAGCGTAGGCGGGCCGGAGCGATTGCTCAACATTGCGCTTCGCTGGAGATGCGGGCCTCGGCGGGTGACACAGGTCGATGACAATAGGTCATGCCGGATGGCTTATCGAGGCTTTGATTTGATCGCGAATTTGGCGCCGACGCCCTATGGGCCATGGGCGCCATGCGCTCTGTTTCGGCTTTCGGTCGGTCATCGCGATGGCCCGCGCAAGGCCGGCGCAAAATCTGCGCCGGTCTGCCGAGTGGGCCTTCCACATGGAATCTAGCGGCCGAAGATGCTCTTGAAGAACTTCGCGACCGTGTTTCTGCTCTTCTTGCGCTCGAGTTCGGATGCGTCGGTGATCCACGCCGTCTGAACGACACGCCGCTCGCCCGCGAAGGGCTTGTGGCCGTGCCAGGAGTTGTCGGAGCGCAGGAAGCCGAAAACGGCGCCCATCGTCGGAGGCACCTCGCAGGCGAAGGGCTCGAAATTCGTGCCGTCATAGAGCACGCGCAACCGGCCTTCCGAAGCCGGGGACCAGTCGTCGTTCAGATAGAGCAGCACGGTCATGACCTTGCTCGGGCCATCGGTGTGAATGCGGCCGTCCTTGGCCTGCGAGAGCTTTCGCACAGTGGTCAGGCGCGGAAAGGCGTGGAGGTCTTTTCCAAAGCGCTGCGAAAGCACCTCGGTGAGGTCCGGGCTCTCCATTTCATCGATCAGCTGCTTAAAGCTTCCCGCCAGCTCGATATCGTCGACGGTCAGATAGCCAGGCTTCGTAATGGTCGGGTAATCCCGACGTATATCGGGGATGGCCTCAGGCCTGAGAAAGTTCTCACCAAGGAAATGCGGATAAGGCTGCAGTGAGAACGCACTGTCGCGGATCGCATCTGCATTGAGTAGCTTGAGAGCCATAGCCGTGGTCCCTTAGTAAATTACATTCGGTAATTTCGACCGGTGGTAGACATGTAAGAGCTGCTGACCGTGCCTGCGCGCGCTGGAGAAGGAGCCAAGGCTTGCAGACAGGAATCGAGCAGCCGAAATCGTATCTTATCCATACATGCGAGCCTCCACGATGCAAGATTGCTTGCATCGTCCACGGCGAAACCGTTCGGCGGGCGAGAATTCGCATTGTGTCGGCGCTGCGATTGCAGGAGGCGAGGCCCGCCTTCTGCTTCGTTCCGGCCCATTATCCCAGGCAATGACATCAGGGTGCGCGAACCCCTCCTGCATCCCGTGCGCATTCGGGCCTCGCGCATGCCGCGGACGCCGTTGCGCAAAGCCGATGACGAAAATTCGCAGGTTCGGGAATAAACGGCGCTGCAGAGCTGTCTCCTCAATGAACGCAGCGTGGTTGCGTTCCTGGGAGATCGACCATGACACATCATCGGATCGACAATGGGCGGCCTGACACCACCCGCCGCGAGACGCTCGAATGCATGATCTGGGCCGGAACCGGCGTGCTTTGGACGGTTGCGAGCGGGGTGCCGGTCTCGCTGGGCCTGCTCGGCAAGGCCGAGGCGGCAGAAGCGGTCACCAAGGGGTTCACCTTCCTGCAGATATCCGACAGCCATGTCGGCTTCGACAAGGCCGCGAACCCGCATGCTCTCGACACGCTCACCGAGGCCATCGCCCAGATCGGGGCGCTCCCGGCCAAGCCCGCCTTCATGATCCACACGGGCGACATCACGCATCTCTCCACGGCCGCTCAATTCGATGATGCGGCGCGTGTCATCGGCGGCGCGAGGCTCGACGTTCACTACGTGCCTGGCGAACATGACGTGATCGACGAGGGGAACGGACAGGCCTATTCGGAGCGGTACGGCAAGGGCAAGCAGGGCGCCGGATGGTATTCCTTCGACGAAGGCGGCGTGCATTTCATCGGCCTGGTCAACGTCGTGAACCTCAAGGCCGGCGGGCTCGGCCAGCTCGGGCCGGAGCAGCTGAAATGGCTCGCCGACGATTTGCGCGGCCGCAGCGCCTCGGCTCCCATCGTGGTCTTCGCGCATATCCCGCTCTGGACGGTCTATGCCGATTGGGGCTGGGGCACCGCCGACAGCACGCAGGCGCTTGCGCTGCTCAAGCCCTTCGGGTCCGTCACCATCCTCAACGGCCATATCCACCAGATCATGCAGAAGGTGGAAGGCAATGTGACCTTTCACACTGCAAGGTCCACGGCCTTTCCGCAGCCGGCGCCGGGGACCGCCTCCTCGCCCGGTCCCCTGACCGTCCCGGCTGGCGAGTTGCGCAAGTTCCTCGGCATTACGAGCGTCGCCATTCGCCCGGGCGCAAACGATCTGGCGATCATCGACAGCACGCTCGCGCGCGGCTGAACGAGGGATGGCGTAACCGTGCAATCGGGAGAGCGACATGACTTGCAGGCACAGGCCCCTCTGGGCTGCGGGCGCGATCATCGTCCTGTCGGTCCTCGCCGCATCCCGTCCCGCGGGGGCGGAGGAGGCGCTGGTGAGGATCTCCAACTTCGCTTTCGTTCCGCCGGACCTCACCGTGAAAGCCGGAACGACGGTCACGTTCCGGAACGAGGATGACGAACCGCATCTGGTTGTCGCGGGTGACGGCTCGTTCAGATCCCGCGCGCTCGATACGAAGGACAGTTTCGCGTATGATTTCACCCTGCCGGGGGAGTTTTCGTATTTCTGCAGCCTTCATCCGCATATGCAGGGAAAGATCCGCGTTTCCCGCTGATCGGACCTTGTGGCCGGGTGTCCAGACGGCGAGCCGACAGTGGCAGCAAGCGGCGACCCTTCCGCCGAACGGTTTCGCGAGGTGGTGTTGCCCCATCTTGCGGATGCGCTGGCCTTCGCCCGCTGGCTCACGGGCAATGCACATGATGCAGAAGACGTCGTCCAGGAGGCTTGCCTTCGCGCCTATGCCGGGATCGGAACCTATGCAGGCGGCAGCGCTCGCGCCTGGCTTCTCGCGATCGTGCGCAATGCCTGTCACACATGGCTCGCCAGGAATCGCGGGCCGATGCTCGTGCCGCTCGACGAGGTCACGGATGCGGATCTCCTGGCTTCTGGCCCATCAGGCGATGACGATGCGGAGGCGGCCATGATCGCCCGCGCCGACGCGGCAGAGATCGAAGCGGCGATTGCAGCGCTGCCCCAGCCGTTCCGCGAGGTTCTCGTGCTGCGCGATATCAATGGGCTGGGCTATCGCGAGATCGCCGATCTGATTTCGGCGCCGATTGGCACCGTCATGTCCCGCCTGTCGCGAGCCCGCACGATCCTGATCCGCCAGCTTGGGGGACGCAATGACCGAGCGTGACGGCCAGCCCATCGATCCAGGCGAAGCGCGGCTGCTTCTGCACGCTCTCGTCGATGGCGAACTCGATGCGGCCAGTGCATCTGCGCTCGAGCGCCGCCTCGCAACCGATCCGCCCCTCGCGGCGGAAAGGGCGCGGATCGTTGCCCTGCGCAGCGCGATGCGGCAGCTGCCCCGGCCGGAGCCCAGTGCCGAGCTGCGCAAGCGTGTCATTGCGATCGGCGCCGATGCATCGGCGCGGCCGGCTCGCAGTTTCGATTGGCGCGCACTGGCCGCAACCGCTCTGATCGCCAGCCTGCTGGCCGGGGGCGGAACCTATTGGGGCGTGTCGAGAGTGGCGCCGGAGGATATGGCGGGCGACATCGCCAGCAGTCACCGCCGGGCCCTCATCGCACCCACTCCGGTCGACATGGCCTCGTCCGATCGACACCAGGTCAAGCCATGGCTTGACGCCAAGATCGGCCTGTCTCCGCCGGCCGACGACTTTGCTCGGGATGGTTTTCCCCTCGTCGGCGCACGCATCGATGTCATCGGCAATCACGTCGCGCCGACCCTCGTCTACCGCCACAATGAGCATCTGATCTCGGTCGTCGCCTTGCCGCGCGCTGTCTCGTCCCAGCCGCCCGCCGGGCCCAGCGGCAGCTCGGCACGGGGGTTTTCACTGGTGACCTGGGAGGATCGCGCCTTCACCTATTGGGCGATCTCCGATCTGGAGCGGGCGGAGCTCGATGCCTTCGTGCGGCTGTTCCAGGCGCGCGCCGCCGAAAAGGGGTGACCACCGGCATCGCTCACCGCTTCCGAGGTGATGGTCCCGAGCTCTTCCGGCGCGTAACCTTGGGCATTCGGCTGGAGCGAGGCACCCGCTCAGCGGGGGCACCAGTCCCAGAAGCCGGTCATGCGCTGGGGCGTGGTGTAGTACCAGCAATAGCCCGCGCGCGGCGCCGGGCCGGCGAGCGAGACAGCCGCTGCCCCGGCGATGAAGCCGAGCGCCGCCCCCGCTGCAACCGCTCCGCCGCGATGCCAGTGACGCCGCGGGTGAACGACGGTCACAGGCCCCGGGCGATGATGCCGGACCTGCGGGCTCGGCCGATGGACATGCGACGGGCGCTTATACGGACGGTGCTGCGGCCGGCTGACATGCGCCCCGTTGCCGGGCCGTTGGGCGCTGGAATGGTGGCCCCTGCGGACAGTCTGCCCCGATATCTGCGGCGAGCTGGAGGAGCGGACCTGCGCTTCGGCCGTGCCCAGGCTGGGCAGGGGCGCCACGACGCTCGCTAGGAGGGCGAAGAGCATGAGAAGCGATTTCAGCTTGAGAGAATGGCGCATGATCTCTTCTCCTCCACGGCAATCGCTCACGCCCATCGAGCCATGGCGCTCCGGTGGCTTCGCGTCGCCGCCCATCCATGCTGGCCTGTCATGTGGAAGTCGATCAACTCATTGTGGGTTGGCGGCCCGGATGGTCCGGCAAGCTTGCCCGGACTCTTCGCGGGCTGTACGTCATCGGTTAACGTGCCGGGCGCAGGTTCCAGATAGACTTGAACCGATCGATCGTGGCGGGGATTTGCGAATTGCCGGGTCAGACTGAAGAGCGCCGCCACCACCGCAAGAAGGTTGTGCAGGAAGCGCGAATCCGGCTTCCCGGCCAGAACAACGAGATTCCCTGCATTATCCGCGATGTCTCGGTGTCCGGCGTCAAGCTGCGCGTGCCGATGGGGTTCGAGGCGCCAGACGTCTTCAGGCTGATCGCTCCGGCCCTGCACATCAACAGCTGCGTGCGGATCGCCTGGCGCAGCCAGCACTCGATCGGCGCGACCTTCATCGCGGACACTGAGCGCCCCGACTGAACGCTGCGAGAGCTGTGGCATTCTGCGAGAGGCGGGGGCCCTGGGTCGGAATTCGTCATCTTGCCGCAGGTCGGGTTCGATGCTGAGTTTCGCGGGTGCCGGAGGTGCCCGATGCCGTTCAGCTCCCTTCCCGAACTCCTCGAACTCGCAACAGCGCGCGAGGCCTTTGAGATCGCCTGGGCTCATATCGAGCCGTCACTCTGTTTCCAGGCCGCCAGCAGCGAGAGCATGAGGCTGTGGCTCGGCCATATCGTTGCCGGGCTGTCGAGTGCGCAGCCCGATGTCGATATCGTGCCTCTGGCGGTCGAGCAGTTCCTGGCGACGGTGCCGATCTCCCACTAGCCTGAATCCTGACGCTGCGCCGCTCCGGAGCAAGGACGGTGAGCGCCATCGCAGGCTGAGGTCTGTCGATTTCACGGCCCGATCAGTGGCTCGGCCTGGGCGAACTGGGCTGCGGAGGCCGTGATCAGTCCGTCATCGGCCATGCGTCGGAGCACCCAGTCGCGCCGCTCCTTGGCGCGACCGCGGTTGTCGGCCATGTCGAGCCGGTAGGTGTTCGGCGCCTTGGGCAGGGCGGCGAGATAGGCGGCTTCCGCGACGCTGAGATCGGCCGGGCTCTTGCCGAAATACTGGGCCGAGGCCGCCGCGATGCCATAGGCGTAGCCGCCGAAATAGATCTGGTTCAGGTAGAGTTCGAGGATCCGGTCCTTGCTCAGAGCGTCCTCGATCCGGCTCGCCAGGACGATCTCCTTCACCTTGCGGGCGAGCGAGGGCGGCTGGCCCGGCAGCAGCAGGTTCTTGGCGAGCTGCTGGGTGATGGTTGCGGCGCCTGCCGGCGTCCGGCTCTCGCCCAGGCTCGCGAGGTTCTGGGCTGAGGCCCGCAGGATGGCCGGCAGGCTGTAGCCGCCATGGCGGTAGTAGTCCTGGTCCTCCGCCGCGAGGAAGGCCTTCACCACATGGGGCGGGATGGTCGCGAGCGGCACCGGCCGGCGATACGCCGTCAGGCCGCCATCCCGGCCGTAGCGCTCGAGATCGGGCGGTACATAGCCTGCGATCTCGGCCGTGCTCGGCAGGTCCCCGCCGTGAGCCCAGAACAGGCCGCCGATCGCCGATGCGCTCAGGCCCGCGAGGAGGCCGAGCAGGGCTGCGCCGCGCAGCGCGGTGCGCTTGATGCTGCCCGCCACCGCATAGGGCACCGAGAGCGGCTCGCTCGCCACGCCCCAGGCTTCGCCGAGCTTGGCGATCATCTCGGCCGAGAGATGCCGCCGCCGGTTCAGGACCTCCGAAGCGCGCGAGCGCGAGCCGAGGAGCTCGGCGAGGTCGGCTTGCGTCCGCCCCTTGGCCTGCATCGCGAGCGTCAGATAGGCGATGGGGTCCGGCGACGCGATCGGATGGGTCTTGCGCTCGTAATCGGCGACCAGCAGGCACAGAACCTCGAGCCGGTCGGCCGCCGCGGAGCCCGGCTCCGCGGCAAACAACCGGTCGATCTCGGCCAGCGCCGCGTGATGATCCGCTTCGCTCCTGATCGGCCTGACGGGAAGGGTTTCGCGCTCCCTCACCTTGCGTCCTCCTCGTTGAGGGCGGTGACCGCGGTGATGCGGATCACGCCCAGCTCGAAATTGACCCTGAAGGCAACGCTGCAGCCGACATGCGGCAAGGCAAGCGCAACCGCATCCTCGCTCACGAAGCGGGCAACGGCGCCGCAATCGCGCGCAATCTCGTCGCGCGCCCGCCAGCTCGCCTGCCGCAGCAGCGCATTCAGGGCGCGCAGAGCAGAGCCGGCCTGTGGGTGCGCCTCGCCATACTCGGCCAGGGCCGAGGCTCCGATGACGATCATGCTGGTGCGATCATAATGTTCCCATACTTGGGAGCAATTGCTCTCATGCTCCCGTTTTCGGGAACATTGATAGGCGCTCGCGCCCGCGGTTCAAAGGATGAAGTGATGCGCCGTCTCCCACGCCTTGCGCTCGCCGCGCTCTTTCTCCTCACGCTCTTCATCCTGATCAGCAACAGCAGTCTCCTGGCCTCCCGGCCGCAGGGCCGGCCGACCTTGCTCGCCCATCGCGGCATCACCCAGCTCTACGACAAGACCGACCTGCGCTCCGATGTCTGCAGCGCCGCGCGCATGCTGCCGCCGCGCCATGACTTCATCGAGAACACGCTGCCATCCATGCGGGCAGCCTTTGAGGCCGGCGCCGATATCGTCGAGCTCGACGTGCACCCGACCACCGACGGCCAATTCGCGGTCTTCCACGACTGGACCCTGGAATGTCGCACGAACGGCGAGGGTGTCACGCGGGAGCACGCGATGGCGCAGCTGAAGGCGCTCGATGTCGGCTATGGCTATACCGCCGATGGTGGCAGGACCCATCCGCTGCGCGGGAAGGGCATCGGCATGATGCCGACGCTCGACGAGGTCTTTGCAGCTTTTCCCGGGCGGCGCTTCGCCATCAATGTGAAGAGCCGGGACAGGAACGAGGGCGAGAAGCTCGCCGCAGTCCTGGGGGCATTGCCGCCTAAGGCCCGTGCGCGCCTGATCGTCTATGGCGGCGACGAGCCGGTCGAGACGCTGCGGCGCCTCCGACCGGATATCCCGGCCATGTCCAGGAGCACGCAGATCGGCTGCCTGACGCGCTATGTCGCCTATGGCTGGACCGGCGTGATGCCCGGGATCTGCCGGGGAACGATCGTCCTGGTGCCAATCAACATCGCCCCATGGCTCTGGGGCTGGCCAAACCGCTTCCTCAACCGTCTCGACAGCGCCGGCACCCAGGTCTTCGCGCTCGGCCCCTATCAGGGCGGCGGTTTTTCGACGGGCCTGGATACGCTCGCCGAATTGTCCCGTCTGCCCGCGGGCTATTCAGGCGGGATCTGGACCGACGAGATCGCCGTGATTGCCGGCGCAGTGAAGCCGACGCGCTGACGGCGTGTCCTTAGATCATCTGTGATTGCATCGGCTTTCCCGAAAACCGCAATCCACTTTTCCGGCCGATGCTTCAGCGGCGCCGGCAGAGGGCAGCCTCATGCGCAGTCGCGCGGCGAAGGATCTTCGTCGCCGTGATTCGCACCGGCGGTCCGTCCTCCACTGTGCCGGAAAGGACGAGACGCCCGGAATAGAGGCCACTGGTGAGGTCGCGGCGCGCAGCATCCGCGGCCGGCAGGCTGGAGAGGTCGGGATCGGTCTTCGCATAGCGCCGGCCTGACGGCACGAGAACGACATCCTTCGAAGGGCAGGGCGCCTGCACGCAGCGCAAACCATTGTCGCAGGCCACGAACAGCGCCTGGGCCACTGCCGGAGGCGGAATCGCGGCAGCAGCCAGGAGGGCGAGCCCGGCCCCAAGACAGCGCAGGCGGCTGCCTCCGCGCGCGGGCGACACGATCACTTTCAGGGCAGCGTGCATCGGCGATTTCCTCAGCCCGGTGAAGATGGCTGATAATCTTTCACACTGACGGCTTGTCAAAGCGCCGGGCAATCGGGCATAGAGCCGGTAACGGAGACGTGGCCGAGAGGCTGAAGGCACTCGTTTGCTAAATGAGCATACCCCACAAGGGTATCGAGGGTTCGAATCCCTCCGTCTCCGCCATCTACCTCCATAACTTATTGATAAATAATAAGAATATGAAGAGGGCGTTCTATCGCCCATCATTCCGCCCAACATTCCATATCGGTATAGGCAGGAATTTGCCGGACGATGCGACCGTTGACGGGCGAGGCCCTCGGAAACGCTCACATCCATATGTAGGCCGCTCCTGCAGTTTGCGACGTTTAACCTTCTGCTCCTTGCTGCAGTCCGCGCAAATCCTATGTGTCCTTGCTCTCGCGCGAACCGCACAGTCTGCCGGAGGCCTGGGCAGTAGACTTGGCAGCAACGCCTGGGCGCCGATGCCGCAGTACGGGCCGCGGATCGAGGATTTCACCAAGCGGCGGTGCGATTACGCACCCGATCAGAACAATTTAGAAGCGGAAAGGTAGCAGCGCGACCGCCGACCTGAGCACTAACGAAGGGCAACCCTCTGAGGATAAAAGTGAGGCGGTGACGCCACACACACTGCCTTCGAACGCCTCCTGCTGGTCAATCTATCAAATCTAGTTGCCGTTTCACCCATCCAACCTACGATCGGAACATGCGGAATCACGGCCACTTGAGGAATGAAAATGTCACTGATTTCGCTTCCCGTGCAGCGCTGTACGGAAACGCCCACGGGAAAAGAATGATGCTTGATATCACGAGCCACATGCCGGGCGAGGGTGCCTATAACGGCAAAACTCTCGCTGAACGGGTGTCCGGCCGCTTCTATACGCCTACGCAGCTTGCTGACGATCTGGCTGGCCAGATGGTGTCATCTATAGCCTCAGCAACGCTGACTGAGGTGCATGCGACTGACCCGTTCTGTGGCGACGGACGTCTCATCGTTGCCCTGCTCTCCGCTGCAGCAGGCAGCCCAAAGCTCTCGAGCCTCAAGTGGTTAATCGAACTACGCGACCGGGAGCCCGCTGCGGTCAACATGGCTGCTGCCCGCGTGGGCGCCGTTGCGCGCAACCTTGGCATGGATGTCGAAACGAAGGTTATCGTCGGCGACTCATTCGCTGGCGACCTCTCGCCGCGCTTCGATCTGGTGATCACCAACCCCCCATGGGAGTTGCTAAAGCCTGACAGCCGAGAGCTCCGACATCTGTCAGAAGTCGACGCCGATCGCTACAAAGAAGACTTGCGCGCCATCTCGCGCCGCCTCGATACGCGATTCCCCGATGCTCGCGCGGACAACGCTTGGGGAGGGTGGGCCACGAACCTCGCACGGTGCGGATGGGACCTAGGCCTCAGAATCGCACGTAAGGGCGGGATCATCGGCATCATACTGCCGGCCACTATTATGGGCGACCAGTCCTCGACCGCAATGCGCCGCAAGGCATTTAAATCGGGCAAGCTCTTGGACGTGGCGGCATATCCATCCGAGGCGCGCCTCTTCGAGCGAGTGGATCAACCGGTGGTCGCACTGACGATGCGCGCCGGCGGCCGCGCGTCCGGAACCGGACGGATGCGTTCATTCGATGCGGATCGGCGCTCTGTCGGCGAACAGACTATCGCGTTGAGCAGCTCGGCGATGGAGAATCGTGGCTGGACGATACCTGTCGGCCGCCCTTCGGGCTTCGACGAACTCGTCGACAAATTCAGCTGCCTATCTACACTTCAGTCGTGGGAGGGTGAAGGTCCCACGCATCTTTGGCTCGGACGTGAACTCGACGAAACCCGTATCTCGGAGAAGGTGGGCGCCGGTACCCGGCATCCCTTCATCAAGGGGCGCATGATCAGCCGCCACGGCATCGTAGAAAACCCCTCAATGTCGGTTCATTCCAATCTCTGCGCTGGGTTCCATTCGGCGGGAAGGCCTCGAGCCGTCTGGCGCGACGTGGCCAGAACGACCTCCAAGCGGCGCATGATCGGAACCGTGATCCCGGCGGGATGGATCGCAGGCAATTCCCTTCACGTGGCTTGCTACCGGGATGGTGATCCGGAGCGTACCGCCGCCCTCCATGCGCTGCTTTCGTCGTTTGTCGTGGAAGCTCAGGTCCGCGCGCGGCTGACCACTGGTCACATGTCCCTTGGCGTGGTCCGACAGGCAAGGGTGCCCGTGTTAGATGCTACTTTGGTCAGCCGATTGTCATCTCTCGCACACGAGGCCATGCGTGGTCGCGACGTGGATGCGGAGCGTCGCCTCGAGATCGCAGTGGCGAAGGCATATCGGTTGGATCGCAGCGACATGGCGTGTCTGCTCAACGACTTCCCCAAACTGGAAGAATGGGAGCGCGAAGCCTTAACCAGCGCCACAGGCTGGAGTGAGTGAAATCATGATCCCCAACCACCAGAGCGCTAAGCTGAGCGCACTTGATCTGCAGTTTGCCCGTTCCGTACCGCCCGGCGGCAACTGGCAGAACATACCCGAGAATGTCCCTTCAGCGCGTCTGGCGCAGATCAGGGAGAGCTTCGTGGCTGGTAAGGGATCTCGTTCCACGTACTACGGACGCCTTCGGCCCGACGCTCCCAGCTACACGATCGGCACATACTACACTCGACCTGGGAACGGCTGCTTCCTACATCCGGATGCCTCGCAGGACCGAACCATCTCCCACCGAGAGGCTGCGCGCCTACAATCCTTTCCAGACGACTTCGTCTTCAACGGATCCCAGCGCGCCATCTGCCAGCAAATCGGCAATGCCGTCCCACCTCTTCTTGCCATGCAGGTTGCAGAAGCGCTTGGAACTCCTGGCGATATGATCGATGTGTTCGCCGGGTGCGGTGGTCTTTCACTTGGCTTCAAATGGCAGGGATGGAGGACACTTGCAGCCGCCGATCTCGATAAGGCAGCGGTTCAAGCATTCAACCATAACTTGGCGCCTCTCGCCGTAGTCGGGGACATGAACGATGATGACGTCATAAACCACCTCGTGGCGTCGTCGCAGCAGCGCGACAGGCTGCGCCCCCTGGCGCTTGTGGGAGGGCCGCCCTGCCAAGGCTTCTCAACTGGTGGGAACAAGCGTTCGGAGGACGATGCGCGCAACCACCTACATGCCCGCTATTCCTTCCTCCTGAAACAGATGGTTCCCGACCTTTTCGTGTTCGAAAATGTCCTTGGACTTTTGAGCATGTCAGGAGGCGCCTTCCTGCGAAGTATCATGAGAGGCTTCGAGGACGCGGGATACGACGCACAGGTCTGGAAAATGAACGCCGCCGAGTTCGGCGTTCCCCAACGACGCGTACGGGTCGTGATCGTTGGTGTTCGACGCGGTATCAGGACCGCGCCGAAAAAGCCCACAGAATGGTGTTCTCTGATCAATGGCGACCTGTTAGTCACTGCTTCAGCCGTAACGGTGGCCGAAGCTATCAACGACCTACCCCGCCTCACCGCCGGAGAAGACGGGAGCGAAAGCGAATACGTCAATGCCACCATGTCGTCGTACCAGTCGCTGATGCGCGGACAACTGTCGCCGCAGCGCTATCTAGCATCGACACGCGACCACAAATCTAGGCTCGCCGCGTGATTCCGATCGACGTTCCGGCCGTCTATGATGAGGCCCTAAAGGTTCTCAAGCAAGCAGTCGGTCACGACTTTAAAGGGCGGGCAGCCCAGATTTTCCTCGCCTGCAAGCATTATGGCAATCAGATACCCAGAATTGGATCTATCAGAGGCATAGAATCGAGCCAGCTGCAAAATCTGCTTGACGGATTGTACAGAAAGTTAGACGGACCTAAGAAAGATCAAATCGCAATTATATTTAAAAATTCCCATAAAGTACCTACGGGAAATACAAGAGGATCTCTAAAGGGGCCCGCGAATATTTGGCGCAACAACTTCAATTTGCAGAAGGGCTTCATATGCTACGCTTCTGTTTCGGAGCTGCAGAGCTCCGCATTCCTTAATAGCTCCAGGAAGGCATGCCGCCATCTCCGACCGGCTGGTACGACGACGCTCAATCAATCTTGGTGCAACATAAAGGGCAATTCGGCTGAATACCGCGCCGAAGATCATCCAAAGATGTTCCGCAAGGACCCTATAACCGAAGAATACACCGTACATGATCCGTCTGATACGGCATTCTATTCGGGAATTATGAGGCCGTCAAACGGCATAAGGATTCCAATCGCTGCGCTAATTGTTGCCATATACCACGAAAGCTTGCTCGCGGCAGGACGAAATGGTGTCGATGTCGGCGACTTCCTAATCGATTTTGGTTTCACTGCCGCAGAAGCCGCGACCTATTTTGACGACGACCCCGCGTCCGTCGCGCATACGGCGCTTGCGCTTGCAGCTCCCGGAATTAGTTGGACCCGATTGCCGGTGGCGTCGGCCGTTCCAACACCCTCTGTGACGCTGCCCGGCCTGCCACCGCTACCCGCTCCGCGATCTCCCGTGGGTCGAAAGGCGAGGACCATGCCGCACCCAACCTCAATCGGCACGACAACCTCTCCAACACCGCCTACTGCAAGCGGCTGGTGGGATGCTGAACAAGCAGTCAATGCGACCTTGACCGCAGCGGGCTGGAACGTCACAGACGAAACACGAAGCAAATTTGGGTATGACTTAAAAATAGTCAAGCACACTACTGTAAAGGTTGTAGAGGTTAAAAGCTCTGTAGGTACCTGCGCTCCCAGTTTAACGAAAACAGAATATGATCAAGCTAAAATTAGAAGAAGAGACTACGTTCTCGCCATAGTCGAGAACTTTAAATCATCTGATCCTGCTGTGATACAATGGGTAGAAGATCCAGCAAGCCTGCAAATGACCGAACAAAAAACTGTCGAATACACGATTCCTAGGTCTGTTTGGCGAACCAAGACCCGTTCTATCCCGTAACGTCGCTCATTGTTTTTGACCCTAGACCATATGTCCGCCTGAGATAGGGGCGACCCGTCTCACAGTATGCAGGTTGCGAGGGTTGCGCCGGGTGGTCCGGCACCGAGCCTCTTGCATAGGAGACGGGTCATGGAGAGCCTATCATCTGCGTCGGCCTTGATGTGCACAAGGAGACGATCGCGGTGGCGCTGGCCGAGGCGGGCAAGCGGGGCGAGGTCCGCGAGTTCGGCACGATTGCGAACACCCCGACGGCGCTGAAGGCATTGACCAGCAAGCTGGCGCGTTCGGGCGCAGCCCTTCGTTTTTGCTACGAAGCCGGGCCATGCGGCTATGGGATCCAGCGGCAGCTGAGCGCGGCCGGGCACGGATGCGTGGTCGTCGCGCCGTCGCTGATCCCACGCAAACCCGGTGACCGGATCAAGACCGACCGGCGGGATGCGGCCAACCTGGCCAGGCTGCACCGGGCGGGCGAGCTGACGCCGGTGTGGGTGCCGGACCCTGCGCATGAGGCCGTCCGCGACCTGGTGCGGGCGCGTCAGGCGGCCGTCCGCGCCCTGCGGCAGGCTCGCCAGCAGTTGTCCGGCTTCCTGCTGCGGCAAGGCCGGCATTACAACCGCCCCGCCTGGACCCTGATGCACCGGCGATGGCTGGCCGGGCTGCGCTTTGCGCAGGCGGCCCACCACCTCGTCCTGGAAGACTGCATCGCCGCCGTCGAGGCGGCCACGGCGCGGCGCGTTCGCCTGGAGGCCCACATCGCGGCGGCGCTATCCGATTGGTCCCTGGCACCGGTGGTGCGGGCGTTGCAGGCGCTGCGCGGCCTGGCATTGGTGGCGGCGGCGACGCTGGTCGCCGAACTCGGCGACATCGCCCGCTTTGCCAATCCACGGCAGCTGATGGCCTATCTCGGGCTGGTCCCCTCCGAGCACTCCAGCGGCGGCACCCGGCGCCAGGGCGCGATTACCAAGGCCGGGAACGGCACGGCGCGGCGCATGCTGATCGAAGCGGCCTGGAGCTACCGGTTCCCGGCCCGGATCAGCCGGGAGCTTCTGCTGCGCCAGGAGGGCCTGGCCAAGCCGATCCGCGACACGGCCTGGAAGGCGCAGGAACGGCTGTGCGGGCGCTACCGCAAGCTCGCCAGGGCGGGGAAGCCACCGAACCTGGTCACCGCCGCAATCGCCCGCGAACTGGCGGGTTTCGTCTGGGCCATCGCCAGGCAGGCCCAGCCGCCTGCCGCCTGCCGCCTGAGCGTTCAACGCTGTTGAGCAACAACGCAAGGAGGTCACCAGCCGCATCAATCCATCCAAAGCTGGGCAAGGCTGGAGGCAGGGTCACGGCAGGAGAACCCTCGCATCCACTACCAGCCGGATTCCGTCCGACGCTGGCTGCTAGACAGAGGAAGCTCCGCGACGCATCACCGGTCCGGCGGTAATCAACCCGCACATCAGGGCATGATCAACCGTCGTCTCATGATCGTGCTTCCTGCCCTGTCCAGCGGCGGCCACACTGAACAGCTTGAAACGGCAAGCAAAGGATCATCGCGCCTGCTGCGCATCCACTCCGAGCAATACACCCGCCCCAGACAAATCTGGTGGGTGAAGGGGGCCAGCAAGGCTCGGCTTCAAGAGGTATGTAATATTATATATCAGATCGAATTTAGAGCGCTCTCGATTAATTTCCGTTTCTGCTTTTCTTCGATCAATTGAACTATCTCAGGATCGCTCAATTTGGCATAATCAGTGACTGTTTCTTCCTCATGTTTCATAATTAGTGCTCTGGGAACAAGTGAGCAAACCAGTCGAAGGTATGTCGCAGGATCATTCTGGCGAAGTTCAGCGATGGCTTTCGCCCCATGCTCAACGAAGTCATCGACGACAACGGAAAGCAGCACGTCTGAAAGCCGGTTCCGTGAACCTTTCGGCCTCCCACCGCCAGTATTTCCCGTTAGAAAACGGCCATGAGGATCGCGTTCGGTGGGGTGCCCGCCCCCTGCTAATGGCGCTAAGGGCGCTAATTCACCGTCCCGATGAGCGGGATTGGCAGGCCAGCCCGGATTTCCTTCACTCATGGAACCAGCCTCCAAACTTCTTTGCGTGGCTTACCGTCAACGAATGTGCTTGGCGGTAAGCGTTCGATCCATCCGCTTTCGGTAAGGATGGTTGCGGCGGCACGCGCGGCCTTCGCTTCCCGCAACTCTGACGGGCCAAACTGATAGATCATCGCCAGATGCAGGATTGGGTTCGGCTGGCCCTGCCACCAGTTCAGCAAGCGTTGCGCTGTCCGAAGTTCAGTGGAAACCGTCGCCCCGCCGTTCAGCCGCAACATTTCTGAGGCGTAATAATTGGCGAGCGTGACGCCGCTTTGCATTGCGTCTTCGTGAACTTCCATCGCGTCCGGATCATCAAACAAGGTCAAAACCGCTGCCAGTCGCCCCGCATGCTCGGGAAGTTTCGCCCCGAACGCGCGGATCGTCGATAATCTCCCATTTGGTGCGATGGCCCGTTCGCATTCGTCGTGGAACCTGATCCAAACCGCCTTGGCCTCAGGGGACAGCCGCATGGGGGGCGGGTCCAAGGCATCCGGCATGTCGGGACGCGTGACGAGCTGGCGCTTCAGCAAATAAGCCAGCCGATTGTTGTAGTCGTTCAACACCAAATCCGTGCCCCTGTCGGGTTCACGGTAGAGCCGCGTCCCCGCCGAGCTGTTCGGCGCGACAATCAGCATTCGGGCCAAAAGGCCGATGCCATCCAGCATGCTGTCGCCGAACAACGTGTCTGCAACAACCGGCTGCAACATGACATGCGCCGAACAACGCCGTCCGGGCAGGAATTTTTCACCTGTGCCAACGCGCAACCGTCGTATGGGGTCGCCATCCCAAAGCGTGTTGAGAAGTGCGGCGGTGCGCATCCTGGCCTCATCGTTGAAGGCTGCGCCGCCGATGAGTAAACCGCCTTCCGCCGTAAAAACGCCCGCCATAGGGCGTCCTTGGCCAAGGTGCAGCGTCAAGGCTTCCGGCGTCGGGTCCGCGACTAGCAGCATCGGGTGGGGCGGCGCTTTCGGTTCCGGGCCAAGGGCATCAAGCGCATTGCGGGCTGTCGCCATATCGTTCTTGCCGCGCTTCACCTTGTCCCGCGCCGAATCCCAAGCAGCCTTGTCGTTCATATGAGCAAGGCGTTCGCCTTCGGATTGTTGCCGCCATTCCTGTTCAACCTGATAGACAGCGTCGAGCGCAACACGGTCAACGCTGGATTTGCGTTCGCCACTTTCGGCAATCGACGCGAATATGCCGGTGAGCGGTTTGCGGCCTCCGCCCGGCAATATCACGTCGCGTTGGGCTTGAGCCGCGAGCGTTGCGGCGGCCAAGGCCGATTGCGCGCACATCGCTAGCGGCGCCTGCGTCCCGTGGTGAATGGCCAAGGCCGCATTGTGCAACGGTCCCAGAGCTTCGATTGGGAAAGCTTGAGGGGCGGGTAACTCGCGGAATAGGGGACGTTTTTCAGGCGGCACGGACATTTCAGCCGCCTGCGTCTGTGCAAATTCAGTCGCGTTGGCACCCGACCAGTTAGCGGGATTAGCGGGGTTAGCATCCACGGGCAGCGTCCCGCTGGCCTTGCCGAAGGCCGCTTAGAGCGGTTGTATATGTTTCGCGATGTCCTAAACCCGCCTGTTTCCCMGCCTCCAAAAGCAAGGCGAGAGCCACATCGCGGCCAACGACGCCTTGGTTAACAAGTGCGCCCAGCCGACACGATGCCCAAAACAACACGCGGTTGCGATTGCCAGCCGGTGCGCTGACGATAGCGCGTACCAAACCGCCCAACTGATCGGTCAATAACGTGCCGGTAGGTGGACCGCGAAGTGGCGTTGGTGCGCAATATGGTTGTGTTGCCGCTGCAATCAGCGCTTCTGGCATAAGCGGTAATGACCGATTGGCGATGGCGGCTGCGAGTTGCGCAATCCTTCCATTCACAAGCCCATACCCTCGCCCATCTGGTAAGGCGTTGCCCGGTGCGATGATGTACCCATTATCCCGCACGTCTACGGCGTCGGCGATCTTGCCCTTGGTTTTTCCCAGACCAGACGGCCTTTGAAAGATGAAATGCAGGCCATTGTTGGGAGTACTGACAGCCGGAACCGTCCGCCAATCGAACCGCCATTGTGAGAATAACGCCATGACGTTAGCTACGCCGTCACCATTACCGTGCCGGTCAGCATCAAGGACAAAAAGCCCGTTCGGCGCGCACGGCAGGCCATACACCGCATTGGGGTATATGCGGGCCCATTGCCGCAGTGTGTCAGGGCTGGCATCCGCTTGACGGAAGCCATTAGCAACATACGGACTTTTGGCCCGCTCCCCATATTCGCGGCAAGGGAACACCGGTACGTCGTAGCAGGCGTACAAAGCGGCCAAATGAACGTTTCGACCGGTCATGATCCTCTCCGGCTTCGATCTCGCTGGGGGGGCATTTGGCCGTGAGCGCGAAGGAACGCCTTAATGCTCGCATCGCTATTCAATGGCACGACTTCGCACGTAGCGAAGTGATACCGAGCACGTCCGCCTTTTATACGCTTCAATATTACAAGATTGATTTCGGCCGTTAGCCCATTTTCGTTTTTCGCAAACGGGATAACATTGGGTGGCAGTCCAATCTCGGTAGGATCAAACCCTCTAGCGCGATACTGGCGATGGGCGTTCTTCGCAAAGAACTGGCGGTCGTCGGCAATGGCCGGATGCTGCGATGCATAGCTGATGGTAGTTCTCATGACGGGCGTCCTGCCAGCCATGCTTCAATGGTTGATTGCCGCCAGCCTACAGCACGCTTCCCAATGCGAATGGGCTTTGGGAAGCGATTTTGCGCAATAGCCTCGTAGATTGTGCTTCGGCTAAGACCAGTGAAGTTTTCAACTTCCGGACGACGTAGGATTTTGTCGATCATTTTGTGCTCCTCTTGGAATGTCCAAGAAGAAATGATCTGAAAAAGAATCAAAAATATATGGTCATGTTAGCAAGTTTTATTAGTTATAAGAACGTTTGTTGAGTAGATTTTTTTATATTTTCGCGACAATCTATCATAATGTTGCTCGAACGCATTTATCCAACTAGGTTCGATAGTGGCGATTGCAGCACGAAGTGCGCTTCGGATTGATCTCGCTTCTTTGTGTTGAATTAATTTGTGCGCCTTGACAACAATATCGCGATCGCTTGGATAGAGTGGCTTACCGGTGCTTTTTGTCGCCAATGGCACATCGGTGTCGAGTTCGATGTCGCGTTTCATTACTGGCTTGTTTTGGGAGTGTTGCGACTAAGATAGGCGAACCACTCGTTCATCAGATGTCGACGCTTTTCAAACAGGTCTGACCGAGCGTAGGCGGCCTCCGCTTTATCTTTAATGACATGCGCCAACGCAAACTCGCAAACTTCGCGCGGAAAGCTTGTCTGTTCGCCTGCCCAATCGCGGAAAGAAGAGCGAAAACCGTGTGGCACAGCGTTGATGCCAAGCTCTTTCAGCAACTTGGACAATGTCGTGTCTGACAACGGCTTGCCGCTCACAGTGCCGGGAAACAGGAAGTTTGAGGTTTCGGACTTCAGCGGTTTGGCCAATTTCAGGATTTCGATGCATCGTGGCGACAAGGGAACACGATGCACCCGCTTCGCTTTCATGCGTTCGCCCGGAATGGTCCACACCGCCTTGTCGGTATCGACTTCATCCCACACCGCGCTGCGTGTTTCGCCGGAGCGAGTGGCGGTCAGCACGAGAAATTCGATCGCGAGCTTTGACGATGTGGACGCGTCGCTGTCGCGTACGCGCCGAAGCGCTGATGCGACCTCGCCGTAAGGTAGCGCAGTCTGGTGCCTTACCTTTGAGCGATCGTGCTTCGGCAGGGCTTTGGCTATCGCCTCTGCCGCGTTGTCGGCGCGCCAACCTTGGGCAATGGCCCACTTCATCACCGTGCCAATGCGTTGTTTCACCCGGCGTGCAGTTTCAGGGTGTGAATTCCAGATGGGCGACAAAGCCGAAAGCACGTCGGCACTGTTAATGGCGTCCAGTCGCTTCTTGCCAAAATGGGGAAACGCATATTCGCGCAACGTGTTGATCCATTGAGCGCCGTGCTTGGCGTTGCGCCAAGTCGGCAAATGAAGATCGTGCACGCGATGGGCCGCAGCCTCGAATGTCATCACTGCTGCATCGCGTTTCCGTGTAGCAAGTGGATCGCCGCCGGAACGGGCCAGCTTTCGGTTTTGCAGGGCTGCTTCTCGTGCGTCGGCAAGGCCAACAAGGGCCGCGGAACCCAATCCTATGTCGCGGCGCTTGCCTTGAATGACCATTCTTTGGATCCAGCGCTTGGCGCCGGACGGATCGACCTTCAGGTAAAGTCCTTGGCCGTCGCCATAGAACCCGGCATCGCTCATGCTGCGAACAGTCGCGGCTGTCAGGCTCTTCTCTTTATGCCTCCCAAACGGCTTGCTCCCACTCATCGCCTCGTTACCCAACATTGCGACCAACATAATTGACCGGAATATAAGGGCTCTTATCGGATCAAACAAGAACGTTCGATCGGTTAACCATACTGAATCAATTGCTTATTTCGGATTTGCCCGGAACCAACAAGAAGGCCCGACGGCGGACTCCGTCTCCGCCACTTCTAACCTCTTGAAATCGCGTCGCTAGGCCAATTCCTTCGGCGCGGCCGGGTCACAGGTGTCGGGCGCGTTCGAGCGAGGACGCTCTATCCGGGGCCACAATCGATTCCGGCCGCGTTCGCGTCTTGCCCAACATCGCCCCGAAGGAGTGTCTTGTCGCTCGGTCGGATTGCAGCCCCCTCGACGGTCACCGTCGCACATCCCGGTCCGAACGCCCACCGCGTCAGACCCTATTCTGCAGGACTATGCGGCTTGGCCACCGCTTCGCCAGCCTGCGGTGTCGCCGCCTCTGCGATCGGCTTCGGCCGCGTCGAGGGGCGCAGGCGTTCCCGCATCGATTGGAAGAAGACGTAGAGCGGCGGGATCACGAAGATCCCGAGCAGCGAGGCGAAGATCATGCCGCCGAAGACCGGCGTGCCGACATTGCGCCGGGCGAGCTGCGAGGCGCCAGTGGCGATGACGAGCGGCAGCAGCCCGAGGATGAAGGCGAAGGAGGTCATCATCACCGGGCGGAAGCGCAGCCGGGCGCCTTCCGCCGCGGCCTCGAGCAGCGGAACCCCGCTCTCGCGTTGCTCCTTGGCGAACTCGACGATCAGGATGCCGTTCTTCGCGGCAAGGCCGATCAGCACGATCATGCCGATCTGGGCATAGACATCGAGTGTCAGGTGCCCGAGCACCATGAAGGCGAAGGAGCCGAGAATGCCGATCGAGACCGAAAGCAGTACGGGCACCGGAATCGTCCAGCTCTCGTAGAGCGCGACGAGGAAGAGGAACGCGAAGAGCACGGCGAAGGCGAGGATGATCGGCGTCTTGCCCTCGGCCCGCTTCTCCTGAAAGGCGGTATCGGTCCATTCTCCGGCATAGCCCGCGGGCAGCACGCGGGCCGCGACCTCCTGCATGGCGTTGAGCGCCTCTCCCGAGGAGACGCCGGGCGCCGGGCCGCCCTGGATCGTGACGGCCCGCAGGTTGTTGTAGCGGATCAGCGCGGGAGGACCGACGACGACGTGGATCTCCAGGAGGCTGCGCAGCGGCACCATCTTGCCGTCGGCGCTGCGGACATTGATCCGGTAGATGTCGTCGATCGAGGCGCGGTCGACGGCCTCGGCCTGGAGTTGCACCTGCCAGGTCCGGCCGAACAGGTTCATGTCGTTGGCGTAGTAGCCGCCGAGCGAGGCCTGCAGCGCCTGGAACACATCCTGAAGCTTGACGCCGAGAATCTGGACCTTGTTGCGGTCGATATCGAGATAGATCGACGGCGTGGTCGCCGAGAAGGTGCTGAACACCCGCGACAGTCGCGGGTCCTGGTTGGCGGCAATGGTCAGGCCGCGGACCACCTGTGCCAGGGTTTTGGGGTCGCCGCCGCGCAGATCCTCCAGCACATAGGTGAAGCCGCCGCCGGTTCCCAGGCCGATGATCGGCGGTGGCGCGAGCGGCACCACGGTGCCGCCCTGGACCTGCGCGAATTTCGGCGCCAGCCGGCGCATGATGGCGGGCACGCCGAGATCGGCCCCCTGACGCTCGCTGAACGGCTTGAGCGTCACGACCATGAAGGCGGAGTTCGCCTGCGAGTAATTGTCGATGAAGTTGAGGCCGACGACGGAGGTGTAGTCGGCGACCGTCGCCTCGCCCTTGAGGATCTCCTCGGCTTGCTGGACCACGGCCGAGGTGCGCCCGACCGCAGCGCCGTCCGGCAACTGGACCACCACGAAGAAGGCGCCCTGGTCATCCTCGGGCAGGAAGCCGGTGGGGGTGAATTTCGAGAGGCCGCCAATACCCACCGCCGCGATGGCGACGAGGACGAGGCCCATCACGGAGAAGCGGACGATGCGCGCGACCACCGCGCCATAGCCGTCGCGGACCCGGTCGATGCTGCGCATCACATAGCCCATCAGGCCGCGCCTTGGGCCGTGATGGCGCTTGAGCAGGACACCGCACAGCGCCGGCGAGAGCGTGAGCGCGTTGATCGCCGACAGCACCATGGCGACGACGACCGTCACGGCGAACTGGCGAAACAGCTCGCCTGCGATGCCGGGAATGAAGGCGACGGGAACGAAGACGGAGAGCAGAACGAGCGTAATCGCGATGATCGGCGCGGTGATTTCCCGCATGGCGACCTTCGTCGCCTCGCCCGGCGTGAGCTCCGGCCGCTCCTCCATCACGCGCTCGACATTCTCGACCACGACGATCGCGTCGTCGACGACGATGCCGATGGCGAGCACGACGGCCAGCAGCGAAACCGAGTTCGCGGAGTAGCCGATGGCGTTGAGGACGATGAAGGCGCCGATCAGGCTGACGGGGACCGCGAGCGTCGGGATGAGCGTCGCGCGGAAACTCCCCAGGAACAGATAGACGACGATGACGACGAGCACGAAGGCCTCGAGGAGCGTCTTCTTGACCTCGTCGATGGTGGCGGTGATGAAGGCCGTCGGATCGTAGGTCACCTTCCATTCCAGGTCTTCGGGAAAGCTCTTGGCGAGCTCCCTGACCTGGGCGCGGACGGCGTCGAGCGTGGTGATCGCGTTGGCGCCGGGCGCCTGGTAGAGCGCGATCACGGCTGCCGGGCTGCCGCCGAGGTGGGTGTCGCGGTCGAGATTATTGGCCCCGAGCTCCAGCCGCGCGACGTCGCCGAGCCGCAGCACCGAACCATCCGGGTTCGTGCGCAGGATGATGTTGGAGAATTCCTCGGTGGTGGCCAGCCGTCCCTTGGTCTGGATGCTGAGCTGAAGCTGCTGGTCGTCGGAGATCGGCCGTCCGCCGATCCGGCCGACGGCGGCCTGCACGTTCTGCGACTGGATGGCGGCGATGAGGTCGCCGGTCGTCAGGTTGAGTCCGGTCAGTTCGTCGAGCTTGATCCAGGCGCGCATCGCATAATCCTGCGCGCCCCACAGAGCGGCATCGCCGACGCCCTGCGTGCTCTTGATCCGGTCGAGCATGTTGATGGTGACATAATTCGACAGGAAGAGCGGATCATAGGTGCGCTTCGGCGAGTAGACGGCGAGCACGCCGAGAAGAGCCGAGGACTTCTTCTTGACCGTGACGCCCTGGCGCTGGACATCCTGCGGCAGCTTCGACAGGGCGATCTGAACGCGGTTGTTGACGTTGACCGCGTTGATATCGGGATCGGTGCCGAGCTCGAACGAGGCGAGCAGCGTGTAGCTGCCGTCGTTGCCGCTGACGCTCTTCATGTACATCATCTTGTCGACGCCCACGACCTGGGCCTCGATCGGCTGCGCGACCGTCGCGTCGACGACCTGGGACGATGCGCCGGGATAGACCGTCGTCACCGAGACCTGCGGCGGCACGATGTCGGGGTATTGCGCGACCGGAATCGCCAGCAGCGAGAGCAGGCCGGCGATCGTGGTGACGATGGCGATGACGATGGCGAGGCGGGGCCGATCAACGAAGATCGCGGAGATCATGGGCTTCAGCTTCCCTTGATCATCGCCGGCACCGGGCGTGCCCGGACGGGTGCCCCTGGCCTGACGGCCTGCAGACCCTCGACGATGATCTGCTCGCCGCCGGCCAGGCCTTCGGACACGACGGCATTGGGGCCGTCCTCGCCGCCGAGCTTCAGCCGCTTGACGACGGCCTTGCCGTCCACGACCGCAAAGACATAGACGCCGGCCTGGTCGGCGATCAGGGCTGCCTGCGGCACCACGATCATCTGCTGCGGATCGCCGACCTCCAGGGCGACGCGCACCAGCTGCCCGTCGGTCAGCGCGCCGGTCGGATTGGGCATCCTCGCCCGGACGAGCACGGTGTCGGTGCCACGATCGACCGAGTTGTTGACGAAATCGATCTGCCCGAGCTGGTCGTAGAGAGTGCCGTCGGAGAAGCGGAGCTGCACCTTGACCGCCTTGGGATCGACATGCTTGCCCGTTTCGGCGCTCTTGAGGAATTCGCGCTGGCTGACCGGGAAGGTCACATACATCGGATCCTGGCTGATGATCGTCGTCAGCACGCCGCTGTCGGGGCCGACCACATTGCCCTTCGTGACATTGGTCAGGCCGATCTTTCCGGAGATCGGCGCCGTGATGGAGGTGTAGCCGAGATTGACTTTCGCCGTGGCGAGATCGGCCTGGTTGGTCATGATCGCGCCGGCGGTCTGCTGCTTCTGGGCAACGGCCTGATCGCGCGCCACGACGGTGCCGGCCGCCTTGGCCAGCAGGTCCTGGGCACGTTCGAGCTGGATCGCGGCCAAGGCGTCGGCCGACTTGCTGATCTCGAGCGCACCCTGCGCCTTCTCGACCGCTGCCTGGAAGAGGTCGCGCTCGACCCGGTAGAGCGGGGCGCCGGCCTTGACCATGTCGCCTTCCTTGAAGAGCACCTCCTCAAGATAGCCGGTGACCCGGGCCCTGATGTCGACCTTGTCGATTCCCGAGACGCGGCCGACGAAACCGAGAGACTTGGAAATCGGTTTGCGTTCTGCGTTGATGGTGCCGACCTGAACGGCGGCAGGCTCGCCTGTCTGTGCGAGGGCCGGCCCGGCAACGGCGCAGGCGACAGCCACCACATATGCAATCCGCCACATCGACGCCTCCCTGCCAGCCGTGGTGAAGACTTCCCGGGCCGCTCTATGGCGCAGCGGGTCTAGGTTTCGCCGATTTCGTCAGTGACCGTGTGATGCCGATCGAGCGTGACATCCCCGATCTTGATCGCTGCCCCGGCGGGGCCAGGCGTGATCGGCGTCGCGCAGACCGGGATGAGAGCCCGCCTGTAGCCCTTTGGCTTCGGCCCGATGACCTGACAGCTGGCCGAAGGGCGACATCGCCCATCGAAGAACTCTCGCAGACGCCGTCATCCAGTGACCTCATCGCAAAGGTGATGCTCGATAGGTCCTGACAGTCGTTCCAAACGCTTCTGCCTAGAACTTTGATACTGTAACACCCGCAGTGCGATACAGTAAGTCGGTGCGGTCGGCCTATGGTTCGTCACCACACCGAGACCGTTATGTGCCGCTAGGGCAGACCGATGATGGCTCGTCGAAGGCAGGCAACCTCTCAGGCGTTGCTTCGGCTCCGGGTCCGGTGACGATCCGGCATCGGACGGAAGCGGCGGGCAGGCTCGCCAGCCAAGCGCGGCGCCAACCGTCATCGGCGCCGTCTTCGACTCGCCTTTGGGCCATCGATCTAGCGCTTTCTTAAGAGCTCTTCAGGCAGCGTCTGCAGTTCACCGGAGAGCAAGCACCTTCAGGGTAGCCTGTCACGACAGTTGATTCGGCCTCCTCGCCAGAGAGCGGCGGCCGGTCGAACCGACGCTGCTCCTCGATGCGTGTCTGGACGATGGAACGAACCTGATGAAGAGCCTGACGATACGCCGCCGCATTCTCGTGAGTTTTGCTGCGGTCCTGGCGGTGATGTCGGCGATGGCCGCCATCTCCTATCTCTGGTTCGTTCAGACCGAGCGCGAAGCGGCCAGGGTCGAAACCAACACGGTGCCGGCTCTCTATTTCAGCACCCGGCTGATGACGACATGGACGGAGGCCAGCAGCCTCCTGCGCGAATTCGTGCTCGAGGACGTGGCCGCGGACAAGGCCAGGATTGCCGACGCCATGCTCGCCAATCGCGATCAGCTGCGCGGCCTGCTGAAGTCCTATGAAGGCACGCTCGACTCCGAGCAGGATCGCCAGAACTATGCCCTGGTCAAACAGCTTTTCGACCAGGTCTTTCCGGCCGAAGACGCGATCGTGGCCGCAGGCAAACAGGCTGCGGCCGGCGGTCAGGCTCTTGACCAGCGCGGCGCAGTCCGGAGCGAGTTCGAGCCGATTGCTGCCAAGCTGCGGACAAGCCTGCAGGCGATGGTCGAGTACAACAAGTCGGAGGCCGATGAATCGACCCAGCGCATCGTCTCGATCGTGCGTACGGCGGAGTTGGGCCTGGCCGTCAGTTTCCTGGTCGCGCTCGCGCTCGCGGCGCTGTGCGGCTACCTGCTGTTTCGCGCCATCACCGTGCCGCTCGGAAAGCTGCTCGGCATCGTCGATCTCATGCGCCGCGGAGATTTCAGCGCGCGGCTCGAGCTCCAGCGTCGCGATGAGTTCAGCACGCTGGCCGACGGCGTCAACGCCATGGCCGACGATCTCGCCGGCCTGATCGGCCAGGTTCAGAAATCCAGCATCCAGGTCAACACCTCGATCACCGAAGTCGCCGCGACCTCCAAGGAGCAGCAGGCGACGGCCAGCGAGATCGCCGCGACGACGACGGAAATCGGCGCGACCGCCAAGGAAATCTCCGCGACCTCGAACGAGCTCGTGCGCACCATGGACGAGGTCTCTGTGGTCGCCGAGCAGACTGCGGTGCTTGCCGGAGGCGGGCAGGCCGGGTTGTCGCGCATGGAAACGACGATGCGCCACGTCATGGAGGCGGCCGGCGCGATCAATGCCAAGCTCGCGATCCTCAGCGAGAAGGCGGGCAACATCAATCAGGTCGTCACCACCATCACCAAGGTCGCCGACCAGACCAACCTGCTTTCGCTGAATGCCGCGATCGAGGCGGAAAAGGCCGGTCAGTACGGCCGGGGGTTTGCGGTCGTGGCGACGGAGATCCGCCGCCTCGCCGACCAGACAGCGGTGTCGACCTACGACATCGAGCAAATGGTCAAGGACATCCAGTCGGCCGTCGCAGCCGGCGTGATGGGCATGGACAAGTTCTCCGAGGAGGTGCGCCGCGGCATGCAGGAGGTGCAGCAGGTCGGCGGGCAGCTGTCGGAGATCATCGAACAGGTGCAGGGGCTGGTGCCGCGCTTCGAGGTGGCAAACGAGGGCATGCAGGCGCAGGCAACCGGTGCCGGCCAGATCAGCGAAGCCCTGTCGCAGCTCAGCGAAGCCGCCCAGCAGACGGTCGAGTCGCTGCAGCAATCCACGCTCGCGATCGACGAACTGAACCAGGTCTCGAGCGGGCTGCGCAGCAGCATCTCGCGTTTCAAACTTCGCGCGTAGAGCATCGGCCCGAAAAGTGGATACCGGTTTTCGTAAAAGCGGATGCAAAGACAAAGTGCGACAGCATCAGGCCGGATTTGATATCCGGTCTGATGCTGTCGCAGGAGCAGGCGAGCCGAGCCCCGTCCGATGCTGTTTCTGATGTTCCGCCTGGGTCAGGACCGCTATCTGCTCGATGCCCGGCAGGTCGAAATGGTCTTGCCCCTGCTCACCGTGAAAGCCCTGCCGGCTGCGCCGGTCGGCGTCGTCGGAGCCATCAACTACCGGGGCGCACCGGTGCCTTTGATCGATCTCAGCCTGCTCGCGCTCGGGCGCGCTGCTGCCCCCCTGCTGAGCACGCGGATCATCCTCGTGCGCTATCCGGTCGGTGCAGGCGAGCACGCCCTGCTCGGGCTCATTGCCGAGCGTGCGATCGAGACCGTCGAGCGCGATCCGGCGGATTTCGTGGCCACGGGTGTCGAGGCTGGAATGCCTCCCTATCTCGGCCCGGTCGCTTCCGACGACAAGGGGCTGATCCAGAGGATCCGGGCGGAAGCCCTGCTATCCCCAGCGATCCGTGAGATCTTGTTCCAGCAGCCCGCGACGCATTCCTGATGGACAGGGCCATGGGCACAGGGGCGTTCGAACAGCTTCTCAGGGAGATGATCGGGCTCAGCAGCGAGACGGTCGGCGCCTCGGTAATTCGTCATGCGCTCAAGCGACGGATGACCGACTGCGAGATGCCGGACCTCCACACCTATTGGAGTTATCTCAGCGAGAACCGCACCGAGCGTCAGGAGCTGATCGATGCGGTCGTCGTGCCGGAGACCTGGTTCTTCCGGGATCGCGAGGCCTTCGCGGCGATGACGCGCCAGGCTCGCGAAAGCCGGGGTTCCGGGACGCCGCTCAGACTTCTGAGTCTGCCATGCTCGACGGGCGAGGAGCCCTATTCCATGGCGATGGCGTTGTTCGACGCGGGCTTCGAGGCAACGGAATTCAGCATCGACGCCGTCGATGTGAGCACGCGTAATCTCGTCTATGCCGAACGTGCGGTCTACGGGCGCAACTCCTTCCGCGGCGAGGAACTCGGCTATCGCGACCGGCATTTCGATGCGGTCGAAGGCGGCTTCCGCCCGCATGAGCGCGTCCGCCGGCAGGTTTGCTTCACGCTCGGCAACCTGCTCGGGCCGGTCCCGCAGCCGAGGGCCGAACCTTACGACGTCATCTTCTGCCGCAACCTGCTGATCTATTTCGATCGCGAGACGCAGGGGCTGGCACTGGACCGGCTCAGGCAGATGCTCGCAGACAAGGGCCTGTTGCTGGTGGGGCCGGCCGAGTCCGGATTGCCGACCTTGCATGGCTTCGCTTCGGTGCGCTTCCCCAGGGCCTTCGCCTTCATCAAGGCAAGCGCTGTGCAGCAAGCGCCGGCAGCGGCTCCCGTACGGAGGTCGCGTCCGACGCCACTGCCCGCACAAGCGCCACGGCGTATCGCGCCGCCTCCGCGCGTGCGCCCCTTCGCGCAGAAGACCGCACCAGGAGAGGCTGCTTCGCCGGCGCCCGACCCGGCAGCCAAGAGCCTTGCCACCATCGAGCACGCCGCCAATGCCGGCCGCCTCGGTGAGGTCAAGCGCGCCGCTGCGAGCCATCTCGAGGAATTCGGGCCGTCACCGGAGGTCTTCTACCTGCTTGGCCTCGCCCATGATGCGGATGACGCGCCGTCGGACGCGATCCAGAATTACCGGAAGGCACTCTATCTTGCACCCGACCATCGTCAGGCGCTCGTCCAGCTCAAGCTCCTGCTGCAGCGGCAAGGCGACAAGGCCGGAGCCAAGGCGCTGACCGACCGGCTCGACCGGATTGCGAAGAGGAGTGACGTCTGATGTCCGTCACGGCCGGCATGCAAGCGACGGAGCAGGGACAGGGCATCAATGAGTGCTGGCGCCAGATCGGTGTCAGCGGGGACAGGTCCTGTCCGGAATTGCGGGAGCATCTGCATTGTCGGAACTGCCCGACCCATGCGGAGATCGCACGCAGTCTGCTCGATCGCCCCTTGCCTGCGGGCTATTCCGAGGAATGGGCACAGCATTTCGCGAGAGCTGCAGAGCGCCCCGAGGCCGAGGGTGGGGCTCGCAGCGTCGTTCTCTTTCGTCTGGGAGAGGAATGGCTCGGTCTCCCGACGACGACCTGTCACGAGATCGCGGAGCCGCGCCGCATCCATTCGCTGCCCCATCGCCGGACCGGCGCAGTGCTGGGCATCGTCAATGTCCGGGGCGAACTGCTCATCTGCATGTCGTTGCCGGAGCTCCTCGGCATCAATACGGGCGGGCAGAGTTCAGGCGGTGGCAAGATCGCCGTGTTTCGCCGTCTGATCGTGATTGGCAGGGATGAGAGGCGCGTCGCCTTCGAGGTCGACGAGGTGCACGGCATGCATTCCTATGGGGAGCGCGACCTGATCGCGGTACCGGCAACGATCGGCAAATCGGCCTCGACCGTCATCCAGGCCATGCTGTCCTGGCAGGGGCGCACGGTCGGCTGCCTCGATGAGGCACCGCTCCTCGCCATGATCGACCGGAGTATCGCATGAGCGGCGAGGATTTCAGCCAGCTCTCGATGCTGGACCTGTTTCGCGCCGAACTCGACTCGCAGTCGCAGGCGCTGACAGCAGGCCTGCTGGCGCTTGAGCGCGATCCTGTCGCGGCCGTTCATCTCGAAGCCTGCATGCGCGCCGCCCATTCGCTCAAGGGCGCGGCCCGGATCATCGATCTGACGCCTGCGGTGCAGGTGGCGCATGAGATGGAGGAGTGCTTCGTTGCGGCCCAGCGCGGGCAGGTCAGGCTCAATCACGCCCATATCGATGCGCTTCTGAAGGGCGTCGATCTGCTGGCCGCGATCGCCACTGAGCCGGGACCTGGCGAAGAGGAGATCCAGCGCAGAATCGCAGGCTTCGCGCAGGCGCTTCAGCAGCCTGGCTCCTCGGCTTCGGGGCCGGACGTGAATGACGAGCTCCCTGCGGCGGCTCCGGAGAGAGATCATTCCAGCGAAGCTCCGCCCGCTCGAGCCCAGGAGCCGGCTGCCGGATCCGCGCCGGCGCTATCCCAGACGCCGGGAAGCCCGGGGTCGGACCGCATGGTGCGCGTCACGGCAGAAAGCCTGAACCGGCTGCTCGGGCTCGCGGGCGAGTCCCTGATGTCGGCCCGGCGCCTCAGACCGTTCAACGATGGGCTCTTGCGCCTCAGGCGCGTCCAGACCGATCTTGCCAAGAGCTTTGACGCGCTGCGCGCCGCGATGCCGGCGGTGACGACGGATGTCAGGGCCCTGCAGGCGCTCGCCGAGGCTCAGCTCAAGCTCGGGGAAAGCCAGGCTATTCTGGCGCAGCGCCTCGACGAGCTCGATGCCGTCGACCGGCGCGCCACCGATCTCGCCAATCGGCTCTATGACGAGACGCTCGCCAGCCGGATGCGCCCCTTCGACGATGGCGTCCGGCATTTTTCGCGGACCGTCCGCGATATCGGGCGAACCCTGGGCAAGAAGGTCCGCCTCGAGATCGTCGGCGGCTCGACGAGCATCGACCGCGACATCCTCGAGGAACTCGATGCCCCGCTCGGGCACCTCCTGCGCAACGCCGTCGATCACGGGCTCGAACCTCCCGAGGAGCGGCGGGCCGCAGGAAAGGCGGAAGAAGGCCTGATCAAGCTCGAGGCCCGGCACAATGCCGGGCTGTTGCAGATCATCGTTGTCGACGATGGCCGCGGGATCGATCTCGACGCGCTGCGCCTTGCGACCAGCAGGCGGGGGCTGACGACGGCCGAGACGGCGCAGAGCCTGAGCGAGGCCGAACTCCTGGAGTTCCTGTTCCTGCCTGGCTTCTCGATGAAGGGCAGCGTCAGTGACATTTCCGGACGCGGCGTTGGCCTCGATGCCGTGCAGGCGATGGCACGCCAGGTCCGGGGGCAGGTGACCGTGTCGTCGGAGCTCGGCGCCGGGACGCGTTTCCAGCTTCAGTTGCCGCTGACGCTCTCGGTGATCCGCGCCCTGCTCGTCGAGATCGACGGCGAACCCTATGCGTTTCCGCTGGCCGGGATCACGCGGACGCTGATGCTGCCGCGGGAGCGGATCGAGATCCTCGAGGGCAGGCCGCATTTCCGCTTTGAGGAGCGGCAGGTCGGACTGGTCACGGCGCATGAGGTCCTGGGGCGTGACGAACCGCAATCGGGTTCTGTCGATCTCGCTGTCGTCGTGGTCGGCGAGGGGGGCGGGGCCTATGGGCTGGTCGTCGACCGCTTCCTTGGCGAGCGCGATCTCGTCGTCCGTCCGCTCGATCCACGGCTCGCCAAGGTCAAGGACATCAGCGCTGCGGCCCTGATGGAGGATGGTTCACCCGTCCTGATCCTCGACGTCGATGATCTGATCCGCTCGATGGAGAAGCTCGCCTCGACCGGCAGGCTCAAGACCCTGGAGCGCGTCGTTGCCAGCGTTGGCCAGAAGCGGCGCAAGCGCGTCCTGGTCGTCGACGATTCACTCACCGTGCGCGAACTGGAGCGCAAGCTGCTCGATCATCACGGCTACGAGGTTGAGGTCGCGGTCGACGGCATCGATGGCTGGAACGCCGTCCGATCCGAGCCGTTCGATCTCGTGGTCACCGATATCGACATGCCCCGTATGGACGGCATCGAGCTCGTGACACTGATCAAGAAGGATAGCGGGCTTCGGAACCTGCCGGTCATGATCGTGTCATACAAGGACCGGGAAGAAGACCGCCGCCGCGGGCTCGATGCCGGTGCGGACTATTATTTGACCAAGGGCAGTTTCCACGACGAGACTTTGATCCATGCCGTCGCCGACCTGATCGGTGAAGCATGGGGCTGAGCGGCAGCACGGAGAGAGGTTCATGAGGATCGGCCTCGTCAATGATCTGCCGATGGCGGTCGAGCTGCTTCGGCGCATCGTCGTTTCGACAACCGAGCATGCAGTCGCCTGGATCGCGGTGAACGGGCGCGAAGCGGTGGAGGCGTGCCGACGCGACAGGCCGGATCTGATCCTGATGGATCTGAACATGCCCGAGATGGATGGCGTCGCGGCCACCCAGCGGATCATGGCAGAGACGCCCTGTCCCATTCTGCTGGTGACCGCGAGCGTCGATGCCAATGTCTCGGGCGTCTATGACGCCATGGGCCATGGCGCGCTGGACGCGGTCGACATTCCCAGCGTGGGGGCCGACGGCAATGCCCAAGCTCAATCGGCGGCGCTGCTGGCCAGGATCGCGATGATCGGCCGGCTCTCGCGTGATGTCGCGCCCGTCGTCCGGACGACGGCGCCGGCCCGCACCGCTGCACCGTCGGCGCAGCAGTTGATCGCGATCGGTGCGTCGGCGGGGGGCCCCGCTGCCGTGGCCACACTCCTGGCCGGACTGCCGGGCGGCTTTCGCGCTGCTCTCATTCTCGTCCAGCATCTCGATGCCCAATTCGTGCCGGGCTTCGCCAGCTGGCTGGGCCAGCACACCGCTCTTTCCGTGCGCCCCGCCATCGAAGGCGACAGGCCCGAACCGGGGACCGTGCTGATCGCGGCAAGTGGCGATCACCTGGTCTTCAAATCGGGCCATGACCTCGGCTATAGGTCCGAACCGCGCGACTACGTCTACCGGCCATCGGTCGATGTGTTCTTCGAGAGTGTTGCGCAATGGTGGCAGGGAGATCTGGTGGGCGTGTTGCTGACCGGCATGGGCAGGGACGGCGCCCGCGGGTTGAAGCTCCTGCGCGACAGGAAATACTTGACCCTGGCACAGGACAGGGCGACGAGCGCCGTTTACGGAATGCCCAAGGCGGCCGCTGCGATCGATGCAGCTTCCGAAATTCTACCACTTGCCGCGATTGCGCCACGCCTTGTCGAGGCATGCCGTCAGTCGTTCTGAAGAGGTTGTCTTGATGACAGGCGAACCGACCCTCACCATGTCTTCCGTGCCCCCGCCGGCGGACAGTTACATGTCCATGATCCTGCTCGTCGATGACCAGGTCATGGTCTGCGAAGCCGTGCGGCGGGCGCTGGCCAACCAGCCCGATCTCGATTTCCACTACTGCACCGACCCCTTGGCGGCGATCAAGGTGGCCGAACAGGTGAAGCCGACCGTGATCCTGCAGGATCTCGTCATGCCGGGCGTCGACGGGCTGGACCTGGTGCGGCAGTATCGCAAGCACCCGTCGATCCACAATGTTCCCGTCATCGTTCTCTCGACCAAGGAAGATCCCGCCACCAAGAGCGAGGCCTTCCAGGCGGGCGCGAACGACTATCTCGTCAAGCTCCCCGACAAGCTCGAACTGATCGCTCGGGTGCGCTACCACACCCGCGCCTATCTCGATCATGTCCAGCGTGACGAGGCCTATCGGGCGCTGCGCGAAAGCCAGCGCGAGCTGATGCGGGTCAATCTCGAGCTCGAGCGCCTGACGCGGATCGACGGGCTGACCGGACTCGGGAACCGCCGCTATTTCGACGAGTATCTTGCGGCGGAGTGGAGACGCTGCCTGCGCACGCAGCATCCGCTGTCTGTCCTGATGATCGATGTCGATCACTTCAAGCGCTACAATGATGCGTATGGCCATCTCGCCGGCGATGAAGTGCTGAAACAGGTCGCCAACGTGATCCAGGGCGGCTGCACCCGTTCGACCGATCTGGCGGCGCGCTTCGGCGGCGAGGAGTTCGTCGTCATTCTGACGGATGTGCCGCAGGAAGGCGCGAGATACGTGGCGGAACGGCTGGTTCAGGGCGTACGGGATCTGAACATCGCGCACGGCACGGGCCGGGTCACGATCAGTGTGGGCATGGCAACGACGATGCCTCACGAAGGCGGAGAGCCGGCGAAACTGGTCAATGCCGCCGATCTCGCGCTCTTCCGCGCCAAGAACGAGGGGCGCGATCGTTCGGTCTCGTCGGAAATCTCCGCGGTGCCGTAGCGTCGTCGCCCCGGCACCTTCCGCTGCCGACACTGTCGGACTGACGCGCGCTGCTCACCCGGTATTGCGCAGCCCGGCAGCGATGCCGTTGATCGAGATCAGGATGCCGCGGCGGGCCTTCTCGTCGATCTGGCCGGAGCGCCAACGGCGCAGGAGCTCGACCTGGAGATGGTTGAGCGGGGCGATATAGGGGAAGCGGTGGATGATGGACAGCGCCAGGGCCGGGTTATCGGCCAGGCGCTGGGTTTCGCCGGTAATGGTCGTGATCGCCTGAACCGTCCGGGTCCATTCTGCTTCGATCTCGGTGAAGATGCGCTGGGCAAGCTCGCGATCCGGAACGAGATCGCAGTAGCGCCGGGCAATGCCGAGATCGGCCTTGGCCAGGACCATGTCCATATTGGACAGAAGTGTGCGGAAGAATGGCCACTGCGCGCTCATGCGCTGCAGCAGCGCGATGCGCTCGGCCGGCGCGGCGGCGATGAAGCCCTCGACCGCGGAGCCGAATCCGAACCAGCCGGGCAGGGCCAAGCGACTCTGGCCCCATGAGAAACCCCAGGGGATCGCGCGCAAATCCTCGATCGAGCGCGTCGCCTTTCGCGACGCCGGGCGCGAACCGATATTCAGCTCCGCGATCTCGGTGATCGGCGTGGCTGAATAGAAGTAGTCGGTGAAGCCGGCCGTTCCATAGACCAGCGCCCGATAGGCGGCCATGCTGCGCACGGAGAGTTCGGCTGCGGTGTCGAGAAATTCGGGCGCCGCCTCGTTGTGCGGCTGCAGCAGGGTGGCCTCCAGCGTCGCTGCCAGCAGGGTTTCCAGATTGCGCCGTCCGATCTCCGGGTTGGCATATTTGGCATTGATCACTTCGCCCTGCTCGGTCAGGCGGATCTGCCCCTTCACGGTGCCGGAAGGCTGGGCGAGGATGGCCTGATAGCTCGGCCCGCCACCACGCCCGACAGTGCCGCCGCGGCCATGGAACAGCCGCAGTGTCAGCCCCGGCTTGGTCTCGTAGAAGCGGACCAGCGCCGTCGACGCGCGATAGAGTTCCCAGTTGGAGGTGAAGTAGCCGCCATCCTTGTTGCTGTCGGAGTAGCCGAGCATGATGTCCTGCTCGCCGCCGGAATTGCGGATCAGCGCCTCGATGCCGGGCTGGTCGTAGAAGCCTCGCATGATCGGCTCGGCCGCGCGCAGATCGCCGATGGTCTCGAACAGCGGCACCACGATCAACTCGACACGGGGCTGCGTCGCCTCGCCGGGCGCAAGCGTGCCCGCCATCAGGCCGCATTCCTTCTGCAGCAGCACCACCTCCAGCAGATCGCTGACCGTTTCGGTGTGGCTGATGATGTAGTGGCGGATGGCATCGGTGCCGAAATCGGCGCGGACCTGTTTTGCCGCCTCGAAGATCGCAAGCTCTCCCTCGGTCTGCGGGGTGTAGGCGGCGTTGCGCACGCGAAGCGGGCGCGGATCGGCCAGCAGGGAGAGCAGCAAGGCGCGCTTGGCGTCTTCCGTGAGAGAGCCATAGCGTGGCTCGACGCGGGCCGTGGCCAGGAGTTCGGCAATGACCGCCTCGTGCTTGTCCGAGCTCTGGCGCAAATCGATGCTCGCCAGATGGAAGCCGAAAACCTCCGCCGCGCGCAGCAGGGGTGAGAGCCGCGCTCCCAGGAGCAGGCTACCATGGCGGGATCGCAGGCTGTCGGCAACGATGCGCAGCTCGGCCACGAATTCCGCGGGCGCTGAATAGGGCGCGCTCGGCGCCACCGCATGACGGAGCGCCTCGGTGCCGGTCAGCTTGCGCAGGGTCGCAGCCAGCCGGGCGTAGATGCCGATCAGGGCGCGGCGATAGGGTTCGTCGGCGCGGTGGGGATTGTCGTCACCCGAGCGATCGGCAAGGTCCCGCAGCGCCTGCGTGCTGCCGACCAGCGTGTTTGAAACCGGCAGTTCGGCACCGAGCTCATGAACCTCGGTCAGGTAATGACGCAACGCCGTCTCTGCCTGGAGGCGAACCGCCATCAGCAGGGTTTCGGCGGTGACATTGGGATTGCCGTCGCGATCGCCCCCGATCCAGCTTCCCATCCGGAAGAAGCTCGGCACGCGGGCGCCGAGCAGCTCCTCGAGTTCGGCATAGAGGCGCGGGATCTCGTGCAGGAACGTCGCGCGATAATAGCTCAGCACGTTCTCGATTTCGTCGCGCACGGCGAGCTTGGAGTAACGCAACAGCCGCGTCTGCCAGAGCTGGGCGATGCTGGCCCGCAGCGCCGTCTCGTTGCGGGTACGGGCGCGCGCGCCGCGCAGGGTGGGCCGGGCGGCGAGCAGCTCGGCAATGGTGCGCTCGGCATCGAGAATGCTCTTGCGTTGAACCTCGGTCGGATGCGCGGTGAGCACGGGCGACACCAGGCTGCGCGAGAGGGCGCGCTCGATCGCCGGCGCCCTGACGCCTGCCTGCGCGAACAGGTCGAAACTATGCGCCAGGCTGCCCTCGGGATGGGCGTCAACGGCCTCCAGATCGGCCTGTCGGCGGAGTTGGTGGCAATCCTCTGCGAGATTGGCGAGATGCGAAAAATAGGTGAAGGCGCGAATGACCGAAACGGTCTCCTTCGGGCTCAATCGCGCCAGCAGCGTATCGAGATCGCGACCGGCCTCGACATCGGCCTTGCGCTGGAAGGTGACGGAGAGCCGCCTGATCGCTTCGATCAGCTCGAAGGTCTGCTCGCCCTCCTGCTGCCGCACGGTGTCGCCGAGGATCTGTCCGAGCAGCCGGATATCCTCGAACAGGGGCTGGGCGTCGGCGGGGCCGGCGATTGGATTTGGCCGCGGATCGATGGCGGTGACAGGCACGGGCGCCTCGCGAGGAAAAGGGTCGACAGGTGGCGTTCCCGGCCATGGCAGCATGACTCATGCTGCCTTGCCAAGCTTTCATTGTGCAGTGCAACGCGTGCGGCGGACGCAAGGCCGGTGATCGCGCAGCCAGTTTCGCCGAAAGTCGATTCGTCTGATTGCTTTGCCTGAAACAGAGGCAACCCAGCGCTGGTTCCACGCGGCCGCCGGCGCGCTGACGTCGGGACCAGCGGATGATGCCTGGGCGATGAATACTCTGCGCATTGCAGAAGTACCGTAGGGGCGGGTCGATGTTGGCTTGCATGTAATCTATTGGTTGATTGTTTCGCCAGTGATGTATGTATATTTTCGTATAAATTTTAAGATATTTATGTTTAAATGTAATTTATAGGTAACTTGTGGTGGTAATTACCGAGCCGAAATTCCCGCTCTCGACCGTTGTGATTGAGTGACAGTTCGGGTTGGTTCATTTTGATCGATAGGCGTATCCCAGTGAATTGATGTGATGCGACGCAAGAAGGCGCCAAGAACTAGGGACTTTGGTTGCATACTTGGTCAGACCTTTTCCGCTTACTGAACCGCGTCTGGCCGAACTAAAGGTTAGCATCGAGGCGCGCCTTGGTTCAGTCCGGAAAAGGGGAAGAGGTATGTATCTCTCGCGCGAGACCACTGGCATCCGGTTGAAGGAAGCTGAGAGGGCTCTGGAGAACCGGCTCGATATCGTGAAGGCCCTTTCGGTGGGGCAGATCACCAAACGTGACCTGTTGCGGTGGGGATACTTTACCGCCGGCGGATTGTTGGTCGCGAAAAATGGGCTCAGCCCCTTCGCCAAGAGCGCATATGCCCAGGTGCCGACCGGTGCCCCGCGCAGCCCGAACTTCGGCGCTGTCAAATTCCATGACCCGATGCCGCGGCCAGACGTCCAGAAGCCGGTTCCGCTTCAGCGCCTGTCGAATGGCGATGCGGCCTGGCAGTTTGCTGGGGGAGGCCAGGAACTGCCGGCGAAGAACTTTTCCTACCATACCGATTTCAGCAACTCCGGCGGTGCGGCCTATCGCAACCCGGTCACCTGGGTTGGACCGATGGAAGGGCGCCCGCCCGGCGAGTTCTTCGCGCATCAGCGCTGGGAGGAACTCTATCCGAAAAAGGGCTACCTATTGTCCCTCGGGCAGATTGGCACGGGCAGCCGCTATTGCGGGGAAATGCCCGAGCAGGACGCGACTGCGATGTGGACCTTCGGTCCGCGCCAGCCCGGACAGGCGGGGAGCAAGGACGGCCTGCGCACGGGCCTCGGCCGTCCGATCCTAATCAAGGCACGTTATGGCGAACCGGTTCTGAGCCGGATCTACAATGATCTCCCGGTCGACCGGACCAAGAACGGCGGCTTCGGACGGAACGAGATCTCGATCCATTTCCACAACGCCCATAACGGCGCCGAAAGCGATGGTGCCTGCAACGCCTATCATTTCCCCGGAACCTTCTATGATTATCACTGGGGCATGGCGATGGCCCGGCGCGACATGCCGAGCCTGTGGCCGACGGGCGATCGCGACTATTCGCGCAAATGCTCGGGGCCCGACGATGACGAAGGCTATGTCCCGGTCGCCGGCGACTACCGGGAGATCCAGGGCAGCCTCTGGTTCCACGATCACCGCTTCTTCTTCACCGCCGAGAATGTGCACAAGGGCATCTTCGCGCTCTGCAACATCTATAGCGGGCCCGACAGGGGGCGCGAGGATCTCAATGACGGCATCAACCTGCGGCTGCCGAGCGGCTCGCAGCTGAAATGGGGTAATCTCGATTTCGACGTGAATCTCGCGATCTCGAATCCCGCCTTCGATGCCAGGGGCCAGTGCCGCTTCGATATCTTCGATACCGATGGTTTCCTCGGCGACATGCTCTGCGTCAACGGTGCCTATTATCCCTATTTCGAGGTGCTGCCGCGACGCTACCGCTTCCGCATCCTGAACGCCGCCATGGCCCGCTTCGTCAAGCTTGCGCTTGCGGTCAACAAGAGCAGGCGCTTTTCCCAGGGCACGAAGGTGCCCTTCTATTTCATCGCCAATGACGGCAACCTGGTGGTCAATCCGATTCTGCTGACCGAGACCGACGAGATGGGCGTGGCAGAGCGCTACGATATCGTCGTCGATTTCTCCGCCTTTGCGCCGGGCGACAGCGTCTACATCATGAACCTGCTGGAACAGACCGACGGGCGAAAGCCCAAGGGCGCCGTCTCGATCGAGAAGGCGTTCAAGGGACGGGACGATGACCCGTGCGTCGGCCCCATCCTTGAGTTCAGGGTCGTGAGCCAGGTCCAGAGCGTCGACAATCCCGGCAAGGTCTACAATGCCAGCAACCCGCTCGATGCCGATCGCAGTGCCAATTTCGCCGATCCCGACTGGAAATCAGGGGTCAAGACGCTGACCACGCAGATCCCGATCGTGGCCCCGGTGCGTGAGCGGGTGATCGAGTTCGGCAGGTCGGGAGAGGGGGATTCACGCGCTACGGCGGACGGGCAGTGCATACCCGAATGCGGAGACATCAAGTCCTTCCCCTGGACGATCAAGATCAACGGCGAGAAGGCGCATTCGCTCAACGCCAACCGCATCTCCCTGCTGATGCCCAAGCCGGGCGAGGTGGAGCATTGGACCCTGATCAATGGCGGGGGCGGCTGGGACCATCCCATCCACCTCCACTTCGAGGAGGGCGTCACCATGGACCGGGGCAGCGCGCCCATTCCCGCAACGGAGCGGCTCGTCCGCAAGGATGTCTGGCGCTTGCGGCCGTCCGGGAGGGTGAGGTTCCAGGTGCGGTTCGGGGAGTTCGGTGGCGCCTATGTCAGCCATTGCCACAACACCACCCATGAGGATTTCGCGATGCTGCTGCGCTACCAGCTGCAGACACCGCCCCCCGGCGACCCGGACTACAAGGGGCAACCACAGTACCAGGTGACGATGACGCCGATCCCGACACCGAACGGTGTCGTCTGGAAACAGCCCGAGGTTCTGCCCGAGGGCGACCCGAACAAACTCAGGGTCGCAACGCGCAGCTGACGCTGTGCAGCTTTCGACGCCGGGCAGGCTCAGCTCTGCCCGGCGTCGTGCATGAGGGGCAGGCGGCATTGGTCTGATCCGGAATGGCCGATTCGCGACCGCACAGCCGGGCTCGCGGCCTTGCCAGGCGTGGCCGGCGCGACGGCTCATAGCTCCTGGGCCGTTCACGCACCCTGCTCGCTCCATACCGATCAGCACCAAGCTCGCCCTGGAGCCGTGGCACGGGAGCGCAAATCCCGAAAACCCCTGCTATCCCGACCATTCCTTGTGCGGGGGGCGCGGCATGCGCGGCGGCGCCTACCCCCATCCCGCGCACGAACGAGGCTATGGGTTAGCCATCGCTGGCGACTCGCCCCGTAAGCCCTTCATCCCGGTCTGCAATCACCGCTGACCACCTCGCAGCTGTTGGATGAGGGGGCATGGACCCCCTCTATAGGCGGGCGGCGAGGGCAAGAGGCCGCGTCCCGGAATGGCTTCGGGGGAACCGGTCCGGCAGGTCGGCATCGCCGAGGCAGCAGGAGCTAGGGACCTTGGTCGGTAGTGTAGGGAATTAGGTCTGGAAGAACGACCAGACCAAACTCCGTCGCGCGCCCCAGACGCTGGTCGGGAAATAACGTCCGACATAGTCCTCTAACGACCAGTAGTGCCGACAGGCATCATGCTGTCACTGCGATAGGCCCATGACGGGCTGAAGCGCTGTCCGATCAAGTTCTGGCAAACGATGCAACCAGCGTCGTGCCTCTTTGGCGCGAGCGGCGGAGCATTGTCCCAGGCAAGGCCAACACGGGGTCCTGGACACCCCAGGAGGGCGTCATGGTACAGTACATTCGCTCCGATCTTGAATTCATCCTCGAGCAGATCAGGATTGCGGAGCGGAATGCTCAGGGCGAGAGCCTTACTGACATCCTGCCCAGCGTCCAGGTGCCCTTCGGTCTGCGGACCGTCGATGGTACATTCAACAACCTGGCCCACCCGGAATTCGGGGCCGCGGACCTGGCGTTTGCGCGCCTGACTGACCCGTCCTTCCAGGCGGCCGAGGCCGGCACCAATTATGGTGTTCCAGGCGGGGTCGTGGACTCCGAGCCGCGCACGATCAGCAACCTGATCGTCGACCAGACCAACAACAATCCGGCGGCCGTTGCGGCTGCTGCGCAGAACCCGGGATCGAGCACCGTCATCAGCCCCGGGCTGGACGGGATTTTCGGCACGGCGGACGACAAGCCGGTCAACTTCATCCCGAATGTCTCCCCGGATGTCGGCCTTTCCGCGCCGTTCAACGCCTGGATGACCTTCTTCGGCCAGTTCTTCGACCACGGTCTCGATCTCGTCACCAAGAGTTCAAGCCAGACCGAAGTCGTCTTCATTCCGCTGAAGCCCGATGACCCGCTGTTCAGCACGGCTCCCGGCGCTTTGAACTTCATGGTTCTGAGCCGCGCTGCAGGTGGCCAGGCTGCCACGAACACGACCTCGCCCTTCGTCGACCAGAGCCAGACCTACTCCTCGAATCCCTCGCACCAGGTCTTCCTGCGTGCCTATGAGCTGGACGCCAACGGCGATCCGGTGGCGACCGGCGAACTGATCACCAACCGCAATCTCGGCGCTGACGGCAGGTTCGGCACCGCCGACGATGTCGAGATCGGCGGCATGGCGACCTGGGCTGTGGTCAAGGCCCAGGCCCGCGACATTCTCGGCATCAATCTCACCGATGCCGATGTCGGCAATGTGCCGGTCCTGGCCGTGGACGCCTACGGCAACTTCATCAAGGGGCCGGGCGGCATGCCGATGGTCATGATGACCGACGGCAGCTTCACCGAGGGCAACCGGGCGGAGCCGATCAGCCTGGCGGGCGCAGCCCATACCGGCCATGCCTTCCTGAACGACATCGCGCATAATGCCGATCCGGCGGGCAAGACCGCGGATACCGACACCATCGTCAGCACCGGCCCGCTGGCGGCTGGCCAATACGATAACGAACTCCTCGACGCGCATTACATCGCCGGCGACGGTCGCGTGAACGAGAATATCGGCCTCACCGCCGTGCACGCCGTGTTCCATTCCGAGCATAATCGCCTGGTCCAGCAGACCAAGGACGTGGCGCTGGCGACCGGCGATCTCGCCTTCCTCAACCAGTGGCTCGATACGCCGGCCACGACCTTCCCGCTGACGCAGGCCCAGATCGACGCGCTCGACTGGAACGGCGAACGCCTGTTCCAGTCCGCCAAGTTCGGCACCGAGATGCAGTATCAGCATCTGGTGTTCGAGGAGTTTGCCCGCACGGTCCAGCCGCAGGTCGACGAATTCCTGGCGCCCAACGGCTACGACACCACGATCAACCCGGCGATCCTCGCGGAGTTCGCGCACACGGTCTATCGCTTCGGCCATTCGATGCTGACCGAGACGGTCGATCGCTTCGACCCGAATTTCAACACTGTCGGCGGCGATTCGCAGCTCGGCCTGATCGCGGCCTTCCTCAATCCGCTCGCCTATGCCGCAAGCGGCGTGACGCCGGAGCAGGCGACCGGCGCGATCGTGCGCGGCGTTACCCGCCAGGTCGGCAATGAGATCGACGAGTTCGTTACCGAGGCGCTGCGCAACAACCTGCTCGGCCTGCCGCTCGATCTGCCGGCGCTGAACATTGCGCGCGGTCGCGATACCGGCATCCCGTCGCTCAACAATGCGCGCTCCGAATTCTTCGCGATGACCGGCGACAGCCAGCTCAAGCCCTATACCAGCTGGACCGACTTTGCCGGGCATCTGAAGCACGCGGAGTCGCTGATCAACTTCATCGCGGCCTATGGCACGCATGGGTCGATCACCGGCGCGACGACGATGGCCGACAAGCGCGCGGCGGCGACGTTGATCGTGCTGGGCGGAGTCGGTGCGCCCGGAGATCGCCTCGATTTCCTGAACGCCACCGGCGCCTTTACCGGCGGCACGCTCGGCGGCCTCAACGATGTCGATTTCTGGATCGGCGGCCTTGCGGAAGAGAAGATGCCGTTTGGCGGCATGCTCGGCTCGACCTTCAACTTCGTCTTCGAAACCCAGCTTGAATCCCTGCAGAACGGCGACCGCTTCTACTATCTGTCGCGCACCGCCGGCATGAATTTCGGTACCGAACTCGAGAACAACTCCTTCGCCAAGCTGGTGATGCTGAACAGTGATGCGACGCATCTGCCGAACGCGATCTTCACCACCCCGACCTTCACGCTCGAAGTCGATCCGACCAAGCAGCACACAGGGCTGAACGAGGCTGGGCCTGATGGCATTCAGCTCGACGATCCCAATACCCTGGTCGACGAAAGCGCCGACAACGTCGTCGGAGCCGATGGCATTGCGGGCAATTCCGACCCGACCGGCGGCATCGAGATCAATGGCGTCGAAATTGTTCCTCTCGTCATCCGCAACAATCCGGCGACGCCCGGCGCGGACACCAACTACCTGCAGTACACCGGTGAGGACCATGTTGTCCTCGGCGGCACCGCGGGGAATGACGTCATCATCTCCGGCGATGGCGACGACACGCTCTATGGCGATGGCGGCAATGACCGGCTGGAAGGCGGCTACGGCAACGATACCATTCTGGGTGGCGCCGGCGACGACATTATCCAGGATCTGGGCGGCGATGACCGGCTCGAGGGCGGCGACGGCAACGACGTCATCCACGCCGGGAACATGATGGTCGGTGGCGTCGGGAACCTGATCCTGGGCGGCGCCGGCAAGGACTACATCGTCACGATGGAGGATATCTCGACCACCTTCGGTGGCCGCGGCGACGACTTCATCTACAGCTCCAAGACCAGCTTGCCGCCGACCGGAAACGAGGGCGATGACTGGATCGAGAAGGGCACGCAGGACGGCGCCCCTGGCGACAATTTCGCGCCCCTCCTGGCCGACGACATCATCGGTAACGACATCTTCGTCGGTGGCGGCGGCTTCGACGAGTTCATCGGCGAGGGCGGTGATGACATCTTCGTCGGCAGCGATGCCCAGGACAAGATGGACGGCATGTCCGGCTTCGACTGGGTCACCTATAAGAGCKACAATCAGGGCGTCACGGTCGACCTGACCTTGGCCGCGCTGGCCCAGCCGCATGGCGAGACGCCAAACACGAATGTGGGGGCAGTGCAGCCCGTCGGCGCCTCTCCGGCTTCGATCCTCGACCGCTTCGCCGAGGTCGAGGGCCTGTCCGGTTCGCGCTTTGCCGACATCCTGCGCGGCGACAATATCGACGCGGTCACGATCCTCAATCATGGCGGCGCCACGGGCGGCGCGCTGACCAATGTCGCGCTGATCGACGGGCTAGCGGCACTCCTCGGCCAGGCCGGTCTCTCGACCACCGGCTTCGCGACCGGCAACATCATGCTCGGCGGCGCCGGCAGCGACCTGCTCGAGGGGCGTGGCGGCGACGACCTGATCGATGGCGACCGCTGGCTGAACGTGCGCATCAGCGTGCGGGCCAACGCCGATGGAAGCGGTGGGGAGATCGCGACCTTCGACAGCATGGTCGCGCCACAACTGCTGCAGAACATGCTGAACGGGGTCTGGAACCCTGGTCAGCTGGTGGCGGTGCGCGAGCTCAAGGACGACGACAACGGCTTCGACACGGCCATTTTCTCCGGCAACAGGGCCGACTACACGGTCACCACGAACACGACGACTGGTATCACCACCGTTACCGACAATGTCGGCAGGGATGGCAGCGATACTCTCGTCAATGTCGAGCGACTGCAATTTGCGGATCAGAGCGTGACGCTTCCGAATGGCGTCGGCCTCAACCTCAACCCGAGCGGCACACTTGCTATTCTCGACGCGGCATCGAGCACGGCTGACAACACGCCGACCTCAGGTCAACTGCTGCGTGTCTCGATTGCCGGCGTGAGCGACGGCAATACAAGTGCCGCGGCCCCCAATGGCATCCTGCCCGGCTCGATCTCCTATCTCTGGCAGTTCGAGGCGGATCCCGGTTCGGGTATCTTCGAGGACATCATCCTGCTTCCGCTCGGGGATCTCGCCTTCCAAAGTGCCGACGGCACGACCTTCAGGGTCACGCCCGATCTCGCCGGTTCGGCCCTGCGGGTGAAGGCGATCTTCACCGACGGGCATGGCGTCACCGAGACGGTGTTCTCGGCTCCGACCCAGCCGGTCGTGGCCGGTCCCGTGGCGCCGCCGGTCGCGCCGACGCCGGTCGTCGATGCGACGGCGGGTGGCGAGGGCATCATGCTGGTGCGCTCTGACCTCAACTTCATCCTCGACCAGATCAAGATTGCTGAAGCGAATGCGGCCGGTACGCCGCTGACCTCGCTGCTGCCGAATGTGCGGGCGGCGCTTGGCCTGCGCACGGTCGATGGTTCCGGAAACAACCTGCTCAATCAGCAGCAGAGCGACACCTTCGGAGCCGCCGACAACGTCTTCCCACGCGTCACGACGCCGGTGTTCAATCCGGCGCAGTCGGGTACCTCCTACCAGCAGACGAACGGTCTGGTGATCGACTCGCAGCCGCGCACGATCAGCAATCTCATCGTGGACCAGACCGCGAACAATCCCGCTGCGATTGCGGCGGCCCTTCGCAACGCCGGCTCGGAAAACATCACGGCGGACACCGCGACCTTCCTGGCCGCGCTCCAGGCATTCAACGCTGTGAAAGCGGCTGCGGCGAGCGGAGTTGCCGCTCTGCAGACAGCGCTCGGTGCTTCACAGGCGGTCCTTGCAACCGCGGATGCCAATCTCGCCGCAGCGACGGCCGCTGCGAACACCGCCACCACGGCGGCCGCGTCCGCAGCAGGCGCGGTTACGGCTGCGCAACTGGGGGAATCGACCGCGCAGACGGCTTTGGCCTTGGCGGTCGCCGCGGTGCCGGCGGGTGAAGACCCTCTGGCTGATCCAGGCGTGCAGGCGGCTGTCATCGCGCTCGATAACGCCGTTCAGGTGCGGACGGATGCCGAAGCTGCGTTCGCAGAGGCGGACGCACTCGTTACCTCGACTCAGGCCGCTCTCGGCCCAGCCCAAACCGCCCAGACGCAGGCGGCGAACCACGTTGCGCTCGATCAGGCGGCCTTGAACGACGCGAATGCCCCCGTCGTCGCCGCCCAGGCGACCTTCGACGGCGTGGCCGACGACCTCGGCCTGACCATCGTTACCAGCCCGGGTCTCGACGGCCAGTTCGGCACGGCCGACGATAAGCAGGTCTTCGAAATCCCGAACATTGCTCCGGATGCCGGTCTGTCGGCGCCGTTCAACGCCTGGATGACCTTCTTCGGCCAGTTCTTCGACCATGGCCTCGATCTCGTGACCAAGGGCGGTTCCGGCACGGTCTTCATCCCGCTTCAGCCGGACGATCCGCTCTACGTGCAGGGCAGCCCGACGAACTTCATGGTCCTGACCCGGGCGACCAACCTGCCTGGTCCGGACGGGATCCTCGGCAATGCCGACGACATCCACGAGCACACCAACACGACCTCGCCCTTCGTCGACCAGAACCAGACCTACTCCTCGCATCCCTCGCACCAGGTCTTCCTGCGAGCTTACCAACTCATGGATACCGATGGCGCTGGAGTGGGAGGAGCGCGGCCAGTTGCGACCGGTGAATTGATCACCAATCGTAATCTGGGCGCTGACGGCAAGTTCGGAACCGCTGACGATATCGAAATTGGCGGTATGGCGACCTGGAAGGTGGTGAAGGCGCAGGCGCGCGACATTCTCGGCATCAATCTCACCGACGCCGATATCGACAGCGGTCCGCTGCTGGCGACCGACGCCTATGGCAATTTCATCAAGGGCCCGAACGGCTTCCCGCAGGTCGTGATGAAGGGGCTGGACGGCATCGGCGGCACCGCTGACGACATCCTCGTCGAGGGCAATCCGCTTGCGCCGATCTCCCTGACCAATGCCGTGCGCACCGGCCACGCCTTCCTCAACGACATCGCCCACAACGCCGTGCCGGTATTCGCTGGTCTCGGTGCCGACGGGGTTGCCAACACGGCTGACGACCTTGTTCCCGATGGCGATGTGTTGACGGGAAATCCCGTGCCGGTGAATCAGCAAGGTAACAACCTCGCTTACGACAACGAGCTGCTCGACGCGCATTACATCGCCGGCGACGGCCGCGTGAACGAGAATATCGGCCTCACCGCCGTCCACGCGATCTTCCACTCCGAGCATAACCGGCTGGTCGAGCAGACCAAGAATACGGTGCTGACTTCGGGCGATCTCGCCTTCCTCAAGGAATGGCTGATCCCCGGCACCGAGCCGGCGACATTCCCGGCCAATCAGGCGGCGATCGACGCCCTGCAATGGAATGGCGAGCGCCTGTTCCAGACGGCGAAATTCGGCACCGAGATGCAGTATCAGCATCTGGTCTTCGAAGAGTTCGCCCGAACGATCCAGCCGAATGTCGACCTCTTCTTTGCGCCGACCCAGGTCTATGACGTCGACCTGGATCCCTCGATCGTCGCGGAGTTCGCGCACACGGTCTATCGTTTCGGCCATTCGATGCTGACCGAGACGGTCGACCGCTTCACTGCGGATTTCGACGTCGTCTCGTCCGATCCCAGCAATCCCGACCAGCAGATGGGCCTGATCGCTGCCTTCCTGAACCCGCTCGCCTTCGCTGCCAGCGGAGCCAATCCGGAAGACGCAGTCAGCGCGATCGTCCGCGGCGTGACCCGCCAGGCCGGCAACGAAATCGACGAATTCGTCACCGAGGCGCTGCGCAACAACCTGCTCGGCCTGCCGCTCGACCTTCCCGCGATCAACCTCGCGCGCGGCCGGGACGTCGGTATTCCCTCGCTGAACGAAGTCCGCCGGCAAATCTATACGTCGACCGGCGAAGTCCAGCTCAAGCCCTACGCCAGCTGGGCGGATCTCGTTCAGAGCCTGAAGCACCCGGATTCGCTGATCAACTTCATCGCCGCCTACGGCACGCATTCGTCGATCACGGGCGCGGCCACACTTGTGGACAAGCGTGCGGCCGCCATGTCGCTGGTACTCGGTGGCGCCGGCGCACCTGCCGACCGTCTCGACTTCCTGAACGGTACGGGGGCCTGGGCCAGCGGCGCCAATGGTGTCACCATCACCGGCGTCGATGCCATCGATCTCTGGATCGGCGGTCTCGCCGAGGAGAAGATGCCCTTCGGCGGCATGCTGGGCTCGACCTTCAACTTCATCTTCGAGAACCAGCTCGAAAAGCTGCAGGATGGCGACCGCTTCTACTATCTCGAGCGCACGTCCGGCCTGAGCTTCAATGCGGAGCTCGAGAGCAACTCCTTCGCCAAGCTGATCATGGCGAATTCGTCGGCGACCCATCTCCCCGGCGTGGTCTTCACGACACCCGGTTTCACGCTCGAGGTCGATCCGACCAAGCAGCACACCGGGCTCGGCGCGACCGGCAACGACGACCCGACAAACGGCGATCCGTTGCTTCCGCTCGTCATTCGCGACAACCCGAATACGGCCGGGCCCGACAGCAACTATCTGCAGTATACCGGTGACGAGCATGTCGTTCTCGGCGGTAGCGTCGGCAATGACATCCTGATTGCGAGCGAGGGCGACGACACGATCTGGGGCGATGGCGGAAATGACCGCATCGAGGGCGGCGACGGCAACGACCAGCTGCGCGGCGGCGCCGGCGACGACATCATCACGGACACCGGTGGTGACGACAACATCCAGGGTGGCGACGGCAACGACGTCCTCCATGGCGGCAACGGCGTCAACCTGATCATCGGCGGTTTCGGCAGCGATTTCATCGTCACTGGCGAGGACGCATCGGAGGCCATCGGCGGCCAGGGGAACGACTTCATCCTCGGCAGCAAGGCCAATGAACAGGATATGGGCAACGAGGGCGACGACTGGATCGAGAAGGGCACCACCGACGGCGCGCCTGGTGACAATTTCGATCCGCTCGGCAATGACCCGGTCATCGGCAATGACGTCTTCATCGGCGACGGCGAGAACGACAAGTTCAACGGCGAAGGCGGCGACGACATCATGGCCGGCAAGACCGGCTTCGGCGATCGCTATATCGGCGGCTCCGGCTATGACTGGGCGATCTACAAGCCCAACACCACCGGCGTCTATATCGACATCTCCGACCGCTTCTTCGATCAGCCGCCCGTGCCCGGTGGGTCGACCTCGCTTAGCCGCTTCGACTTCGTCGAAGGCCTCTCCGGCTCGGATTTCGGCGATGTCCTCAATGGCGATGACTCCGATGCCACCACCCTGCCAACTGCAGGTGCGACCGGCAGCGTGATGACCAATATCGATCTGATCGACGGTCTGCGCGCTCTGCTTCCCAATAGCGCCGCAACCTTCTTCGATGGTGGTAACATCATCCTCGGCGGCAAGGGCAGCGACATCATCCAGGGCCGCGGCGGCGACGACATTATCGACGGCGACCGCTACTTGAACGTGCGCATCAGCGTTCGACAGAATCTGGACGGTAGCGGCCCCGAGATCGCGACCTTCGACAGCATGGAGCCGATGGTTCCGTTGATGCTGAACGGCACCTATAATCCCGGCCAGCTCAGGATCGTTCGCGAGATCCTGAGCTCGAATACCACCGATTTCGATACGGCCAAGTTCTCGGGCCTGCGGGCGAGCTACACGATCACGCCCAACGCCGACGGCTCCGTGACCGTTACGGACAATGTTGGCACTGATGGGACGGATACGCTCCGGAACATCGAGCGGCTGCAGTTCGCGGATCAGTCGATCGTGCTCGGCGGCGCGAACAACCAGCCCGTGGGCCGGCCGGTCATCGTTGATAGCACAACCACCAACGTCGGCATTCAGGTCGGCGACGTCCTGACTGTGAGCCTGGCCGGCTTGAATCTGGCGGGGCTGACGGATGCCGACAATCCGGGCGGGCTCGTTCCAGCCGCACCCATTTCCTACTTCTGGCAGGTCGATGACGGCACCGGTTTCGCCGATATCGAGCTCTTCGGCGCCGGCGAGGTGGAGCGCGCGCATGGCCCGAGCTTCACGGTCACGGATGGCGAGAACGGGCTGCCGATCAGGCTGCGCATCGTCTACCAGGATGCCCATGGCGTGCTCGAGGAGGTGTTCTCGCTCCCGACCGCGACTGTCGGCACCAATATCCCGACGGATCCGGCCATCCTCGGAACGCGCGGCAATGACGTGCTCGTCGGCACTGCCGGGGCCGATATCATCAACGCTGATCGCGGTGACGACACCGTCACCGGTCTTGCAGGCAATGACACGATCGACGCAGGCCGCGGGGCCGATACGGTTGACGGCGGCGACGGCGACGACACCATCCTCGGCGATCGCGACAACGACATCCTCAATGGCGGAGCCGGAAACGACACGATCGATGGTGGCCGCGGTGACGACACCATCAATGGCGGCCTGGGCAATGACACGATCCTTGGCGATCGCGGCGATGATCTGATCATCGTCGGTTCGACCGAAGGGCGTGACATCATCGACGGCGGCCGTGACACCGACACCGTTCGGATCGTGGGGAATGCGACTGCTGAGGTTTTCCAGATCTATGCGGCAGCCAATGCGCCGGCCGCGTTCAATCTCAACCCGGCAACGGAGATCGCCATCGTCCGCAATGGCGTGGTGATCGCGGAGCTGGCAAACATCGAGGAAATCCAGATCACCGGTGGTGGCGGCGGCGATACCTTCCAGGTCCTCGGCAATTTCGCGGCGACCACCTTGTTCACCAACACCATCACGATCGATGGTTCGACGGGCGACGACACCGTCAATATCTCGGCGCTAACCTCGGCACATCGCATCGTCTTCAAGTCGATGGGCGGCCATGACACGATCATCGGGACCTTGCGGCCTCAGGATGTCATCGAACTGGCGCCCGGTTCGACGCTCGCCAACTACACGAGCACGAACAACGGCAACGGCACGACGACCCTGACGAATGGCGGCCATACCATCACCTTCGCGACCCTGCCGGGCGGCGCGTCGCCGACCTTCGCGAATTCCGGCGGCAGCGGTGGCAACGGCGGTGGCGGAAATGGGGGCGGCACGGGAGGCGGAGATGGTGGAGGCGACGGCGTCACCGGCGCGTTCGAACTCACCGCCGGCGACCTTTCGGGGCTGAAGCACCTGGTCAACGGCCAGGACGTTCCTGGCGATGACGACACGGTGCCCGGCGTGCGTGATCTCAGCGGCCACGGCAACAATGTCGCCCATCCCGATTACGGTGCGGCGGACGAGCACTTCATCCGGCTGACCGAAGCCCGCTATGGCGAATACGACGCGGCGACCGGCAACAACCAGATCAACCCGATCTTCGAGGGGCTGGATCCGCGCAATATCAGCAACATCCTGGGTGTGCAGGAAGCCGACCTGCCGAAGAACAGCAACGACGCCAATATCTTCTTCATGGCCTTCGGCCAGTATTTCGACCATGGCCTCGACTTCCTGCCGAAGGGTGGCAACGGCACGATCCAGATCGGAGCTCCCGGGAACGGTGCGCCCGGATCAGGCAACCCGGCCGATCTCACCCGGGGCACGGTCGACGAAATCGTCGACGGCGTTCCCCAGCATATCAACCGCACTTCGCCCTTCGCGGACCAGAACCAGGCCTATGGCTCGAACGGGCTCGTCGGCCAGTTCCTCCGCGAAGGCGACGGCGATGGCGGTCTCGGCTCCATGCTGCTGGCGGGAGGGCCGGATCCGTCTGACCCGAACTTCCGGTTGCTGCCGACGCTGCGCGAGCTGATCCTCGAGCATTGGGAGAACAACACCGTCTTCACCGGCCTGCCAGGCGGCCCGGTCGCCTTCCAGACCTATTTCCCTGGGCTGGTCAACGGCGGTGTGATCAACACCACGATGGCAGCGAGCATGGCGTCCAATTTCATGGGCACCGGACATGCGCTGCTGCTCGATGCCAATCCGTTCGTCAGCGTTCTCGACCACTACATCGCCGGCGACGGCCGGGCGAACGAGAACTTTGCCCTGACTGCGATGCACACGATCTGGGCGCGCAATCACAACTTCCACGTCGAGAATCTGGTGGAAGCCGGCTTCCAGGGCACGCAGGAGGAGCTCTTCCAGGCGGCCAAGATCATCAACGAGGCCGAGTACCAGCGCGTCGTCTTCGACGAGTTCGCCGATCATCTCATCGGCGGCATCAAGGGCGATGGCGACCACGGCCACGGCGACTACAATCCGGATGCGACGGCCGCCATCTCGCATGAGTTCGCGGCGGCCGTGTACCGGGTCGGTCACTCCCTGATCGGCCAGACCATGACCGTGCTCGATGCCGATGGTCAGCCGAAGCAGGTGGCGCTGTTCGACGCCTTCCTGAACCCGACGAACGACGCTGGCGCCTTCACCGCTCCCTTGCCTCCCGGCTATGTCCCGCAGCCCGGCTATGAGCAGCTCGGCGTGGGATCGATCCTGGGCGGCATCATCAGGCAGCCGGCGGAGGAGGTCGACTTCAACATCGTCGACGCGGTGCGCAACGATCTGGTTCGGATCAATGCCGACCTCTTCGCCTTCAATGTGGCCCGCGGCTGGGATGTCGGGCTTGGCACCTTGAACCAGGTGCGTTCGGATCTTGCCGCTTCGCAGGATCCCTATGTCTCCGAGGCCGTCGGATATGCCGGAAATCTCTCGCCCTATACCTCGTGGGAGGACTTCCAGCAGCGCAACAATCTGAGCGATGCAGTGATCGCCCAGTTCAAGCAGGCCTATCCGGACCTCGTCCTGGACGCCGACGAGATCGCGGCCTTCCAGGCGATCAACTCGAATATCAGCGTGGCCATCCAGGCCGACGGCACCGGCATCGTGAAGGGGATCGACCGGGTCGATCTCTGGGTCGGTGGCCTTGCCGAGACGCATATCAATGGCGGCATGGTCGGGCAGACCTTCTGGGTACCTTCTGGGT